>JAPXLT010000245.1:0-7346 GCA_033809415.1 Lentisphaeria bacterium
ACGCTTGTGCGATCACTGCTTTTCTGTCAGGTCAAATTTCACTTGAATGATTTGAAGCTGGTAGGGTGGAACAATGACACGCACCTGTTTTGCATCATGGGCTACCGGATTTCCTGACAGCAAATCCACTGCGTCGGCAATGACTTTTCGCTCGGGGTCGGAAATACTGGCTGAAACAGCAAAGATGCCGTAATTGGCAAGGAAATACAGGTTGCGGTCAGATTGTTCGACAACGCTTAGCTTTATTTGTTCATTTCCACCGGGAAGCTGCGGACGCACCAGCATTCGGAAACGATTTTCTTCTGACCAAAGGTGCCATTTGCCACCATCGGTATTGAATTGACGCATGGCTGCCCAGATGGGCGCCACTGTTTTCAGAGCCTGCATACCCGGTAGCTGTTCAACAGAATGGGGGCGGGGCATAATGCCGTTGACCAGTGCCATTGCGGAGACCTCTTCAGGAGTAAAGGGGCAGCCATCATAAAACAGCATCATAGTGCGGATCCCCTTGTTCTGCACAGAATCAAAAAGTGGCCTCATCAAATGTGGCGGTATGATTTTATGTGGCGCAGCGTCAAAACGCCTCATTTTCCAGAATTGTTCGCCTGCATATCCACTGGTTAGGAAACCGATGGCGAATGGGGAAAAACCATGCGCATCAATCAGCGGCTCCTTTTGGTGCTGTGAAAACAACTTCCACAGGCGCTTCATCATTGCACGGTTGGCGCGGATGCCGAACGTTGCCTTGCCATTTTCACCGCAACCATGTGCAGAATTGGAACAGAGAAGATCGTTGGCGGCGCCGTCCAGATAAAAGCCATCCACGCCATATTCCTTTAACAGAAAATCTGCGCTCCACAGGAAATAATCACTCAGTTGACTGGCAGGGCAATAGCCGTAAGATGTCTGTTTGAGAGGATAAGTGCGTTTGAATCCGTAGCTGGAGGGGATCGTCAACGATGAGGCAGAAAAGTCATTCCAGAATGGCGATGCGTTACTCAATTCACGGGAACGATATAATATAACCCGCAATCCTGCGGCTTTGCAGGCTTTGATGATTTCCTTGAAAAGAGACGGTTCAAAGGCTGGTGTATGTCCTGACTGATATTTCATCCAATGATCGAAAAAGACGACAGTTTTCACGCCGCATCTCTTGAACAGGTCCAAAGGCGTTTCCTTGCCATCAACCGCGCATTCCATCGGTGTTAACAGACGCTGGGGATAATAGACATTGACCCAGGCGGCATCCCGATCAACTGAAAAATTCGACGCTGGCTTGACAGGCATTACCAGAAAAGCAAAGTCAAATTGCTCGGCTGCTGTTCCCAATGGCATATCCGAAAAATTCAGTGTCAGGGTATCCACGCCTTTGCCATCGCGGTAATATTCGAGCACCCGTGTCATATTTTGGTTTTTCCACCGTCCAGGATGTTCGGTCGCAAAAGCCAGGCTATGGCTGCGTCCTCCGATGACAATTCGCGGCATGCTGCGGAATCCATATCGTTTCTCATTTTCTGGGATGATCAGCTGCCCATTTCCTGCATAATCCTGTGCCCCTGATAATTCAATAAACTTCACCCATTCGGAGTTTATTGGAATCTCCAGTTTCAGGTTCTCCATGGGGACTGATGGTAAATCGATGGAAACATATATCATCCCGTCATATTCGGCTTTAACGGCAAGTTTCCCTTCTTTGCCTTTGACCGATAATGGTCTTGTAAACTGGATCGTTTCGGCATTTTGCATGACATTTTCGATGCCGCCAACAGAGATTTCACTGTTGCCTGCCATCAGGCGCATGGGGGCTGCCAGCAAATCAGCGCCATTGCCGGAGAGCTGTTCAAAGAGTTTTTCGCCGCAAAGAATCCTGCTGTTCAAAAATGTGAGTTGCCGCCCATCAAACTGAATTGGCTTGAAGGGGGCTGGAACTCCAGGAGACATGCCAAGTTGATGATTCAAAAAGAAGGCAGTCTTTGCCTGCGGATTCTGAAGACTTGTTTTTGTTTGGGTGGTCGAGGGGCCTGACGCAACCGGATAGAAAAGATTGGCAATGAGACTTCCCCCGCATTCCACTGCTGCCTGCACCAGAAGCGCAGACATATCTGCTTTTATCTCCAGGTCAACTGTGGGGTTTGGGGAATCGGATTCTCGCTTGTCTATGATGGCGCCTTCTGCAGGTTCCCTTATAATCAGCCGTGTCTGGCAGGATGACAGATTGCCTGGAAGCCGCAAAGCCACGTTCAGCATAGGCTGGCCGGCCGGTCCGCCTGCAATTCCAGGTGTCAAGGCTATTCCTGAAGAACTCTGGAGAGGATATATCCAGGAAAAATTGTCCAAGTCCGAAAAGTTGTCCCGCTTGGAGACAATCAATTGGCTTAACTGCGAGGGGACGTGTGCTGTATGGTTTCTTGCGATGTTAATGCGGCATCCTAACAGTTTCTTTGCGTTGAGCTGATCAGCTGGTATTAGGAATTCAGCATTCCATCCATTGTTTTCGATAGCGGCAGCCATTTTGATTTTGCCGTCATAGCCCTTGTCCCGGTTGCGTGCGTCAAAACTCTGGCCTCTTGGGTCGATGATCCACTGATAGCAGTCGCCATCCGGAGTCACCAGATACAATTCCGTGCACTCGTTGTTATACACAGGGCCATCATGTTCCATTGTTTCGCAAACCATGGCGTTCGTTGAAGGAACTTCATTGTGCACGAAGACATATAACTGGTCATCGATCATTCCAAGGTGAGCCTGAGATACGACATCCGGGCCGCACATCGAACCAGGCGTTAGCATGACGGGCACAAGACTTAAATCGCGATGCCACGCCTTGCCCCTGCCGTCTATGACCGGAATCTCCTTCAGATGCGGAACGGGAATCAAGCCAACCCGCCAATTGTTTCCTTCAGGCTCAATGTCAGGCAGCTTTATGAATGTTGACTCAGAGATTCCGACCGCCCCTGATTTTTCACGTGGCACGCTGCCGGAAATGGAGTCGAAGGAAATGGCCTTGTCATAGATTTTCATGTCATCCAGCAGGCCGCATGCGGGGTTGCGCCCTTGTGGACCTGACCCGAACCATAAGGTCAGCGGAACTCCAAACAGAGCTTTTTCGTTCAGGCTTTTGTCATCCCAGGCAGTCATGCCTTCTGCTGTCAGCCAATTGCCGCCAGGTTGCCGGCAGCCTGCATGAAGTATCATTTTCTGGTTCTGTTCGTCATATTGCCAGGAAGCTGCCACCTGGCACCATTCATGAGGTGCCAGGTTGACTTTCAGAACAGCGTCTCCAGACTGTCCTGTGGCGGAGCGCATACGCAAATAAAGCTGCTGTGCTTCCGTATCGTAAAACAGGCTCAGAACGCCGCTTTTATTCCAGATTTGGCCGCCAAGTCCGAAAAAAACATTGTATACTCCAAGCCCTTCCGGCTTGAACCAGGCAGAAAAACCTCCATCTTGTATGGGAAATGAAGGGATGCTCCAACTCAGATTGCCGCCAATGAACTTGGTTGTTCCCTGATTCTGTTGTTCCAGCCACCCGTTGACGGTACCTTGATTGCGGAGCATGATGCCTGTGCCGTTGATTTTAGCGGGAACAGACCTGCCACCTTTCAGCAAAAGTGCATCACTTTTGTCAAAATTGGCGCTCATGATGGTTTCTGCATTCAGAATTCCGGTAAAGGCCAGTGCCGCTGCTCCCAGCAATATTTTTTTCGTTTTCAAAAGCATTGTTCTGTTCAACCGTTGAAACCGTATCATCGATTGCCGAAGTAACCGTCCGAATTTTTGCTGCCTACTGGGTAGAGAGGCAGCCATACGTTGGTCAGCAGATTGACTTTGATGTTGGAGACATGACCATCCATCCACTGGATATTATACCGCATCCGATGACGGGGATGGGGACTGTTGTTGTTGCCGTAGTAGTAGACGATGGAAGTGCCGAAGTCAGAAAATCCTGCATAGTATCCTGCGTCTGTATTGAATGGCCTGCAGTTGGCTGTGTCCATCGTCACAAGAGTATTCACCGGATCTTTGGCAGCTCCAGCCATTATCGGAGGGTTGGCCGAACTGGCTTTGGAACCGCCAACAAAAAAGATGTTATAGCCGTAGGAAATATAAATATGCGCTTCACGCCAGTTGTAGGATCCAATGTCGCTCTTCAAACGTGCCGCCATTTTGTTCTTATGCTCTAAAATAGACGGGCAGAAAAAGCTGTTCGGAGTTTTCATGTAATGTTGGTCCAGGTAGGCTGCCCAGTACCCATATGGCAGCGGATATGCCGGCTTGTCACCATAAGGCGGATAATATCCATTGAAGTCGTCTATATACAAGAAAAAACCTGTGCCTTGCTGTTTCAGGTTATTGAGACAATTGACGTTTTTGGCCTGTTCACGCGCTTTGTTCAACGCCGGCAGCAACATTGAGGCAAGGATCGCGATGATGGCGATGACGACCAGCAATTCAATAAGTGTAAAACGACATTTAACCATGCTTTCCTCCTTTGTGAAACCAGCACAACCAACTCTAAAAAAAATTCGCACTATCTTCAACCTTCTTGTTTTTTCATAAAGATTTTTGGAAAACTAATCTCTAAGTCATTGGTACACAGTAACTTGTCAAGCTGATCCAAATGATTGTAGTGCCTTTACAAGGCACTGTCTTTGGGTGGGTTCCTCACCCCAGGTTAAAACCTGGGGTTAAGCATGGTTAAGCGCCTACGGCGCAAAGCATTGCGCCGATCCGACCAACCCGACCGATCAGCTATCCGTGTCCCGTCCGTGTCCCGTCCGTGTCCCGTCCGTGTTCGTTGTTAAAAAAATTTTTAGTAACGAGTATTTTCCCTGCTCATTCGAGGGAAGCTTACAGCCGACTGGCGAGAAACTGTTCGACCAGGCGGATACTGTGAACTGCGTCTTGAATGCAGGTTTCTGGTGTGTCGCCGGATTTGACGCAGTCGATGAAATGTCGATCTTCGAAATAATAGCCATAGAAACGGTAGAATTGGTCGCTGCCGGCCAGTTCCTTGCCATCCAGGATGACGCTGTTTTCAGCGGCGGCGCCAGTGGAAGCCAGGGAATAGCTGACAGCACCCTGGTGGGTCAGAATCCTGGACTGTACCGAGATGTCGGCACCCATGCCCAGGTCGATAAAGGCGCTGACGCCGATGCCGTGCAGCTGGAACTGGTGGACGCGCCCGCCGACCCGGTAGTTGGCCTTGATGATGCCAGTGACGTCATTGTCAAACACGCAGATACCGTTCCAGGCATTGTCCATGGGACTGTCATAGCGGTTGATCACCATGGCCGCCTTCTTGGCATCACGGCCGCCTGACAGGTAGCGCATCAGGTCGACGGCGTGAATCGTGTCGGAGGTGAAGGCGCACAGGCTGCCCTTGTCAAACGCTGCGCTGCCGTATTTGTAAAAGCATCCCTCCACCTGGGTCACCGCTGCCTTGGCGGTGACGATTTCGTGGGTTTTGCGGACGACTGGGATGAAGCGGCGGTTGAAGGCGACCATCAGGTGGCATTTCTTTTCGTCGGCCTTACGGGCGAGCGATTCCGCCTGGTAGGCCGTGATGCCCGGTGGCTTTTCAATCATGGTATGATAGCCGTGTTCCAGGGAGAGCATGGCGACATGGAACATGCTGCCAGGTTCGACCAGACAGAAGACCGCGTCAATTTTTTCGTTGGCGAACATCTCGCGTATCAGGGTATACGTTTTCGGTATGCCCCATTTTTTTGCTTGTTGCTGAGCCCGTTCGGGAAGCAGGTCGCAGATGGCGACTAGTTCGACGTCAGGCATTTCCTTCAGCGATGGCAGGTGCACGCTGTTGGCAATGCCGCCGGCGCCTACCACCGCTACTCGTACTGTACCACCAGAATTTGAACTGCTGCTCATGATAAGAATGTCCTTTCATCATTTTCAAAAAAAGGAAAATTATTTTCTGTGGATACCGATGGCGCCGATTGCTACCTTGCAGAAATGACCGCTAAGTTCGCTTACTTCTCTGATGGTTGATTGTCCTTGGCTTGTTTCAGGGATACAAAACACCTGAAAAATAATGCAAACAACGTTCAATATAGCGGTTGTCTTTTCTTTTTCAATGGCTTGCTAATTTGAATAGGATGTGAAAATCGAATATATTACGCCTAAAACAAACATTTCTTCAATGTTTTGGAATGAAAAACAAATATTTTATAAGGAACTCGCCGCAAATGGTTGCAGGATTGATTTTAAGGAATACAGGCAGGGATTATCAGGAGAATCTCGAAAATGATGTGGATTCCCCGGTGCATCAGCATACCTTCTGGAGCATGGAAATGTGCGATGAAGGCAAGGCAGACATTTTTATCGGCAAGGAGAAATTACCTGTCAAGCGTGGGGATATTATCATCATTGGACCGAATATCAAGCACCATTTCTGTTATCGCGCGCATACGACTTTCGGCTCATATTCATTCAAATTCGATTTGTCAACAGCGCCATCCACCAAAGCTCTTCTGAAGAACGATGCAGATGGCTTACCATTGCGCATGGCGCTGATCGAGGCTGTTAAACTATGCTACGCTGTCATTTTTCCCGTCATCCCATACGTTAGCATTGCGGTTGACGACAATGTCCCGGAAATCCATATGCTGGAATATTTACTGTATGGTATCATTCGCCGTTATCTCCTTGAAGACATTGCCATCGAGGTGCCTTCACATGGCATCTGGCTGCGCCAGCGTATTGTCTCATACGTTTTTCAAAAAGGCGGGCGCCCTGTCAGTGTCGAGGAGGTGGCGGAGCATCTGAAATGCTCGGCTGGACATTTGCGCCTGATGACACGGCGGGAATTGAATTGTTCACCGAAAGATATTATTGACGCAGAACGTATTCGTATCATGAAAAATCTTTTGCAATATTCTGATTTGCGCATCGAAGAATTGATTGACCAATTGCATTTCCCTGATAAGAAATATGGGACGTTTTTTTTCAGACGCCATACCGGTATGTCCATGCGAGATTACCGAAAAAAAGTCCGCAAAATAAATGTCGGCTGAATTCCCGTCAACATGCAAAAAAAATCATGGCAAGCACGACATATTCTCGCAGACAAAGCCATTTCCATGAAATTTTCTGCGCTTTCCGTGCTTTCCGTGGACAAAAAATGGGTTGCGGGCGATCAGTCCGCGCCAAGTCCTTTCGAGCATTTCGTTGTTCAAAAAGAATGCATTACGAAGTTTTTAGTAATGGGTCAGTCCCCCCTTATAGTTTATAGACAAGTTGGGGGGGCAAGCAGCGGATAACTTGTTGTGCTTCCGTTTTTCCCCGCAGTTTGCCTGGCGGCATGGCCGTGTTCTTTTCACACGCAT
>JAPXLT010000246.1:0-7285 GCA_033809415.1 Lentisphaeria bacterium
GGGTGCAGGGTGCGGGGTGCGGGGTGCGGGGTGCAGGGTGCGGGGTGCAGGGGGCGTAGGGGGCGTAGGGGACATCGGTCTTCTGTCCACTATGTCCACCCCATTCAACGAGTGCGATATATGTGAAAAGCTTCATTAAATGAGAGGAAAAGATGTCGGCAGTAATTATTGATGGGAAACAAGTTGCG
Organism: Lentisphaeria bacterium; assembly: GCA_033809415.1. Taxonomy (GTDB): domain Bacteria; phylum Verrucomicrobiota; class Lentisphaeria; order Oligosphaerales; family Oligosphaeraceae; genus JAQVUB01. The sequence continues at coordinate 189 of JAPXLT010000246.1, forward strand.
AAGGATATTCGGGCAGAACTCGAAGCTCAGGTTCGGCATTTGAAAGCGGAAAAGGGGATTGTTCCTGGTCTGGCAGTGGTGCTTGTTGGGGAGGATCCCGCTTCGCAATCATACGTCACGGCCAAGGAAAAAGCCTGCGCAGAGATTGGAATCTACTCGGACGACAATCGTCTGCCGGCGGAAACCAGCGAAGAAGAACTGCTTGCTCTGATCAGCAAACTCAATGCCGATCCGAAGATTCATGGTATTCTGGTGCAGTTGCCTTTGCCGAAGCATATTGACGAGTCCCGGGTGATTATGGCGATTTCGCCGGAGAAGGATGTTGACGGTTTTCATCCGGTCAGTGTTGGCAAGATGGTGATCGGTGAGAAAACCTTCCTGCCTTGCACTCCGCATGGCGTACTGCAACTGCTGCTGCGCAGCGGCGTTAAACTCGATGGGGCTGAGGTGGTAGTTGTCGGGCGCAGCAATATTGTCGGCAAGCCACTGGCTAATCTGCTATTGCAGAAGTCCCCTTATGGCAATGCAACCGTGACCGTCTGCCATACCCGCACCAAAGACCTGGCCGCCCATACCTTGCGTGCCGATATCGTCATTGCCGCCGCAGGACGTCCGAAAACGATTACTGCCGACATGATCCGCCCGGGCGCCGTGGTGATCGATGTCGGCGTCAACCGAGTTGCGGATGCGACCGCCAAAAAAGGCTACCGTCTAGTCGGGGATGTGGATTATCTGCCGGTTAAGGAAAAGGCGTCCCTGATCACGCCGGTTCCTGGCGGTGTCGGCCCGATGACCATTACCATGCTGCTGGCTAATACTGTCCAATCCGCTACCATGAGCGCTGAATAATCTTACTTTCGTGTTTTTTCGTGTTTTTTCGTGTTTTTTCGTTGTTAAAAATGAAATCATCTAACCGGAAAATGCCATTGCATCGCTTGCAGACGCAGGCTGCCGTCTGCGCGGAAATCGTGTTGCAAGCCGTGTCGCAGTCTTTGCTGGCGGGAAAGCCGGCAGACCGTTGCCTGAAGGACGCCTTTTATGCCAACCGACAGCTCGGTTCGAGGGATCGACGTCTGATCGGCGAAACCCTTTTTTCGGTTTTACGCTGGTGGGGCTGGCTGCGGCGTCTGGCACCGCGTCCCTTTGTCGATGCTTGGGAAAAACGCCGGGATTGTCCCGAGGAGATTCCGGCGGCGCACTGGTATCGGGTTCTGGTCGGCGCCTGGCTTTTGGAATCCCCCGAGGAAGTGCCACAGGCAGTGCATGTCTGGGCAGGAGCACTCGAACCCGCAGACCTGGAATTGAACTTTACTTCGAGGGATGCTTCCTGGCAGGAGAAATGGCGCAGCCTTATACCGCTGTTCTATCCTGCAAAGAACCCAAAAGGTGATTTGCTCGAGCTGGTGCCGGATTGGGCACTGGAGCTGCCGGCAGCGGAAGAAAAGATCGACTGGACGGAATTGACTGGTTGGCTGCAGAAACGTCCGCCGCTGTGGTTACGGGCGCAGATCAGCGATGTCGCCTGGCTTTGCCGCAGTCTGCAAGAGCAGGGGCTTCAGGCTCATCCGCATGACAAAATGCAATATGCGCTTCGTTCGAAGGCAACCTCTTTGAATTTGCGTGCCATGCCGGCTTTCCGTCATGGCGATTTTGAAATACAAGACTTGGCTTCGCAGTGCGTCGGGCTAGTTTGCGATCCCCAGCCCGGCGAGCAATGGTGGGATGCATGCGCTGGCGGAGGCGGCAAGACCTTGCATCTTGCTTGGCTGATGCAGGGCAAAGGCAGCGTGGTGGCCAGCGATATCCGCCTGCATAAGCTCGATGAACTCAAATTGCGCGCACGACGTGCACAGTTCCCCAATATCCGCTACAAGGAGTGGAAGGGCAAGGAAATGCCCAAATGGAACGCACGGTTTGACGGAGTCCTCGTGGATACACCCTGTTCCTGTTCGGGAACCTGGAGGCGCAACCCGGGTGCCCGCTGGAGTAGCTACCCGGAAGAATTGCCGGAATTCACCCGCCTGCAAAAACAGCTGCTGAGCAACGCCGCGCTGGCGGTCAAACCAGGAGGCACCTTGGTCTACTCGACCTGCTCGATGTTCCGGGTCGAGAATCAGGATATCGTCGAAGCTTTTCTTGCCGAAAATCCGCAGTTCGAGCTTTACCCGTTCGTCTGCCCTCTGGATGAGCGCCCCTGTAATGGCATGCGCCAAATCTGGCCGGAACATGGCGACTGCGATGCCATGTTCACCGCTAAAATGAAACGAATTTCGTAACCACGAACCACACGAAAAAACTTGGCGTGGGCTAACGCCCACAACTTATTTTTTGTCCACGGAAAGCACGAAAAACTCGGAAAATTTGTAGGGTTGTTGCTTCGACGGATGGAATGGCACGCGAATTTGTGATCTGGTCTGTTGCTTTCTCCGACAGATCTGTCGGATCAGACGGATCAAGTAGATCGGTCGGATCGGCGATGTTGGGATTAGCCCTGAAAGACGCGACATAATCTCTGTCCATTGTCCATCGTCCATTGTCCATTGTCCATTCAGCAGTCCATTCTTGTCCATTCCGTCCATCGTGTCCATTCTTGTCCCTGTCCATCGTCCATAAAAAAATCCTTCACAAAAAAGAAGAAGTTGGAGTATTACGAAAAATTTCGTGTCTGTTCGTGCTTTTCGTGGTTAAAAAATGGAGAGTAGGATGCTGGAGTTGATTGCACCGGCACAAGCAGAGCTGGTGATCAAAAATTCGCGTTTTCTGGGCGAGGCTTTTCCTGCATCCAGTGCGGAGGAGGCCCGCGAACTTTTGCGTGCCCAGAAGGCTCGGTATGCCGATAGCACCCATGTCGTGCATGCGTTTGTCATTGGCAAGGATGCATCGGTTCTGGGCTGTTCGGATGATGGCGAACCCCCCGGCACGGCCGGACGCCCGATGCTGGAAGTGCTTCGCAACAGCAGTCTTCGCAATGTGATGCTGACGGTTACGCGCTGGTTTGGCGGCACGAAGCTGGGCACCGGCGGCCTGGTGCGAGCCTATACCGAATGCACGCAGGCCGTGCTGGCGGCGGCGGAAACCCGTGAGCTGGTCAATCGTAGCCACATACGCTTTCAGGTGCCGTATGCTTTGTATGAGCAAGTGAAGAAACTGCTTTCCGAGCTGGAATTTACCTTGGATCAGGAGGAGTTTGGCGAGGAGGTCGTGGTTTCCGGCCAATTGAAAAGCGAATTGTTCGAGACACTGCGGGTGCAGCTGCGCGATCTGTCAAATGGGCGTATCGAATTACCTGAACCAGAAGAAGTTGAAAAGGATGATCGCGTATGATTTTACGTACTTGTTCCTATGCCCGGGCGGGGTTGCTGGGCAATCCCTCTGATGGCTATTTCGGCAAGACAATATCTTTCACCTTTGCCAATTTCTGTTCTCGGATCGTGATGTACGAGAGTCCGGATATTTGCCTGGTTCCGGGCAATGAAGACGACGGGAATTTTCCGGATTTGCCGCAGATGGTGCAGGAGATCGAGCGTTTTGGCTATTATGGCGGCATCCGGGTTGTCAAGGCAACGGCCAAGGTGTTTTACAATTGGTGCCATCAGCACGGCATTGTTTTGCCGGAGCGCAATTTCACCTTGCGTTATGAATCGAATATTCCGCGATTGGTAGGATTGAGCGGCTCGAGCGGCATCAGCACGGCAGTGATGAAGGCACTGTTGATATTTTATGAAGTCGAAGACCAGATTCCACAAGAGGTTGTTCCGACCCTGTGCTGGCGTGCCGAACAAGAAGAACTGCAGATCACCTGCGGCATGCAGGATCGCGTGATCCAGATATACAATGGGCTGATGTATATGGATTTCGAAAAAGAGTATTTCCTGGCGCATGAATATGGACGCTATCAACGCCTGGATCATACGATGCTGCCGAAGTTGTATGTTGCCTACGATCCCCAGCGCGCCGAATTTTCCGGCAAATATCATCGCAGCCTGCGTATTCTCTTCGAACAGGAAAAACCCGATATCGTAGCCGCCATGAGCGAATTCGCCGATATTGCCCGGCAGGGCAATGAGGCGCTGCTTGGAGGGCATCCTGAAAAGCTACCGGCTCTGATCAATGCCAATTTCGACTTGCGCGACCGGGTCTTTCAGGTCTCTCCGGAAAACAAGCGCATGGTCGATGTCGCACGAAGCACCGGCGCATCCGCAAAATTCGCCGGCAGTGGCGGCGCCATCGTCGGAACCTTCGAATCCGACGAAATGCTGCGCAACCTTGAGACCGCTCTGGCTGCCATCGGCTGCGCAGTCATAATCCCCGATATCGCTGGGACGATGTGAGTCCACAACCTATTTTTTAACCACGAACCACACGAACAGGCACGAAATTTTTTATAGGGTTGCTGCTTTGATGGATGAGCACGCAGCTCGTATATGTCGCATGGGGTGGACATTGTGGACATTGTGGACAGGAGCCACCACACACTACGCCCCTGCCCCCTGCCCCCTTCCTTGAAAAAATCAAATAATACGGCTTGATTAATCTGAGCTTGCGGATATACTTATTACTGCAAACCATTTTTTCTGGAGTTCAGTATGATCAAGCAGAAGCATCAGCAGTTATTTGATATTTTGGCGGAGGAATTGCGCCGCGGTGTCTGGGCGAAGGGTACCAAGCTTCCGAATTTAAAGGAGTTGTCCGCCCGTTACAATGTCAGCATCAATGTGGCGTCCAAGGCCGTCGAGCTGCTGAAGGAGAAGAAGCTGGTCACGGTGAAGGTCGGGGACGGGATTTATTCATGCACTTCCGGCCAGGATGCTTTTCTCGAGTTCAAGTATTCCGGACGGCGGCTTTTCGGCCAATATCGCGGCGCCAAGGTTTTGCGGGTATTGCTCGAGGACAGCGCCGCCTGGCAGCGGGAGTTCTGGAATCCGTTCTTCGAGAAAGTAACCCGGGCTTTTCCCGATATCGAGTTGAAAATCAGTTATAATCTGGCGGAGGTCGCTTCCGGTTCGGATGCTTTTGATATCGCTTTTGGCTCTTCGGAGTTTCTGCGGCGTTCCGGCTTCGAGCAACAGAACTGCCTGTCGTATGCGCAGTTGCGTGAATTCTATCCGCAGTTGTATGGCGACCTGCTGCTGACGCCGGACAGGCTGCGCCCGCCAGCTTCTGCGCATTTGTTTCCCTATGGGGTGTTGAGTTTTGAATTGCTCAGCCATCAGGAATTGCCAAAACCGCAATCTTCTGAGAACGTTCTGGATTATCTCGAACGCCTTGCTCGCAAGGCGACATCTCCGCTTGGCTACAGCATTTTGAATTCCAGCACGCTTTTATTGAATAGCGGCTTGCAGTTTGCTGATCCGGAAAAGCTGTCCTTTCAAATGCCGGATGAAGCATTTTTGCTCGAGCAGTTTGCCCGTTGCCGCCGTTTGTATCAGGCAGGGCATCTGGTCTGGCTGCATGGCCGTTTTGCCAACTATGATGAAATCTATGCATTGAAGGCCGATCAGCCAATCAAGATCGTCGAACATCTGTATAATCGCAGTGATGCTGCCAGTCGTAAGCGGATGCGGGCTGCCGGAATTCGTTTTTTGCCTTATCCAAATGGTGAAAAAATGCTGCTGTTCTCGGTGGTGGCGGCGATTCGGCGCAGCTGCCCATTTCCTGAGGAATGCCTGCGCCTGCTGAAAAAACTTCTCGAACCAGATACGCAGCAGCAGATGGCCCAGCATTTTGTCGCACAGCCAATCCATCCGGAAGCATTGCCCTCTGACAGTGAGCTGCAAGCTCGGTGTCGGCAGAACAAAGTGCAATTGTCCTTTCAGCCGGAAAGCATCATGAATTATTTCGTCGGCTGGGAATTCTGGTATTATCTCAACGGAATCCGTCAGCAGGAAGTCGCCAGCCTGATCAAGGCAAAAGCAAAATATTACCTGCAAACCAGGCAGCCGCAAGGAGCAGAACAAGCCGCAGAAAAGTGAACCTGAGTAAGCGAGGAATTTTTTTTGAACAACGAAATGCCCGAAAGAACACGAAATTTTTTTCGTGGCCATTCGTGTCTTTCGTTGTAAAAAAAACAGTCACCCAGTTACTGACGCATTACTAAGGTTTTTTCGCAAAAATTCAAATAGTCAAATAATAATGCTTGACAAATAAATATTAACTGTTATAATTAGGATTGACCGTTCACGTGTTTGTGATGATGATGCGATATTCCAGTAATGTGCAAGGAGGTGTTCTGATGGCATTCCGCAAGTTCTTTACTTTGATCGAGTTGCTGGTCGTTATCGCGATCATCGCGATTTTGGCTTCGATGCTGTTGCCTGCGCTGAGCAAGGCCCGCGCCAAGGCGAAGTCCATGTCATGCACCGGCAAATTAAAAAACCTTAGCTTTGCGTTGACGTTTTATTTCGATGATTATGATGGGCGTATTTTTCCCGCGTCCACTACTGCCAGCGGAGTGCAGATCAACAATCTGTCCACTTGGGGGTACATGCCGCCGATTTTTTCGGTCAACAAGCCGGGTCAACGTGCGCTTTACTGCTGCGACCTTTATCCAGTTACGGATAATAACATGACATTTTCCTACACGGTTCCCTTTAATGCATTGATTGATTGGGACTATAAGCAGCTCAACGGGACAACCCCCAACCCCAAGAATTGTCATATTGTCAGTAAGATCAGTCGTCCTGTCGAGCGTATTTTACTTTGTGAAACCACCATGGCAACCACGACCGCCCATAACGCCAAGACATGCTTTTATCTTCACAACAATGGCTTGCTTACGACTGACAACAAGAATCCCGGCGGGCAAGGATCGGGGAATTACCTTTGGCTCGATGGGCACGTCCAGACCCAGGATTGGCGGTTCTGGCAGGCTAAGGTTACGAGCGCCTCATACTGGAAATACTGGTATTGGTCCGAACAGCCGAAAGCCCTTCAATAGACCGCGTCCAAAAAGGATTTTTTAACCACGAACCACACGAAAAGACTTGGCGTGGGCTGCCGCCCACAACCCACACGGACGGGACACGGACGGGACACGGACGGGACACGGACGACAGATCGGACGGATCGCCATGTGCCAAGGTCGGCTTTACTTTTTC
>JAPXLT010000247.1:0-7154 GCA_033809415.1 Lentisphaeria bacterium
GTGCAGGGGGCAGGGTGCGGGGGGCAGGGTGCGTGGTGCGGGGTGCAGGGTGCGTGGTGCGGGGTGCAGGGGGCAGGGTGCAGGGGGCAGGGGTGCAGGGGGGCAGGGGTGCAGGGGTGCGGGGGTGCGGGGGTGCGGGGTGCGGGGTGCGGGGGGCGGGGGGCAGGAAAAAGTCAGAAGCGTCCGTGTCTTGTCCACAACGTCCACCGTGTCAACGTCCACCGTGTCCACAACGTCCACCGTGTCCACAACGTCCACCGTGTCCACAACGTCCACCGTGTCCACAACGTCCACCGTGTCCACAACGTCCACCGTGTCCACTGCGCCCTGCCTGTCCTCTGCATCCTCCTGCTGTCCCGCGCGCGATAAGGGTGGTTCGCCCCCTGGTTGGGTGGGGCTTGGCTGATTTCAAGCACCGCAGGAAAATTTAGCATTTTCGGAAGCGTTTTTCAAGCCGTCTGCTGCACTTTCATAAAAAGTCTTGGAGCCTCCATGAAAGTCATAATCAAGTCGGACAAGTCGGACAAGTCGGACAAGTCGGACAAGTCGGACAAGTCGGACAAGTCGGACAAGTCGGACAAGTCGGACAAGGCATGAACATCTGTCTTGCAAACCCTGCCCCCTGCCCCCTGCCCCCTGCACCCTGCACCCTTTTTTCATCCCATCGTCATGCCTCCATCGACACAGAGCACCTGTCCGGTGATATATGCTGCGGCGGGGGAAGCCAGGAATTCGACTGCTGCAGCTATGTCCTCTGTGCTGCCGATGCGTCCCAGCGGGATGCGTGTTTGCAGCTCGAGCCGTGCGGCTTCCGGAAGTGCCGCAGTCATTTCGGTGTCGATAAATCCCGGTGCGATGACATTGACAGTGACGTTTCTCGATGCCAGCTCGCGTGCCAGTGACTTGCTGAAACCAATGATGCCGGCTTTGGCTGCCGCATAGTTGCTTTGGCCCGCATTGCCCAACAGGGCGACGACCGATGAAATGTTAATGATCCGCCCGCTGCGCGCTTTCAGCATGAGGCGCGAAGCCGGTTTGCAGAAATTGAAAATGCCTTTGAGGTTTGTTGCCAGCACTGCATCCCAGTCGGCCTCCTGCATGCGCATCAGCAGATTGTCACGGGTGATGCCGGCATTGTTGACGAGGATGTCCAGCTTGCCGAAATCTTCAATGATCCTGTTGATGACTTGTTCAGCGGCTTGCGTATCAGCAACGTCGCAGGCATAACCGCAGACTTGTACGCCAAACTGGGAAGAAATGTCAGATGCAGCTTTGTCCGTGCGACTAGCATCGGTTCCAACAATGCCGATACGCGCACCGGCAGACGCCAGCCGCTCGGCTATGGAGCGGCCAATGCCACGGGTGCCGCCGGTGACCAAAGCAACCTGACCAGCAAATTGTTTTGTCATTGCAACATCTCCTTATGGACAAGGGACAGGGACTGGAATGGACACGATGGACGGAATGGACAAGAATGGACTGCTGAATGGACAATGGACAATGGACAATGGACAGGGACAAGAATGGACACGATGGAATGGACAAGGGGCTTTCCGTCCGTGTTTAGTCCGTGTCCCGTCCGTGTAAAGTCCGTGTAAAGTCCGTGTAAAGTCCGTGTAAAGTCCGTGTCCCGTCCGTGTCCCGTCCGTGTCCCGTCCGTGTTTAGTCCGTGTCCCGTCCGTGTCCCGTCCGTGTTTAGTCCGTGTTTACAACGCTTTCAGGGCATCGGCTGTTTTTGCCAGTGTTTCCGAGGAATTGACGGAGAGCACCGGGAATGAGCGATCCATCCTTTTGGCGAGACCGGAAAGGACCGTTCCTGGTCCCATCTCGATCAGCACATCACAATGTGCCTTTAATTGCTGAAAACAGGCTTCCCAGCGTACGCTGCCGGAAATCTGATAAAGCAGATTCTTCTTCAGTTCCGGGATTTCATCAACTATAGTTCCGGTGAAATTTTGGGCGACTAGTGCTTTGGGTTTGGAAAGCGGATATTTGTCCAGCTCTGCAGAAAAGGCTTCTACTGCCGAGGACATCAGGCTGGAGTGAAAAGCACCCGCCACTTGCAGGCAAATTGCTTTCTGACCGGCATCGGCTAATTCTGCCACGGCGTCATTCAGTGCCTCGCATGCCCCGCTGATAATTACTTGGCCGGGACAATTGTAATTGGCGACTTCCAGCCCATGGCGGCGACAAAGATCATCGACAAGGGGCTGCTCGACACCCAGTACTGCTGCCATGCCGCCGGAAATCTGACGGCATGCTATGTCCATCAGGCGTCCACGTGACGATACCAGTTGCAGTGCGCTGGAAAAATCGTAGGCGCCAGCCGCATGCAAGGCGGCATATTCGCCCAGGCTTAAGCCAGCACAGATCACTGGAGTGAACGGATATTCCTGCTGCAAAGCCCGGTAACAAGCCACTGATACGGTAAAAATAGCCGGCTGGCAATTTGCACAGGCGGTCAATTCCTCGAGGCTGCTGCGAAAACAGAGATCGGATATCGACCGGCCTGAAATGGCATCCGCTTCCGCAAACAGACTCTGCACGGTGGAATAATCCGCATGCAAGTCCTGACCCATGCCAGGCTGCTGCGCACCTTGCCCCGCAAACATTAATCCAATTCGTTTTGTCATAGTAATCGCTAGTTTTTATCCATGGCGTGGGCTGAGCCACACAACCCACACGGACTTTACACGGACGGGACACGGACTTTACACGGACAGCTGATCGGACGGATCAGTCGGAGAAAAAAGACAGGAATTGGCGGTGCCTTAAAAGGGTTGCGTGTCAATGACTTGGAAATTGCTTTTCTGAAAAATCTTTCACAAAAAAGAAGAAGTTTGGCAATAGTAGTACGAAAATCGGCGATGTCAATTAAAGCTGATCAGGTTATCGAGTCCGTATTGGTGTATTTGATCCACAATAGCATCATTTACATTGTGCCTGACCAGTTCACCAACCGCACGGATACCGTTGCGGACGGCCATCGGATTGGAGTTGCCATGTCCGATGACACAGGATCCATTCACCCCGAGCAGGGGAGCGCCGCCAACCTCCGATGGGTCAAGGGTCTTCTTGAATTCCTGGAAGGCACCCTTGGAAAGCAGCGCGCCAACCTTCCAGAGCATGCGCTTCATCACCTGTTGCTTGATCATCTGTCCCATGGATTTGGCCATCTGTTCGCAACTCTTCAGAACGACATTGCCCACGAAGCCGTCGCAGACGACTACATCGACATGGCCGGTGAACAAGTCATGACCTTCAACATTGCCGATGAAATTCATGCTTTCCACATCACGCAACAGCTTGAAGGCTTCTATGGCAAGGTGGTTCCCTTTGCCGACCTCCGTGCCGTTGCTAAGCAGACCGACGCTGGGTTCTTTGCGGCCAAGCACAGTTCGAGAATAAATGTCGCCCATTACCGCAAATTGAGCCAGATTCTGCGGAGAACAATCGACCGTAGCCCCTGAATCCAATAAAACAAAGCTGCCCTTTTCATGTGGGAGAACGGTTGCGATGCAGGGACGCTCCAAACCGGGAAGCATACGCCATTTCAAATAAGCCGAGCCGACGGCCGCGCCGGTGCTCCCGGCACTGAATACGCCGCGGGCTTTCTTTTTCTTGACCAGATCAATCGCCACGTTGATCGAGGCTTGCGGCTTCGAGCGAACTGCGCTGACCGGATGGTCCCCCATCTCAATCACATCGGGAGCGTGCACAATCTCCAACTGCGGGTGCCCATCCTTGCCAAGCGCTTTGAGGCCGGCTGCAATCTTGTCCTGATCCCCGACCAGGAACAAACGATAAGCGTTCCCATAGAAATCGAGAGCTTCCCCGACACCTTTTATAATGGCGTCAGGCGCAGCGTCGCCGCCCATGATATCGACAGCAATGGGAATACCGGACATCCGGATTATTCCTTGTCGCCCGAAACACTAAGAACCTGGCGACCATCATACATGCCGCATTTCTTGCAAACCCGATGCGGAAGACAGGGCGCATCACAATGAGTGCAATTGGTCGGAGCAACCCCTTTGTAACGGTTGGCGGCCTTGCGAATCCGGACACGCATCTTACTGACTTTACTTTGTTGAACTGCCATGTTGATTTCTCCAATCGTTCATCTGTGAACAAGAGTAAACACAAAAACTACTACCAGAATTCCGCGCTCAAGTCAGTTTCAACTCATCCAGAGCGCTCCAGGGATTTGTCTCAGAAGAAGGGGCTGCTTTTGCAGCACAATCGCAGCTTCCTTCATTCAAATTCTGGCCGCAATGCACACATAATCCCAGACAATCCGCATGACAAAGGAATTTTTGCGGAAAAGCCATTAATATATCTTCCCGAATGTCTGGCGTCAAATCGAGCACCTTGTCAAACGCATCTTCATAGGTATGAAAGACATCGTTATCCGTCAGAAGCAGCTCTCCTGGCTGATCGCAACGGTCGCAGATAATCGAAATTACCGTCCTCAGTTTTCCCCTGAGCAAGACATTTTTCCCGCCACAGGATTCGAGCAGCAGGTCGTAGTGCAGGTTTTCGGGAAAGGAAAAGCGGTCTTCTTCCTCGATATCCAGTTCCGCAAAGGAAATGGCGCCATGGATTCTGACGCCTTCCGGCGGGAGGTCAATCAATTCAAAAATCAGGTCACTTTGCTCATGCATGATAAATTTACAAGTCGCATTGCTTTTGGGAACGGCTAGGCTATAGGATTCCAACTTTTTGCATGGTCTCGTACAGCTTTTTCCGGTTGGCTTCACTGATGGGACAAAGCGGCAGGCGATATTCTTCACGGATCTTGCCCATTTTGGCCAATGCAGCTTTTACGGGAATCGGGTTGCTTTCCAGGAAGAGATCCCGGAAAAGCGGGTAATAATTACGGTGGATGGCCAGCGCATCGGCGAAATCCCCTTGCAAGGCGAGGGCGGCCATCGCACTGATTTCAGCAGGGATCAGGTTGGAAGCCACGCTGATTACCCCACGTGCGCCGACCGCCATCATTGGCAGCGTCAGGCTGTCATCGCCACTCAATACCGTCAATGAACAGGCATCCTGCAAGGCCGACACCCGGTCGACGCTGCCCCCGGCTTCTTTTATGGCAACAATCAGCGGATGCTCCGCCAGGCGCACCACTGTCTCGAGGGGGATTTCCTTTCCTGTGCGCCCAGGCACGTTGTAGAGGACAACCGGGAGGCCGGATTGTTCCGCGACCTCGATAAAATGCCGGTAGAGTCCTTCACCGCTGGGTTTGTTGTAGTAGGGTGTCACTTGCAGCGTTGCAGTCACCCCGATTTCTGCGGCCCGTTTGCTCATGTGCACGGCTTCGCTGGTCGAATTTGCGCCGGTGCCGGCGATGATCTGGCATCGTTTGTCGGCCTGCCTGGCGAAAAACTCGACCACCTGCATGTGTTCATCGACACTTAGTGTGGGGGATTCCCCGGTGGTGCCGACCGGTACTAATCCGGTAACTCCGCTTTTGATCTGCTCTTCAATTAAGTTTTCAAGAGCCGTGTAATCAACTTTTCCATCCCTGAACGGGGTGACGAGAGCCGTATAACAACCAAACAATTCCATGTTCATCTCCTGTCCTGTGCTATCACCCAGTTTATTGTTTTGCCGGTGATGAAAGCGGACCGCGAGGGCTGTGTTGGCGATGCCGCCAGTGCTCCATGTCGTCTCCGACGCAACTGCGTAAAGCCGACCTTGCCACATGCGGATTTTGTCGGCGCAGGCTCATCCGTCAAAGCAACAACCCTATAAAAATTCCGTGTTTTTTCGTGTTTTTTCGTGTTTTTTCGTTGTTAAAATGGTGCCGGACCGGTTCCTTCCCTACCGGCGAAAATTACTATATATCCTCATTCCTGGATTTTAAAGTCAGTTCTTTTTGAACAACTCCTTAGTTCAGATAGAAGGGATTGCTGAAAAGGACGGCTTCTGGCCCTTCGATTTCCAGGCGGATGAAGGTGCGCAGGGGCAGTTCCTTGAGAGGAAGGGTTCGTTGCAGGCTTGTGGCGCCATCGAGATTTTCACGGTAAACCAGCTGATCATGGCTGAACAGGCGCAGTTCGGCAAGGGGTTTTTCCGCTTCCACGCGGATTTGCAGGCTGGCTTTCTGCGCTTCATCCACGCGGAGGGTATCTCCTGGCAGGCGTCCGTCCAGGCTCACTTCCGCTTCGCGGATATAGATTGCCGGCATCAGATGTCCGGCTTTGATTGCGGCGACGACAGAGGCTCTGGTGGGTTCCCCGTCCACATAGATAAACTGGAAGACAGGGTTTTCCTGCAATCGTTGAGTTCCCCACATATCGACAGATGTCATGATCGTGATCTTTTTGCCGGCCAGGTAGTGTTGTTCCACCGGCCCTCCATGCAAGGTTTTTGCTTCCAGGGGAAGCACCGTCTGATCTTCGTGGAACGCCTGTCGCACGGCAGCTGATTTCAGCTCGATATCGACAGCATCCACGGGGTAGTTCTGCCAATATGCGGTGTCGGGGTGGGTTGCGCAGCTGGCCCCGTCGTGTTCTCGGATATAGTGCAGTGCCTTGTGCAGATAATCGGAAATTTCCTGTTTGGAAAAGAGGCTGCAAGTGAAAGCGCTGCTGTACTGCCGAATCCCCGCTGCCAGGAGATGGTAGCCGTTATGGCTGATCTGCGCGTCTTCCGGATTCCAGTTGAAAGGATGAAATTCCTGGCCCGGCAGCAACAGCACTTTCTCGTCGCAAAAGTCCTCGAGGCGGCGTTTCCCCAGGCAGGACAGCGTATCTTTGACCGCCAGTATGCCGATGTCAAAGGAATGGTATTTCATCGCGGCATTGATTGAGGCAAGAGAAGCGTCGGCGCCATACCAGTCCACCGAGTGAACATGTGCAATCATCCGGTAATTTGTCCGTTTCGGCAAGCTCCGTCGAACAGTTGCAGGGGCAGGCAGCTCCGGCACTCCCTGTTGCAGAATCTGCTGGAAATAGCACAGGGCATTGTCTATGAAACGATCCCAAAACTGCAAGGCAGGGTCGTTGTCCGGCAAGCGGGTTTCCGGGAACAGGATTTGGTTCCAGAGGAAGAGTCCTTTTCCGTGGCGTGCCTGCAAGATCAATGCCGCTTCCGGCACTGCCGCATCCCGGAAGCTGCCCAGGACTTCCCACTTGCCGGGATTG
>JAPXLT010000248.1:0-7119 GCA_033809415.1 Lentisphaeria bacterium
CGGCGAAGATAAGCACCGTCTATCCACCAGGTCTTGTGGATTTCAATGTCGGGCAGATTTGCATTCCGGCAGCGGAAAAAGAGAATGTTATCGCGGGTTTCATCCGCTATGACTTGGTCATCCCGCTCGAAAGCCTCCGCATCCCCTTTCCTGCTTTTCAGGAAATAGTGATTTTCAGTCTGCGCAACCACTTTGTTCTGCCCCCTGAAAGCACTGGTCAGCGCTCCGGTTTTCTGCTCGAATAAAAAACGCTGGCTGCCAGTTTGCAACTGACCTGAAACAGTCATCACGCCGGCAAAAAACAAAGCCAAGCAACATAATATGCGCATTTGCAACACTCCTTTCGGAATTACTGGAAAATCAACCATCCTAAAAAACAGTTGACTTTTTCCGTTGATCGGCAATCAGAATCTATTTTTGTCCACGGGAAGCACGGAAAACGCGGAAAAATTTGTAGAAGTATTACTTTGACGGGTGGGATGGCATGCGGTTTAAAAAGTAGCGCAACCGTCTTGTGATTATTCTGACTGTCGTGGGCTGCGGGGGGATGTCCTTGCCCTGTCCACACCGTCCACACTGTCCACCACGTCTGACCCACACCACGCACTACAGAAGACTGACACATTACGTTTTCTTCGGGATATCCACCGCTGGCTGCATGAGAAATCTCAATGCGGATAATAGAGAGCGAAGGTTTCCTTGAGTAAAAACAAGCCTTTATTTGCCAGCCCCTCCGCGCTGTGCAACGATGTGGAAATCCGGCGGTTGGCCACCCGGCAGTCCGGGTCCAAGGCCGCGACATGACCATCCCCCATCACCGAATGCGTCTTCTTCTTGTGCCGCAGATGAACCTTGTATGCGTCGTTGAATTTTCCCATGCGGACATAGAAGTACTGGATCATGCCAGGATAACCGAGAGCAGCCCAGCTAGGCAGAGGCTCGGTATGAATGCTGTCAGTATAGAGCATCGTCTCTTGCGGATGCCAGATGTCTGTCAGCAAATACGTTTCACTGCCTTGATATCCTGCACAACGCGCATAAGTAAAGACCATATATCTGGCCTGCGACGGTGCCCAGGACGGGCAAACGCAATAATCCAAATTACTGATGTAGCCATTGTCGAGGAAAACTTTGGTCCAGCTGATACCAGGACTGCCGTAGTTTCCATAGATTCCTCTGCCATCGTAATCCTCCGCATACATAAAGTAGGTGACACCAAGCTGCCGCAGATTGCTGACACATTTGATGTCCTTGGCACGCTGACGCGCAGCGCTCAATGCCGGCAGCAACATCGAAGCCAGCACGGCAATAATGGCAATGACGACTAACAATTCGATTAAGGTAAAGTCTTTCTTGTGCTGTTTCATTGGATGCCCTTTTCGTTTTCAAAGTGGATGTTCATAAGTAATCAAACCATTGGTATGGGGAAAACTGGTTGTTTGGCTTCGTTGCACCTTCAGCGGCAAGCAGTTTTACTCCAGCATCCCGGCGAGTTGGGCAGGGTAAGTATCTCCGGAAACACTGCCGGCACCGGTCATGTGCGCCCCGTAGGTAATGCTGTCACCCAGACAGGCAATGCGGCGGTGCGGAAGCTTGTGCTGTTTGATCATATCGGCAATGGCCTGGGCCAGCAGCCGGTAGCCTTCGGCAGTCGGATGCACCCCATCGGCACTTTTTTCATTAACCGGATTGCGCAGCAATGATTTTTCACCAGCCAGATCGCCACGTTCCATCACAATCTGATGGAAATCCACCAGTTGCAACTGGAATTCACGGGCGAGATCAGAGAGAATCCGGTGGCAGGTCAGGATGCGTTCCTGCGGCGGCGTGTCGCCGTAGGCTGTTTTCTTGTGCCGTTTCAGCAAGAGTTCCTCGATGCATGGGGGCGGCGTGACCAGCAGGACTTTGCTGCCAATTGCCTGCAATGCCTGAATGATCTGCCGCATGTTCTGTTCGTATTGCTCCGGTGAGCTGAGCTTGCTGCTGTTAAGCGCATCATTGGTGCCGACGAGGACAATGCTTAAATCTGGGTTGAAAGCCTTTGCCTTTGAAATTTCCAGCCGCAAGACATTCGTGCTGCTGGCGCCGGGGATGCCGAAATTGGCCAGCAAGGTTTTGCGCGATTCGGAAGCCAAAGTGCCAGTTTCGCCTTGGGCAAAATGCTTGGAGGTCGCTGATCTTAAATCTGAATTTCCCTTGAGCAGCTCGCTATTTGCCATGATCTGTACCTGCTTGCCGGTTTTTTGTGTCGGTGCAATATGAATATGGTCGGCGCTCACGCTCAGGCAGCATACACCAAGTACCATTGCCTTGCCTAAACCTTTACGGAGCATCGTGGTTTTGCCCTTTCTTGCAGTTGATAGTCGTAGAACTCTTCAATAACGGGCTTTCAGCGCCGGATGCAGCTGATGATTGCATATTGAAGACCTGAAAGACATGCTTCGTGCTTGACAAGGCGTCCGGTGTCTGTGCTTTGCGGATAATCAGCTGTGGCAGAAGTTTTGTGAAACGTAGACCGGATTTTTGCCGCAGACGTTGCACCGCCACCTGCCCCATGCGGACAAAATCAATGCCGACGGTACTCTGTTTTCGAAAGGGCTGATAGATGTAATTATCATATCCAATGACCGGAATCGATTGCTTCCCGATATGCTCCAGATATTGTGCAGCTGTCGCGGCCATAAGGTCATTACTGCAAAACACACTGTCCAGATCAGTGGCTTGTTTGTAGAGCGTAGCGAAAAAATTATAATTATCTGAGAAAAGGTCTTGTGTTTCAGGATAAGGCTGTTGCAGGAAAACCCGCCCGTCCGTGCCATGATCCCGCAAAGCGGCCAGAAAACCGCGCCGCCTCTCCTGATATACTTGGTCAAGGTTAGCCCGTTCCCAGACAACAGGCTTGCGGCTGCCAGCCTGCAACAAAAGATACTCTGCCGCCATGTAGCCACCAGCAAAATCATCATTGAAAACCCCATATAGATTTTCCGGCAGGGTCTCGATCCCATCCAAATAATAGTTCACCTGCACGAAACGAACTTGAGGATATTGTTCAACTAGGTTCTTGATCATATCAAAATGCTGACAGCGCAACAGCAATACACCGCATACCCGCATACCCGGATTGTTCAGATAATATTGCAACGAATTAACAAAGTCCGGCGCAGCAAACACGACCTCACTGTCTGGCTCCTTGGCCACTTCCTCACGAATACCTTGCATTATCAGGTCCCCGACCGAACCGTAACTGGCTAATGAAAAATCGCTGGCAATGATGAAAATAGATTTGACATCCGGAACGCGCAGCGGAGTATCACCAACTACCAGCTGACGACCGATCCGCTTTCCAATCCCCTCCTTCAACATCAATTCCACCGCGCGCTGAGCCGTGCGCATACTGACCCCAGCCATATCACAAATCCTCGCCAAGGTCGGCAACGCATCCCCACTCTTCAAACCACGCGCATTGATCTCAGCCTGAAGCTGATCCTTGACCTGTACATAAACTGGTATGTGACTGGAAAAATCAATGTCCATAAAGTAACCTTAATTATCCCCTAAAAATCCTGCAATCATACCTAAATATACCTTGCGTTTTTGCCATGTCAAATTTTTTCGGCAAATTTTTTCGGGTCTTTTTGTGCTTTTCGTTGTTCAAAAAGAATTCCTTCCATTAACAGACATTACGCAATACTTGGCGTGGACTGGCGTCCACAACCCATTTTTTGTCCACGGAAAGCACGGAAAACTCGGAAAATTTGTAGGGTTGCTGCTTCGACGGATGGGCTGGCATGCAGAATCGCGGTTTGGTCTGTTGGTTTCTCCGACAGATCGGTCGGATCGGTACAATGTTTTGCGCCGTAGGTGCTTAACCATGCTTAACCCCTGGCTTTTGGGGTAAGGTACCTCCAAAGACAGTGCATTGTAAAGGCACCACAATCAGACGGAGAAGTGCTTATATGCCAATGACTTGAAGCTTGCTTTTCAAAAAATCTTTCCCAAAAAAGAAGAGGTTGGGCAATAGTAGCACCGGGGATTGTTTGATGGTCGCATTGGAAACAGTATATTAAAGCGTAATTCATACTATATTCATACATGTTTATGGTTTTCGGAGGGATTTTTTATGATGAAGTTGAACGGGACTTGGAATTTGACTTTGGAGCAGGAGTTGACTGGTCACGAGAAGGCGACGATTCCGGTCTTAGTGCCTGGCAATCTCGAGTTGGACTTGCAGGAAGCCGGGCTGGCACCAGACCCTTTTTATAACCTCGGCGGGCAAGCGTTCCGGAAATACGAATTTTTCTGCTGGCGTTTCCAGCGAGAGTTCGAGTACCGCGGCAACGCAAAGGAGGTTCAACTGACTTTTCAGAGAATAGACCCTTACAGCGAAATTTATCTGAACGGGATTTTACTGGGCAAGGCGGACAATGGTTTGATTGAGCATCGGTTCCGCTGTGAAAAGCAGCTTCGACCCGGGAACAACGAGCTGGTTGTGCTGATGAAATCCGCAGTCAATCAGATCCGGCAACAGACGCTGGAACCCTCGAATTACAGCGCCTATCCGTTCAATTACGAATCGCTGTGGGTGCGCAAGCCGGCTCATGTCTGGGGCTGGGATATTACGCCACGCCTGGCGTTGGGCGGCATCTGGGGAGATGTAACCCTCGAGGAACTGCCCGAGCACCGTTTCGGTGAAACCTATGTGCAAACCATCCAGGCAACCAGCGAGCAGGCTGAACTCTCCATCCATTATAATTTTGTCACATCCCTACCGGATTACAACGGACTGCAACTCGAAATCAGCGGACAATGCGACGATTCCAAGTTCCAGGAAACCGTGCCGGTTTGGCTGCATGCCGGATTCGTCAGAGTTAAGGTTCCCGCCCCCCGGCTTTGGAATCCCCGCAATTACGGTGAACCCAACCTGTATTCAATGCGCCTTGCCTTGCTGCATGAGGGATGCGTACTCGCTGAAAAAATAGTGCGTGTGGGGATCAGGACGCTGGCTTTGAAACGCAGTGACATACCCAGTAGTGCGCGTGAGAATGCCTTTGCCTTCCTTGTCAACGGCCAGAAAATCCGGATTCAGGGCACCAATCATGTGCCGCTGGACGCCCTGCACAGCCGTGACGCGGAACGCCTGCCCACCTTTCTGGATATGCTCAAAGACCTGAACTGCAATATGGTAAGGATATGGGGTGGAGGAACCTATGAAAGCGATGCATTCTATGACTTCTGCGATGAAAACGGAATTCTCGTCTGGCAGGACTTCATGATGGGTTGCGCCATCTATCCTGCGGATGACCAATTTTGTGACATCATCCGCCAGGAGGCTGAAAGCGTTGTGCGCCGCCTGCGGCAGCACCCGTCTCTGGCGCTCTGGGCAGGAGACAATGAATGTGATATCTTTGCCCTCGCCTGCGGATTGAAACTATCCCCTGAAAATATCCGGGCGACCCGAGAAATTCTGCCGGAGGTGCTGCGCCGTCTTGATCCAGCGCGCCCCTGGCTGCCCAGCTCACCCTACTTCTCACCCCAAGTGCAGGAACTTGATCCTAACGGGAGTCAGGAGTTCTGTGTGGAAAAACATCTGTGGGGGGCACGGAATTATTACCGCACTGCCTATTATGCTCGACCGGACGCTTCCTTTGTCAGCGAAATCGGGTATCATGGCTGCCCATCTGTAAGTTCCTTGCGGAAATTCCTTCCGGAGGACAAGCTGTGGCCCTGGCATGATAATGCATCCTGGTGCTATCATGCCAGCAATCCCTACCTGGGCAGCAATGATATGCTCAATTACCGCATAAAACTGATGGCGGATCAAATCCAGGAAGTCTTCGGAACTGTACCGGAAAACATCGAGGAATTCGCATTGCTGAGCCAGATATGCCAGGCTGAGGCAAAGAAATTCTTTATCGAGACTGCTCGCATGAACCGCCCGCAGCAAAGCGGCATTTTATGGTGGAATCTGCTGGATTGCTGGCCGCAGTTTTCCGATGCCGTCGTGGATTACTATTTCAATAAAAAACTGGCATATCACTATATAAAACGGGTTCAGCAGCCAACCTGTCTGATGGTCAGCGAACCTTGCGGCTGGAACCGAAAAGTCATGCTCGATAACGCCTCGGCGTTTGCAGCCAAAGGACACTGGAGAGTGCAAACATGCTGCGGAAAAACTTTGGCTGAAGGCGAATTCCAGACAGAGCCAAACAGCCTCATCGAAGTAGCTGCCCTGCGGATCAGCCTCGCCGAGCATAAACTGCTCCTGCTGGACTGGCAGGAAGACCAAGGAACCCATGGCGTCAATCATTACTGGGCCGGCTCCCCACCGTTCTCCGCAAAACAATACCGCGAGGAGTATCTGCCTATCCTCGCAGAACTGGATAACTCCTTCAAAGCAACCGAAATCGCCCGGTAACCCCCTTGGCGTGGGCTGACGCCCACAAACCCACACGGACGGAACACGGACGGAACACGGACTTTACACGGACGGGATACGGACAGCTGATCGGTCGGATCGGCGATATTGGAATCAGCCCTGAAAGGCGAGACATAATCTCTGCCATCGTCCATCGTCCATTGTCCATTGTCCATTCAGCAGTCCATTCTTGTCCATTCAGTCCATCGTGTCCATTCCTGTCCCTGTCCATCGTCCATAAAAAATCTTGCACGAAAAAGAAGATTTTGGGCGGAGTAGCACGAAAAATCCTGACCGGTTGGAAGATTATCGAAAGCTTATTTTGGCTGCACTACAAGCAGTTTGAAGTCTCGCGGGGCAATTTCTGGCGAGCGGGCGTTCCAATGCTTCTTGTCCAGCGCATTGATGATTTCGCACCCCTGGGGAATTTCCAGCCTGCATGGGTGGACTTCGTAATATGGATTGAAAACCAGCAGCAGGCGCTGCTTCTCCCGACGCCATTCAGAAATCATTACGCCATCTGGATACCGGCTTTGCGGATGCCTCCAGTATGGAACCCACTCTGTATCATTTTCGTAGGCGCCAAAATCCACAAGTACATCCCAGACCATCCGCAGCCCAGCCAGTTGGACTTGCACACCATTCCACATCGACTCGTTGTGGCTGAAGGTCATGCCGCAGACTTCCGCCAGTGTGACATCACA
>JAPXLT010000249.1:0-7115 GCA_033809415.1 Lentisphaeria bacterium
GTATTTATTCGGTCTCGGAAGTTATTTTAGTCGAAACTGTTTGCAAAATGTTATATATAAGCTAACTTATTGCAAACACTTTCGGATATTGAGGTAATGCACATGACTAATTTCAAATGTGGGGTTTTGGATGCCTGGGTACAGGAGCTGCCGGCGTCCGGGCGCTATACATTCACCCGTCAGGAAGCCATGCAGGCAACGGGACTGACCCACGGTGCCTTCAGATTGGTCTCCATGCGGCTGTCATCTCAAAGGGTCATTGTCAGGCTGCACCAGAATTTGTATGCGGTCATTCCTTTGGAGTACCGTGCGGTTGGGGTTCTGCCGGCGGAATGGGTGGTTGATGATTTGCTGGTCCACATTGGACAGAAGTATTATCTGGGACTCTTGACTGCTGCCGCTCTTCATGGTGCGGCACATCAGCGTCCCCGCGTCTGCCAGGTAGTCACCGATCGTCCAGTACGGCCGGTCGAGGTTCACGGCATGGGCATCCGCTTTTATGTCAGTAACCGCCTGGCGGAAACTGACACAGTTCAAATCAAGGGTGAAGTCGGGTATCTGCCGGTCTCCACGCCGGAGGAGACGGCATTCGATTTAGTCAGATACTCTCGTCAATTGGGTGGGCTATCCCAGGTGGCTACCGTGTTGCAGGAGTTGGGGGAAAAGCTGAATGGTGATAAATTGGGCGAAGTCGCCATCCGGCGCGACCGTCTTCCCGAAACACAGCGACTGGGCTGGCTGTTGGAGCGGGGCGGCTTCAACGCCGCTGCCTACCCTTTGCATGAATGGCTGTCCACTCAAAAAAAGGAGTATGTCCCCCTGGCTCTGTCGTCTTCTATTCAAGGGGCAACTCGCGACTCACGCTGGAAACTCTGGCTCAATGAGGAAATCGAGGAGGACTTGTAATGATACCCCGAAACTATATCAATGCCTGGCGCGCTTCCGCCCCCTGGCGCTCCGATGCCATGGTTGAGCAGGATTTGATTATCTCCAGGTGCATCGTGGAGATATTCCGGCAACCGGAACTGGCCTCCGCCTTCGCCCTTCGGGGCGGCACGGCTCTGCACAAGCTGTATTTTCATCCAGCCGGACGCTATTCCGAGGATCTTGATTTGGTTCAGGTCGCTCCTGGCCCGGTCGGGCGGCAGATTGACCTGTTCCGGAATCTGTTGTCACCGTTGCTGGGTGAGCCATCACGCAAGCAGGGCGCCGACATGGTGACGCTGATTTTTCGTTTTTCCTCGGAAATCCCACCCGTCACACCTCTGAAACTGAAGGTGGAGATCAACACCCGGGAACATCTTGCGGTCATGGGGATTCAGACTCGCAAGTTCAGTCTTTCCTCGCTCTGGCTGTCAGCCAGTACCCAGGTTCAGACGTATGGCATCGAAGAACTGCTGGGAACTAAACTGCGGGCGCTCTATCAGCGACGCAAAGGGCGTGATGCCTACGATTTGGCGAAAGGCATCTCCGAGCTTCAGGTTCGCCCGGAAACCGTGGCGCGTTGTTTTGCCGCCTATCTGGACAACGAGGGTCTGTCGATTACCCGCAAGCAGTTTGCCGACAATCTGGAGGACAAACGCCATAATGCGGACTTCATGTCTGACATCTCCGTGTTGCTGGCTGACGGTCAAGGCTTTGAGATGGCGGAGGCTCTGGATTTAATCGAAGCCACGTTCCTGCCCTGGCTGGCATGGCGATAGCAAGGCAGAAATGGCGTGCTATCCGAAAACTCATCGCAGGTTGATTTAATTCTGTCCGGTCAGGGCAGGGGAAGCTTTCCGGCAGAATTGTCATCGGTAGCTGCTGTCAGGTGAAAATCCACTCCCCTGGCTCCGCTGAATTTATCCGACCCCGTATTGGGATTATCGTATCCGGCTTTGGCAAACCCGATTTCGTGAGGCAAGGATGAAACGTGATTTCTGGCGCAATGTGAAACTCCTTCTGGCGCGACTGAGTCATCTGGATATCAATGAACAGCAGCAGAAGGAGATTGATTATCTCCGGGAGGAGAACCAGACCTTGCGGGATTGTCTGAAAGCTACCGGGAAAAGAATGATATTGACCGATGTCCAGCGTAAAAACCTGTCCATCAGGGCGGTCGCCTTGGGAACGCGACTGGAGGATGTGGTCAGCATTGTCAGGCCGGCGACCCTGCTTGGCTGGCACCGCCGCCTGGTAAAACTAAAATTCGACAGTTCCGCATCGTCGCGTCGACCGGGACGCCCGCCATCATCCGCTGAAATCCGGGAGCTGGTATTGCGTCTGGCGCACGAGAATGCATCCTGGGGCTATCTTCGCATTGCCGGTGAACTGAAAAAGCTGGGCATTGCACTCGCTCGGACGAGCGTCGCAGCCATTCTTCGTGAGCATGGCCTGCCCCCTTCGGGAGACCGTGAAAAGCGGGGCATGACCTGGGCCGAATTCCTCCGCATTCATAAAGAGCTTCTCTGGGCCACGGATTTCTTCACCGCGGAAGTGTGGACTCCATTCGGGCTGGTCACCTGTTATGTGTTGTTCTTCATTCACCTTGGCACACGAAAAGTCCGGGTTGCCGGTATAACGGAGCATCCTTCAGCCGAATGGGTTGAGCAGCAGGCCCGCAATATGACCGGCTTTGACGGTGAACTTTCCCGGGCCGGATATCTGATTCATGACCGGGACAGCAAATATACGGCCCGCTTTGACCACATTATGAAGGAAGCCGGGATAAAACCCATTCGGCTGCCGCTGCGGAGTCCGAATTTGAATTCCGTCGCGGAAAGGTTTGTCTTGAGCATAAAATCCGAATGCCTGGACCGCTTTATTCCCATAGGAGAAAAATCGCTGCGTCTGGCAATCAGCAACTATATGGAATTTTATCACACCGAGAGGCCGCATCAGTCGCTTGGCAACAAGCCCGTTCGACCGGAAGATGAACCCGGTCCAGCCACAGGCCGGATCGCCTGCCGGGAACGCCTGGGCGGCCTTTTGAAACATTATTTCCGCCAGGCAGCCTGAAGCTGCCAAATGCCTGCATTCCCAGTCATCCGGCCTTGCGCCGGAGGCCCTTCTGTGTCTGAATGCCGGAATTCAGGCTGGAAGAAGGCACAATCGGCGCCAAAACCACCGTTTTCAGATGATCCCATTCGATGAAATTTCCTGCCGAAATCGTTTTCTTCTTTCTCATAAATGGGAACTTGGCCCGCAGATGAATTTTTGGATAGGACGGGCAAAATACCACCCCATAGCCTACAACCCTGGACGCATAGGAAGTCAGCATTCCTGGTGATGGCAATGCAAAGGGGGGGGGCAAAATACCACCCCCTTGCCGACAGCCCGGGAAGCAACCCGAACCTTCGCGGAACCGACGTGGGTGACATTCATGTAATCTGCTGAGTGCACCGTTTGCTCAAAATCCCTGGTCAGGATGACCGTCACAGTATGACGGTTGCGGGCGCCGTCCGGACGGCAGGGGGGTCGTGAAACGCTACCCCCTTTCCGATAGCCGGCGGGGCAGAAAAAAAGCACCCCGCCAAAAGCATGGTCGAGAGTCACCGTGGCGTTGGTTCCGGGGATGTCCTTCAACATTCCTTTTTCATCTGATTTGCAGACTCCCGGATGGCAGCGCGATCTTCCAATCGTAACGCAACCTCTCAACAAAGGTTTTATCATGTCAGAATCTGACAAGCTTCATACACTATTCCAAATCCTGGCCTCTGCCATTCTGCGCCGCGCAGGGGCAAACGTCCCGTCAGCAGTAAAACAGCGGGATTGTGTCCGTGAGCACTTGCTTAAGTGCGAGAGGGGCGCTTTCAGTAAAGCAAGCGCCGACACAGGCGTCAACCACAAGGAGAACCATCATGAGTGAGCAAAACAAGCACCCTGAGGTGCGTCTCGAGCTGCTCCAGTTGCAGAAGAGGAGATTGCCGGAACTGATTGCAAAATGGAAACTGCTGTTTGGTTGTGAGCCGCCGCAGTATGGCGAGGTCTTCATGCGGCGGCGTCTGGCGCACCGCATCCAGGAACTGGCCTATGGCGGACTCGACGCGCAGACGCAGGCCAGACTGGACAGCGTCAACATCAGGGTGAAGCGGGCGCATTCGGGTCTGCGCCTGGGCACGGCCATTGTGCGCACCTGGCGCGACACGCGCTACGAGGTGCGCGTCTGCCAGGAGGGCTTCGAATGGAGCGGGCAGGTCTACGGTTCGCTCTCGGCGGTGGCGCGGGCCATCACGGGAGTCAACCGCAACGGATATGAATTTTTCGGCATCAGGGAGAAAGCCAGGCATGAGTGATATCATCACGGAAGCGCGCTGCGCCATCTACACCAGGAAGAGCACGGAGGAGGGGCTGGACATGGAGTTCAACTCTCTGGATGCCCAGCGGGAGGCCGGCGAAGCGTACATCGCCAGTCAGCGTCATCGGGGCTGGCACTGCCTTCCCGATCATTACGACGACGGCGGGTTCAGCGGCGGAAACACGAATCGGCCCGCTCTCGCGCGGCTGAAGCGGGACATCAGCGAGGGAAAGGTGGATGTGGTTGTGGTCTACAAGATCGACCGCCTGTCCCGTTCGCTGATGGATTTCGCCGCACTGCTGACCTTGTTCGACAAGCACAGCGTGGCCTTTGTCAGCGTCACCCAGGACATCAACACCTCGAGCAGCTCCGGGCGCATGATGCTCAACATCCTGATGACGTTCGCCCAGTATGAGCGCGAGATCATCGCCGAACGCATCCGCGACAAAATCGCCGCGGCCAAGAAGAAAGGCATGCATACGGGCGGCATTCCTCCGATGGGCTACCGGTCGAATCCGGCCACGAAAAAGCTTGAGATTGTGGAGGAGGAGGCCGCTCTGGTCCGGCGCATTTTCGACGCCTATATCCGGCTGGGTTCGGCCCGGGACGTGGCTTGCGAACTCGAAGAAGAGGGGCTTCGCACCCGGACGTTGGTCAGCCGCCGCGGGCGGACTCACGGCGGCGGGCCGTTCACGCCTGCGTTCATCTACGCCATGCTGCAGAATCCGCTCTACATCGGCCTGGTCCGGCATCATGACAAGACCTGGCCGGGGGAGCAGGAGGGCATCATTGCCAAAAACACCTGGGATGCGGCACAGCATCTGCTGAAGGAGCATCTGCGCTTCGATGGACGGCGCCAGAAACGCCTCACCGCCCTGCGCGGACTGGTTTTCTGCGGCTGCTGCGGTGGGCTCATGAAGGAGAGCTTCAGCAAACGCCTGCCAGGAAAGCGCTATCGCTATTTCATCTGCGGAAAGGACAGCAAGCGCATCCGCTCAACCTGTGCGTTGAAGCGCGTGCCGGCGCAGGAGCTCGAAGCGCTGCTGCTTTCCGAAATCGGCGGGATGCTGGCGAAGCCGGAAGTTCTGGCGGGCATTCTGCAGGCGGCGAAGGAACTCTCGGAAAACGGGCGGTACCTGAAAATTGCGCAGGTGCGGGAGGCCTGCGCCGATCTCAGCAAAGTATGGGACGTCATGTTTCCGGTCGAGCAGTATAAATTCATCCGCGCGATCATCGCCAAAGTCACGGTGTTTCCGGACCAGGTCAAGATCGAATATGACACGCGGGGTCTGGAACAGATTATTCGGGAAGCAGAGGAGGTCGTCGCATGAGGAAGACAGAAAAGCTGGTCAATGGCAATATTGAAGTAACCATCCCGGTCCGGCTGAAATACGATGGGCACAAGACCGTCATCGTGCAGCCGGACAAGCTGCCGGACACCTTGGAGCCCGGACAGATGACGTCGCTTCAGAAAGCGCTCGTGCAGGGCTTCCAATACCGTGACGCCCTGGAATCCGGGCAGGTGCACTCCGTCTCGGAACTCGCCCGCAACGAGGGCCAGGAACGCGCCTTCCTTTTCCGGGCGCTCTCCCTGGTCAATCTCGCTCCGGACATCATCGGGGCCATTGTCAGCGGCATGGAGCCGCCTGCTCTCACGCTGGCCAGACTGAGAAAAGGCATCCCGGAGGACTGGAGCGAACAGAGAAAAGCGTTTGGCATGGTATAAAAAAATCCCGGCTGGCATTCCCTTGCGGGGCAGCCGGGAGTTATTTTGCTTTTGAAGGCAGGAGGAAAAGGACGGAGCAGGGCGCCAGCCTGGATTTCTCACTGCTCAGAAAAGGTGATGAAAAGCAAGTTTTTCAAATGCTTTTTACATCCAAAACAGAGAACTATTTTGAATAGCCGTTTTATGGTCTGCAACAGCCCTGAAAACAAAATGCCCGAAAGACGAAAAATTTCAGCATTGATTATCAGCCACTTACGACCTGTGTCTAAAATCGGAGGTGACACAGGTCGCTGACAAGAAATCTGAGCAGTTGAGCAGATTGGAGAGAGAAAAGCTGTGTCTCAGAGATGCTTTGCGGCAAAGGCGCGCCCGCTGCCGGATTTCAAATACTGTTCAAATGTGCGGGCTTTTTCTTCCGATGTGAAGGCAATGCAGGTTTCCATCCGCCACGGTGCAAACGGCGCAGTATGCGGAACTTGTCCACGGTTGTGACGCGCAAGACGATCGGCAAGATTCTCCGTAAAGCCCGTGTAATGATGGGTTTCGGTGGCAATATCCTTCAGGAGGTAGACGTAATAGTATTTCGACATATTAACCTCCTTGACACGAAAAAGCCGCCAGGACTGGCGGCAAGAAGATTTTATTTGGGAGAGGAAAAGCCCGCCTGCGCTCGCTGGGGCGAGCTACGGCGTGGCATTTTTTTTTGCTGGGGCAAAAAAAAATGGTGGCAAGGGCCGGAATCGGACCGGCGACACAAGGATTTTCAGTCCTCTGCTCTACCAACTGAGCTACCCCGCCAACCAAACATAATCATGGCGTACCTGAAGGGATTCGAACCCCTGACCTTCTGGTCCGTAGCCAGACGCTCTATCCAGCTGAGCTACAGGTACAGCTTTATTTTTGAGACAGAATATAAAATATCCCTTATTCGGGAAATTACAAGTCAAAAGAAGGTTTTCAAGGAAAAAACGTGAAAAAAGGAGGTAATGGGTCAGTCCCCCCTTATAGTTTATAGACAAGTTGGGGGGGCAAGCAGCGGATAACTTGTTGTGCTTCCGTTTTTCCCCGCAGTTTGCCTGGCGGCATGGCCGTGTTCTTTTCACACGCATC
>JAPXLT010000250.1:0-7093 GCA_033809415.1 Lentisphaeria bacterium
GTGCAGGGGGCAGGGTGCAGGGTGCAGGGGGCAGGGGGCAGGGGGCAGGGGGCAGGGGGCAGGGGGCAGGGGGCAGGGGGCAGGGGGCAGGGTGCGGGGTGCAGGGTGCAGGGGGCGTTTGCGTTTTGTCCGACTTGTCCGACCCGTCCGACTTGTCCGACCCGTCCGACTTTCTTTGTCAATGGTGTGAGAAGACCCTTTCCGGCGCATGGAAGAGTGCCACGCCCAGTTCATTTGCGCGGGCAACGACCTCCGCGTCTTTCAGCGATCCCGACGGGGCAATGATGGCCGTTATGCCGGCTTTGGCGGCGACTTCAACGCCGTCCGGGAAGGGGAAGAATCCATCGCTGGCCATGACTGCATTCTGGATGCTTTCCTTGCCGGCATATTTCTGCTGATACTTTTCTATGGCCTGTTCGACGGCGCCGACGCGATCCTGTTCACCAGTCCCCACGCAGAGTGTCCCTCCATTTTTGACGATGACCACGCCATTGGAGCGTACGCTGAGATTGACATACCAGGCAGTCAGCAGGTCTTCCATCTGCTCAGGGGAGGCCTGTACGCTGCTGCTGACTTGCCCCAGGGTCTTGCTTTCTGCGCTGGCCGGGCGCAGGTCTGCTACCGACCGCATGTTGGTCAGCAGAGGGTCGGCGATAATCAGACTGCCATCGAGCAGCACCTTCATGGTCTGATACCCAGTGATGTCATCACCGCAATACTTTGGCACGCTGGCCAAGTCCCCGCACTGCAAAATGCGCACATGCTTGTTCAGCTTCGCCTCGGGGTTGCAGAAAACAGCCACAGCCTCCGCAGTGAAATCCGGAGCGACGACGCACTCGACGAAGGAAGTCATGATTTCCTGCGCGGTATCTGCATCGACTTGGCAATTGAAGGCGATGACGCTGCCAAAGGCGGCGCGCGGATCACAATCCCGCGCCTTAATGTATACGTCTTTCAGAGTATCGCCCTTCGAGGCCAGCGCCGCGCCGCAAGGATTGACATGCTTCATGCAGGCACAAGCCGGCGCCTGGAAAAACTTGACGATATTCAGGCTGTAGCTGAGGTCTTCCAGATTGGTTTGGGAAAGCCCGCTTTTCCCGGTTTTGAGCACTTTCATATCGCCGATCAGGCAGTTTTGGTTCTGCGGTTTATAAAAAGCGGCGGTCTGGTGCGGGTTGGTACCATAGCGTAGATCGTCGACCTTGGTGTATTGGCGGTTCAAGACGGTGGCCAATTCCGGGAAATTTCCGATGTGTTTTGATAGGTAGGTATTTCGGTTCAGCTTGTCCTCGGCCATGATTATACTCCTTGTTGTTTATGTGATTATGGTAGGTGATCCGTTGATTATTTGCTATTGTTCGTGCTCTGCGAACTGCATGTCATAGAGTCGGCGGTAATTGCCGTTGAGTTCGAAGAGTTCCTTGTGATTGCCCTGTTCGATGATGCGCCCATGCTCGAGAACTAGAATCGTATCCGCCTTTTTGATGGTGCTGAGACGGTGGGCGATGGCCAGTACGGTGCGGTCATGCATCACATTGTTCAGGGCTTCCTGGACAAGATGCTCCGTCACTGTATCCAGCGCACTGGTCGCTTCATCGAGAATCAGGATCGGCGGATTTTTGAGAATGGCGCGGGCAATGGCCAGGCGCTGTTTCTGACCACCGCTGAGCAGATTGCCACGCTCGCCGACATTCCGTTGGTAACCGGCCGGGTCCGCATTGATGAACTCCGTGGCATTGGCCTGCGCCGCAGCTGCTTCGACCTCTTCCATAGTTGCCTCGCGTTTACCGTAGCGGATATTGTCGGCAATGGTATCATTGAACAGGAAAGTATCTTGGGAAACAATGCCGACCAAGTTGCGGAAATCCTGCAGATCGAGGTCGCGCAGGTCATGTCCATCAATCAGGATGCGCCCCTGGCAAGGGTCATAAAAGCGTGCCAGCAGATTGGCCATTGTCGATTTTCCAGAGCCGGTCTGCCCCACGACGGCAACCAGGCTGCCTTTCGGAATGCGCAGATTCAGGTCGAATAAGACAGGCTGATCACCGGGATTGTAGGAAAATGTGACCTGCTCGAAGACGATTTCGGACTGGAAATCCTTCAAGTGCACGGGGTTGTCGGGAACAGGAAGGGCTGTGTCGGTATCGAGAATCTGGAAGATACGTTCGGCGGCGGCGGCGCTTTTTTGCAGGGTGGCATTGATTTTGGCGAGGTCTTTGATCGGCTTATAGGCCTGTTGAGCGGCAAAGCCAATGACCGCCAGGGTCGCAAAAGAGACTTGGTAGCGGTAGCAGATGATGACAAAAATCGAGGCCAGGGCGATGGCGGAAAGTTGCATGGTGGGGTGAACCAGGACATCGGCCAGAATCGCCTTGCGCAATGATTTGAAATACTGATTGTTGACTTCGCGGAAACGGGAGTATTCGTATTTTTCCTGGTTGAAGGATTTGACGACACGAATGCCGCTGAAACTTTCCAGCATGCGGGAAGTAACGGTCGAGATGCGCTCGAGCACCTTTCTTTCGAAGTTTTTCAGGTATCTCGAGAGCAGGTAGATGGGGATGATGCAGAAGGGCAGGAAAAGGATCATCAACAGAGCCTGCGTTTGCAGTTCGGCTTCCTTGGTTTTGCTGATGATGAATTGGCCTGCAACGATAATGAAGATGGGGGCGGTAAAGAGTTCCGGGATCGAGTTGGAGATGACCCTTTCGATGGCATTGGTGTCGTTGGTGCAGCGGCTGATCAGGTGGCCGACATCATTGCGTGAGAAAAAGGCGAGGGATTGATGTTGCATTGTATCAAACAAGCGAGCCCTGATGTCGGTGACGACACGGGAACCAACCCAACGCAAATAATAGCGGTTCGCCAACTCCCCGAGCGACTGCACTATAAAAAACAGGAACAAAATGCTGATCAGCAGGACGACTACCGGCAATGTCAGAGCTTGTTCCTGATCGATGGTCAGGTCAATGCCGAAACGGTCGAACAAAGTGTTGATCCTTTCCAGCATGCGTTCCTGCTTCCGAGTGATGCTGGAAGTCTCTTTTTCAGGTTCTGCAACCGTAGAAAGTCCGGCGCCGTCCGGCAAGTGGACATTCTGATTGGTGCCCGGAGCTTCCTTTTCGGAATGATGTTTCTTCAAGGGGACTTGGATGATCGGCGCGGGTTTTTCGGCGGCGCCGGACTTGATGCCCGTCTCGAAGGCATTCAGGCCCAGGTCCATGACTCGAAGCGCCGCTCCCATGGCGCCGCCAATAATGAGTCCGGCAAAGGCGCCCAGCAGGATTTTAAACCAGTAGGGGCTGGCAAATTCTTTCATCAACCGGCAATAGATGGCCACAGTTCCGGCTTCTGAGGCCTTGGCTTTTCGCACTCGCTTACTCAACGCCTGAACTCCTTCAGAATGTCGAGCAGCGTGTCAACCACATATTTTTTCTGAATATGAGATAATTCCGGATAGACCGGCAAGGCAAGCGTTTCGGCGGCGGCTGCTTCGCTTTCCGGAAAATCCCCGCGCTTGTAGCCCAAAGTCTGGAAGCATTCCTGCAAATGCAGGGGAATCGGATAATACACCGCGCAGCCTACACCGGCATTTTTCAGGGCGTCCCAGACCTTGTCGCGCAAGCCGTTTTTGATACGGATGACGAATTGATTGGCGACATGCCGGGTGCACCAGGGCGCACAGCTGGGGCAGACGATTTCAGGACAATCTTTGAGCAAGCCCAGGTAATCGACGAAGTTTTTCTGCCGGCTTTCCGTCCAGGAATCCAAGTATTTCAGTTTTTTGTTGAGGATAGCGGCCTGCAATGCATCAATACGGAAATTGCTGCCGACAACGCGGTGGTGATATTGCGGCGCCATGCCATGATTGCGCAGAATTTTCAATTTTTCATCGCGTTTCGGATCGTTGCACAGAACCATGCCTGCATCTCCGAAGCCGCCCAGGTTTTTACTTGGAAAGAAGGAGAGGCAGCCGTAGTCGCCCAGTGCGCCGATGCGCCTGCCACGGTCTTCCGCGCCGATGGCTTGGCAGGCATCTTCAATGATGCAGAGGTTATATTTTGCGGCTAGTTCAAGCAGCGGCTGCATGTCGGCGGATTGCCCGTACAGATGCACTGGTATGATGGCACGCGTGCGCGGAGTGATCCGCGCTTCGATCTTTGTTGTATCGATGGTGTAATGCAATGGCTCGATATCAACAAACACCGGCGTGGCACCCGCTCTCGAGATGGCGCCGGCAGTGGCAAAGAAGCTGTAAGTGCTGGTGATCACTTCATCCCCTGGCCCGATTTTTTCTGCCAGCAAAGCGATCAGCAGGGCATCGGAGCCGGAGGAAACCCCGATGCCGAAAGCGGCGGAGCAGTATTTCGCCACGGCCTTTTCAAAGGCCTCGACTTTAGGGCCAAGAATAAATTGCTGGCTGGCACAAACTTCTGCGATTTCCTGCAGAATTTCATCTTGCAGCATGGCGTACTGTGGTTTCAAATCAAGCAAAGGTACCTGCATAATTCAGTCCTTGGGTTATAAAAAATGAGGGGGTAGGGGGTAGGGTGCAGGGTGCAGGGTGCAGGGGCTTCTTTTCCCTTATACTACTATAATACCCAAATTGTTTTTTATGGACGATGGACAGTGGACTTTCCGTCCGTGTCGCGTCCGTGTCGCGTCCGTGTCCCGTCCGTGTCGCGTCCGTGTCCCGTCCGTGTCGCGTCCGTGTCCCGTCCGTGTCGCGTCCGTGTCGCGTCCGTGTCGCGTCCGTGTCGCGTCCGTGTCGCGTCCGTGTCGCGTCCGTGTCCCGTCCGTGTCGCGTCCGTGTGGATTGCTATTGTTCGTCGAAGACGATCAGTGCATAGCCTTTAATGCAAGGGAGGGTGACAGTGACATAGCCGTCGGACGTCCGTTCAAACGGGAGTTTTTCGCCTGATGGCGCCAGGTAGACGTTTTTGACCTTGCGTTCGTCTTCACGAAGCTGGATTTGCTGGTCGAGGACGATCATGGGTTCCTCGATCATTTGGCAGGTTTTCAGGCGCTGTTCCGGCAGATAGGCGAGGAAATGCACCATGCGCCGTCCTGGCTGTGAAGTAGCCGTGACGCGGGTGAAGGATGGGGCATTCGGGGTGCGAAGCAATGGGCGGGGCAACAGTTTTTTGAGCAGGTTGGCGACGAGCTGCCGCATGGGCACGGGTGCGCACTGATAGTAGGTCGTGAAAACCGGGTTGGCGATATAGGCGACCTGGTCAGTCAGGGTGACTGCCGGTTCGCCGGTATTCCGGTCGGGGGGCAGGTAGACATTGCCCTGGCGCCCGTCCCAGGTCTGGTTGTAGTATGGTGCAATGATCTCAGCCAACACTTTGCTGCCGGAGGCAGCCTTGACTTGCAGTCCCCGATCATACAGGGTAATGGGCATGTCCGGCTGTCCCTCGGAAATTTCCGGGCCATTTTTCAGGAAGGCGGGATCGTAAGGGGATTCGCCAATATAATCGACACCCCATTCCTTGAATTCAAAGGCATTTTGGCTGCTATCGAGTCCAGATTCCGCACTGGCCAGAATCTTGCCGCCTGCATCGAGGTGCTGTTGGATGCGTTTCCGGTTCTCGACCTCCATCGGAGTGTAATCCGGCAGGATCAGCAGGGGGTATTGTTTCCAGTCAGAGGCATGGCTTACGACGTTGAACTGCTGCTTGAGTTCACAGAGCATGCGGCTGGCAGCACAGATGGCATTCCATTCCCGAAGATAGACTTTATGGGCTTCGGGTTCACGCCAGTGCGCCCCCCAGTAGGGCTTGCTCATGACAACCGCCAGGTCAGTTAATGGTACAGCATCCTTGCACCATGGCTCGATTTTCCGCAGCCGCGCATAGATGCGCGCATCCATTTCCATGACCGGATAGTTGATGTCTCCCCGGGGGTGGAAATGATCTCCAATAGTCGTGCCCAGTGCGTTAGCCACTCCATAGAGACAGTCATACTCGAGACTGGGTTCGGTGCGGATACCGCCAAAATCGCCCCAGGAGCGATGGAAGCGTCCTGTCATATTCAGGACTGGTTTTCCCAGCGTGCGCAGATATCTTGCTCCGACCTGCAAGGTTTCATAGCCCCAGCCTCCGGTAGGCAGGCATTCGAACTCGAGATAGGTGCCGATTTCCTGTTGTGCCTCGTAGTCAATGCCATTGAAATACAGGAAGGCATCCGGCTTGACCTTGCGCACAGCTTTGGAAATCCGGGTGGCCATGTTGACAATTTTTCGGTAATTGTAAGCATAGAGCTGCTGGCTGTCCTGCCAGTCAACGCCTTCTTTTTCCATGGCCTCGAGGCATTCGATGCCGATGCAGGGGGCAGTCTGCATGCAATCGAGGAACAGCCCATCGACGCCGCAATGCTGTACGGCCTCGACGGCCATTGCTTCCAAGTGATCTCCATAGGCGCTATTATAGCACATCTGCCGGAAAAAGCTGTTCAGCGGGTCTTCGGTGTAGGTTTTTCCATCCGTTCGGAGGACGAGCCATTCCCGGTGCCGCAGGCCTTCTTCATGGCTGAGGCCGGCATTGATATAGGCGCTGATGCGGATGTTTTTGCGGTGGCAGGCGTCGGCCAGCTCGGTCAGCAGATCGCGCTGCATGGCCGCATGGCGAATGCCGATATCGGTATAATAATAAGCTGTTCCCAGATTGCAGCGCGCCGGAAAAACCACGTATTCCGCCCCGATTTTCTGAAATTGCGAGGTGATCTCTTCCAAGTCGAAGTTTTTGCCGACATCGGGGTTTGCGGGCATGGTGTGGAAATCAAAAAACAGGGCGCGTTGCGGAAAATTCATGGTCATTAAAACTCCGTGAATAGAAGAAATGTTTGTTATATCATACCCCTGCGGAATCCGTTTCGAGGACGGCAGGTATTCTGAAAAACATACATCCAAAACGCCACTTTGCAATCCAAAAACCGCCTTCCTACACATTTTTTTATGCCTTTTTTGTAATGGGTCAGTCCCCCCTTATAGTTTATAGACAAGTTGGGGGGGCAAGCAGCGGATAACTTGTTGTGCTTCCGTTTTTCCCCGCAGTTTGCCTGGCGGCATGGCCGTGTTCTTTTCACACGCATC
>JAPXLT010000251.1:0-7080 GCA_033809415.1 Lentisphaeria bacterium
CTGCGTCACCGCATCGGGAAAATCATGCGGGATGTCTTCGATGAAAATGGCTTCGTCGAAGTCGAAACCCCGATTTTAAGCAAGAGTACGCCGGAGGGCGCACGGGACTATCTGGTGCCCAGTCGTGTGTATCCGGGCAGCTTTTATGCATTGCCGCAGGCACCCCAGCAGTACAAGCAGCTGCTGATGGTCGGCGGCATCGAGCGCTACTTCCAGATCGCTCGCTGTTTTCGTGATGAAGACCTGCGTGCCGACCGCCAGCC
Source organism: Lentisphaeria bacterium (assembly GCA_033809415.1). Classification (GTDB taxonomy): domain Bacteria; phylum Verrucomicrobiota; class Lentisphaeria; order Oligosphaerales; family Oligosphaeraceae; genus JAQVUB01. Next base: position 264 of record JAPXLT010000251.1, read on the forward strand.
GGAATTCACCCAAGTCGATCTCGAAATGAGTTTCGTCGATCAGGATGACATCATTGCTATCGTCGAAAAACTGCTGACGGCGGTGATGAAGGACGTGCATGGCATTACATTGGAAACCCCGTTCCCGCGCCTGACTTGGAAAGAGGCGATGGAACGCTACGGCTCGGATAAGCCGGACCTGCGTTTCGAACTCGAATTGCGTGACCTCAGCAGCGTCTTTGCGAAGAGCGAATTCAAGCCCTTCAGCACCACCCTTGGCGAGGGCGGCGTAGTCAAAGGGATCAACGCCTGCGGCATGGCGGAAAAATGCAGCAGGAAGATCCTGGACGGGCTTTCGGATACCGCCAAGCTTTTTGGCGCCAAAGGCCTGGTCTGGCTCAAAGTCGAAAAAGGCGGCAACCTCACCGGTTCTGCAGCAAAATTCCTCAGCGATGCCGAAAAACATGACCTGATCGAGGCTTTGTCAGCATCTGCCGGCGATCTGCTGTTGCTGGTGGCGGATTCCTGGCGCGTGGCCAGTGAAGTGCTTGGACGCATCCGCCTGGAAGTTGCCGATTTGGCCGGGCTCAATTGCGGCAAGGAATTCAAGTTCCTGTGGGTTGTCGAGTTCCCTCTGCTGGAATGGGATGCCGATTTACAGCGTTTTGTGGCGGTGCATCATCCTTTCACCAGCCCGCTCGATGAAGACCTTGAAAAATTGCGTACGGACCCGGGCAATGTGCGCGCCAAGGCCTATGACATCGTGCTTAATGGTGTCGAGCTGGGAGGCGGCTCGATCCGGATTCACCGCCCGGAATTGCAGGAGCTGATGTTCCAAACTTTGGGGATCAGCGCAGGGGAGGCAAAATCGCGCTTCGGGCATATTCTCGAGGCATTCAGCTTTGGGGCACCGCCACATGGCGGACTGGCCATCGGCTTTGACCGCCTGGTCATGCTGCTTACCGGTGCCAAATCCATCCGCGATGTCATTGCTTTCCCGAAAACGGCCAAGGCAGCCTGCCTGATGACCGATTCCCCCAGCGATGTCGATCCCGAACAGTTGCAGGAACTGGCCATTGCTATCCTGCCCGGGAAAAATTCCGAGTGATCACTTTTGCGAGGCAACTAGAGGGCGTCCAAAAAGGTTTTTAACCACGAAAGGCACGAAAAAATTTTGGATGGGGTCTAACTATGAACGAGAATGCCTGTCAGAATCCAGTAAAAACGACGGAAATCCCGTCGAAGGCCTGGCTTTGTGCTGAAAAGTACGACCAGGTACTGCTGGCATATCTGGTTTGTGTCTGGCATATTTTCCCGCCAAAGGCGCGCAGAATCCTGGCCAGTTTTTTCAACAATGCAGTTGTCCGCATCCGTCTGGCGGAGGAAAGCAACCGAGCCGGCAACTGCTTCCGGGTTATCAGCCGGCAGACCCTCGATTCGTTCGTGTACGATACTTGCACAAATCCCGAAACCGGCATCGCGCCGCTGAAACCTTCCGCCAAGGCGGATGCAGTGGTTTTCTTCAACCAGGCCTGGGCAAGATTTACCATTTCCAGGGCATTGAGGCGGATTCTGTTTTTCTGCGGGCAGAGAAACGAACTCTTCTTATATCATACCCTATTCGCCGATCTCGAACGGAAACCCTATATCAAGCGCAAGAACAAAAAAACGATGCGGGAAATGTATCACGCCTCGGAGCGGGTCAGGGAAATCTTTCACCAACAGCTCGAAGCGGTGTTGCAGCAGACCATTTCGGATTCACGCCTGGTCATGGAGGAATGGCAGCAGCTGCATCAGATATTGCCGGACCTCATCGCCCTCGATCCGGAAATGGCTACCCAGCACGACCTGCCTATCGAGGACATGAAGGCATTCTGGCTCGAATTGCTCGAAGACCCCATACCGGATACTGGCAAAACCTACCGGGAGATCGTCCACGATCCTAAAAGCACCGTGGAAATCCTGCAAAAAACGCGGGAATACATCCAGGGACAGCGGGATATCCGCTTTGTACCCGCCGAATTAAGCGAAGCAATGAATTATGCCTGCCTGGCCGCTGAACTGCTGAAAAACGACGATATGGACACCAAACTGAGCAAACGCCTCCTCTCGAGAGGCTTTTTCTGGCTCTCGAAGCAACAGTGGCTGGACCCCACCACTATCAGATTGGCCGACCGCGCCGAAGATAAAATGCAGCATATGACCTTGGTCATCGACCAGGAAACATGATCGCTAAAAGCAGGGTGCAGGTTTTTAACCACGAAATACACGAACAAGCACGAATTTTTTTTGTAGGGTTGTTGCTTTGACGGATGGGCTTGCAAGTCGAGGGATAGCACAGAAAGCTTTTCCCTAACTAAGTTGTACAATAGCCAATCCATAGTATCTATCGCAAGTTTTTGCACATTAACAAAAGGAGCAGACAGTGAAAAAAACATCCAGAGTGACGTCGGCATATCGTTCTTGGCTTTATCCGCTTGGTGGCAGGTCTTTCTTTACTTTAATTGAGTTGCTGGTCGTTATCGCGATTATCGCGATCCTGGCCTCGATGCTGTTGCCGGCATTAGGCAAGGCGCAGGCAAAGGCACGGGCGATCAACTGCCTCAGCAACCTCAAGCAAGTTGGCGTTACCCTAAGCCAATACTGCATGGATTATGAGGCCTTTCCAAAGCACTTTACAAAAGCTCCGAACGGCTATAATATTAACTGGCCATCGGTAATGATATACTACTACGGGATTTCCGGAAAGACTATTAGCTGCCCCGGCTTTGCCAATGCCAATGTGGGATGCAAAAACATGACTTTAACGCTCGCGGAAAAGTATGTGAAGACGCCAGCTTCCTATGCAGTGGATGCCTACAGTGATTTCGGCTTGAATACCAATCTTTACCGTGCATACAACGGCACCTCAAATCACCATCCGGATAAAGTCAAATATCCCAGCAAGCTGTTTCTTGTTGGGGATACCTATTTGCCCAGTAAGCCAAGTGCCGGCTATGCATATGTTGGTCACTCTTTTCAAGTAGACTCGAGTAACGGCAATTTTGACGGACGGCATAGCTCCAAGGTGAACATTGCCTATTTCGATGGGCACGCTGGTGCTTTGGCAGCAAATCCGGGTTTGGATGGCAGAAGTTATACGACGTCAGTGAACCCATATAAGCTGTATCCCTTCAATTATGCGGTGGATGGTATACACAACAGCGCATTTTACGTTCCCTACGCCAGGTAAACTGAAACACGACAGCAGAAAGGCAGAACCATGAGAAAAATATTGTCTTCAGTTGCTTTATGCATTGCAGCTTTCCTGCATGCGAATGACAGCACCTTAAACCTTACCTTTGATCAGCCTCAACAAGTCATCGTGGCCGGTCAACCCATCGATTTCAAAGGCGAGATCAAAGATGCCATGCTGGTGCTTGGCGAAAAGGGATATACCATCCCGGCGCAAAGCCTGGTGGGCGAGCAGGGGACGATCCTCGCCCAGCTCGCCATCGACAAGCACGACCCGGCCAGGCGCGGGGCACGCCACATGCTGACCCTGCGCACCAAAAGCAGGCTGTTTGTCGCGATCTACAACTTGGCCGACTTGAAATGCCTGTTCGCGTTTTCCGACCAAAATAAAAATGTCTACGTGTCATCGCCAAGCCCCATGAAGCCAGGGGAAAAATTCTACGCGGCCATCAGCTGGGACGGCAACCACATCCGCACCTATCTGAACGGGGAGCTGCTGCAAGAACGCGCCCAGGAAGTCCCGGTGAGCGCGGTGACGAATCTGCATATCGGCCCCTATAAGGACCCCTGGTACATCGTTGCTCCCTGGGGTGATGAAAACCGCATCGGCAAGCTGAAAACATGGAATCGAGCACTTACGCCAGCCGAAATTCAGAAGCAAAGCGGCATGGACAGCAAGCCGATCATAGATACGTTGCCCGCAAAACTTGTGATTCCCAAGGCTCCCGCGAAACCGCTTATTGACGGCAAGCTTGACGACCCCGCCTGGCGGCAAGCGGGTTCCCTGGTCGGCATGGTTGATCTGCGCGGCGACCCGCTCAAAGGCTGGCGCCTGCCGCATAACACCTACAAGTACCTCTGGGATAATGAAAATCTTTATCTGGGCTTCACTGCATTGTTTCCGAGCAATTCTGAAATCCGCATGGGTAGCGACCGCAAGTCCGGTTCGAGTAACGAGGAAGCCTGGGGCTTTGAATCCTTCGAGTTCCGGGTGCTGTCGGGTGATGCATATTATCGCTTTGGCGGGAATGTTGCTGGAGGAAGCTGTTCGAGCAAGCGCTATGACAGTACTTGGAATGAAGACTGGGAATACAAGTCTGTTTTGACGCATCAGATTGACGACCGGAAACTGTGGGTCGGGGAAGTGGCCATTCCCTGGAAATCAATCGGTTTTTCCGCTGCTCCTAAGGATGAATTCTCCATCAATTTCAGCCGTTCATGGATGCTTGCAACTGTCAGCTGCTGGTGTTCGAGTTCGTGGAATGGCGATTACACTAAACCGGAAGGCTTTCAGAAAATCCTGTGCAAAGACGTGCCTGCTATGCAGATCATAGAACAAGGCTCGCCGGAGTTTGCCTCGCTGAGCCAAAAAGTCCTCTTCTCTTCGCCGAAAGACACGAAGCTGCTCTATGAGGTGTTCGGAGCAACAAGGGACGGCACCATTACACCACGCAAACTCTTTTCCCAGGAGTTTGCAGTTTCCGCTGGGCAGTCTCGGGAGCAGGACTTAACCATTCCTATCCGCCAAAGCATCTATGATTCCCTAATCTTCGAACTCAAGGAAAAAGACCAAGTATTGATGCGGCAGATGCTGCCCTTCAAACTGAACGAGGAATTGTTCTCCCTGTCACCGCGTTTCTTCCAGAATAAACTGCAGACAAACGTCATTCATTTCATGGTAAAGGAAAAGTTTCCCGAGGAGGCACCTTATTCGTTCGTGCTGAAAAACAGCCAGGGCGAAGTCGTCCACTCGCAGGCGGTTGGGGACGAGGATGCGGTGACTGTCCCCTTTGACAATCGCAATCCAGCGGGAAATTACACCTTGCAATTGCAGGGAAAAAGCGGCAAGGCGCTTTATGAGAGAACGTTCCATTTCCCGGGCATCGGCGAATGGGCCAACATGACTTTTGACAACCGGATCATCCCACCATTCACACCCTTGCAAGTCGAAAGCGGGAACCAGGCATTCACCGCCTCGATGTACGCCAGAAGCTACCAGTGGAAAAATACACTCTTCCCGGCAGCAGTGTTTTCCAAGAACGAGGCTTTGCTGGCCGCGCCGGTACGCCTGACAGTCAATGGGAAAGACAGCACGGCGGCCTCTGTCAAACTGGGCAAAGTCGCTGATCATAGGATGGAATTCAACACCCGCCATGACAGCGAGGAGTGTACGGTTGTAAATGAAGGCTGGATCGAGTACGACGGCGTTTCCTATTACACTGTCAAATTCACGGCCAAAAAGCCGGTGAAGACCATGCAGCTTACCATTGACATGCCCGCAAAACTGTGCAAATACATCCATGCCAGCTCGAACGCACCATCCTGGGGGGCTAAGATCACCGACAAAGTATCTGACGGCGAGAGACAATTGCAATTCTTCCCGATGGTCTGGCTGGGCATGGAGGATAAGGGACTCTGCTTTTTCACGGAAACTCGCAAGGGCTGGAAAAACTCTCCGGTGCAGGTATATTCACTGAAGAAGGGTGCCGATTTGGCCTCTTTCAAAGTCTCCATGGCAGCGGATATAGCGGCTGGCGAGGAGTTGGAACTCGAGTTCGGTATTATCGCCACGCCAGTACGCCCCTTGCCGGAAAATTATCCCTGCAATCTTTACACATGGTCGTGGAATATTGCCATGAACCGCGTTGAAAACCCGGTCATTGACCTGGTGCTGGGACCTGCTCCCGGCAACAAGCTGGGGCATTCATTCGGAGACCTGCCAGGTGCTGGAAGCGAAGCTGCAATAAAAACCGTGCAGAAGCAGATTGCCCTGGCCAGAAAATACAAGGTACGCTATGTCCCATATAACATCGACCGCTACCTGAGCGACGAGTACCCGGAAATGGCCGCGTTCAAGGACGAGTGGAAAATCGCCCCGGACTATACCCTCGATTACGACACCGAACAGGGCAAGGCATTCCTGTACGATTGCTGCCCGAGAACGCAAGCCAATAACTTCTTCATGTATAGATTCAAGAAAATGTTGGAAAACCTGGATTTGGACGGAATATACCTTGATTTCGGCATTGTCCCCACATGCAGCAACCATGAGCATGGCTGCGACGGCGGCATCCCCTATCTGGCGCAACGGGAGTTCTATCGCAGGCTCTGCCTGGTGCAGCTTGACGCGGGCATCAAGGACCCGGTCATTCTCTTGCACAACACAGACTCTGTTCAGGTGCCAGCCATGACCTTTGCCACGCATCTGTTTAATGGAGAGCATATCCGCCAGCAGAGCAGCTCGATCATGCATGATGGAAAAGACATCCTGGATACATACGGAATCGAGATGTTTGCCAGTGAACTGGGTTCGTTGCCCTTTGGACTGACCAACGCCGACTATCAGTCCAATGATGTCTTGCATGATCGCTTTGGCGGTGGGAAAGAGGACCCCGAGTTGTATAAATTCCGCATCACCAAGGCTTTTCTGACAGGAGCGCTGCCGCACAACACGATGCCCAGCGCCTCCCGTTGCCATCATGGCATCTTTGATAAGCTCATCCGCATCTACAACGCCTTCGGAGTGCCCAAGGCGGAATTCGTCGGCTACTGGAAAAATCCGGCGAAGGTGCTGAAGGGCAAAGATATCTACGTAAGCGTGTAC
>JAPXLT010000252.1:0-7049 GCA_033809415.1 Lentisphaeria bacterium
CCCCCCCCCCCCAGAGCCAAAACCACTTGCCATTCCCCAAAAAAAGGATTTTTAGATTAGCAAATCGAAAACTAGTGGAAAGTAAAGCTCTTTCCCCTAGGTCCCAACTTCAAGACGTGACCAAAAAAAGGAGACTGTCATGAGACAACTGAAAACAAAAAAATATCCTTTCACCCTGATAGAATTGCTTGTTGTTATCGCCATTATTGCGATTCTCGCGTCCATGCTGTTGCCGGCGTTGACGAAGGCCCGCGAATCGGCAAAAGCGATTGGTTGTTCGAGCAATTTGAAACAGTTGGGTCTCTCAATAAACTCGTACATCTCCGACACCTCTTTCGTTCCGGCCGCAAAAATGGAGAATCTCTGGTGGTACCGGCGTCTTGAGCAATATTCCTTTGGTGCCAGGCTGATTTCGGGCAAATGGTCGAATGGCGCCACAACTACGGACAGCGCTTTTTACTTCTCGCCGACGGAATTCCGCTGTCCGTCTGATACAAAACCGTACATGACGACTTCGACCGGCGGGGGCGGCCTGGGCTATGGCATGAGCTCATTTCTCGGTGATTCAGGATTCGCCGGCGGTGCGGCCTACCAGATATGGATCAAGGACACTATCGTCAAATATCCGAGCTTTCTTGGTGTATTGACAGAGGTTTCCTATTATCCGTCCACGAATTCCTGGGGTAATGGCCCCCATCCGATGGGAATCATGCCCTATGACCCCAATGTTCTGACAAATAACAGCCAGTATATTGTGAAATGGCATAACGGGGCGGCAAATATGCTGCATTATGATGGCCACGTGCAGGCAATGAAAGAGATACTAAAATGCAATCAGTTGCCGACGAGTCCGATACCTGTATGGCAAAGATTGTGGATGCCACGCGGGAGTTATTAAACAAAGACAGAAAAGTGTGCCTGAAACGTCAAAATCTGTATAATGAAAAAACTGGGGGAAAAGATGAAAACCGTTTGCATGATCGCCACAATTGCCATGTTTCTGACCGGAACGCTGCTTGCGGAAGGCCGGCTGCTGAAACGCTTGGATTTCGATTCACAGGCGCAATTCCAGGTCTGGCCGGAAGATTCAGTCGCTGAACTGGATGATGAAAATCCAAAAGAGGGAAAAACGGCGATTGTCTTCACGCCGGACAATAACTTTGTCGCGTATTTCTACTATCCGGTAACCTCTGGGCATGAATATCAGCTGAAGTTCTGGATACGAATGGAGGCAAAGCTGATTCCGCGTTGCGGCATTTCCATCGCATATGCAAAAAATGGCGGGGGAAACGGCAGCGCAGGGCGACAGTCATTCCCGGCGGCGGATCTCGCCCCGGCAGACAACCAGTGGCATGAATGCTCAGTCACCTTCACTGCCCCAGACGATGCGGTGAAGGCACAAGTGATGTTCGCCATGCATCGCGCAAACGCAACTGTATTCATCGATGACGCACGCTTCTACGACAATAGCCGGCCGGCGGCGGTATCAGCAGCAACCGGCCTGACCGTCAGCCGTGGCGAGTTGATCAGAAAAGTTATTTTCGACAAGCCGGACGGCCTTCTCATCTGGCCAAATGAGACAAAGTTCGATTTCCGAAAACCGGATGGCGAAACAGGCCGTTCGGCACTGGTCGTTACCCCCGACAACAGTTACTCTGCATATTTCTATCAGAAACTCACTCCTGGAAAATACACCGTAGAATTCGATTGGATAGCCCTTGAGAAGCCAATCCCGCGGTGCGCTCTCATCGTGTTCTACACGTCCCGTGGTGGAACACGCGGAGATCTGGGAAATACGACGATACCGCTCGCAACCCTGAGTGAAGCCGATGGCGCATGGAAACATGCAGTGGCTTCTCTGGTGGTACCGGAAAACGTTGGCGACAGCTGCCAGGTGATGCTCGCACTGTGGCGGACAAACACGACCGTGCAGGTCGCCGATCTGAAAATCTATCGGGAAACGGAATAATGCTAAAACGGGAGGACATATGGTTAAACGGATTTATCTTCTGGCACTGACAGTGACCCTGGCGGTCATGGCCTCCGATATCACGACAACAATGCCGCCTTTGACAACAAAACGACCCTGGCTGCCGCGGAAGCAGTCCGGCTATGCATTTGTCAGCAATATCGAGCAACTCGCCTATGTGTCATACAATCGCACATCGATGATCCACTTTATGCCGGTAAATCCATCGCGGAATCCACGACTGTTCATCGCAGTGCCCAATACGATCCGCATCGAAGGAGCTTTCCGCGATTTGACAACGAAAAAAAACGGCACCCGGACGATTGAGGGAACAGAATATGACCTCTATGCAGTCGTCGCAGGCCCGCGTGCGTCAAAATACACTTTCTTCTGGCGCCTGCTGGAATCACGCCCGGATGGCACGGAAATGACCGGCTTTTACTGGGGAGAATGGAACGGCGGTGTACAGGAACCACAACGACTCCCGATTCATGTCGTCGAACAGCCGGAAATAACCCCATTCAAAGAAATTCCGGTATATCTGTCAATGCCAAACGACTTCTTTGCACAATTTCCGGATATTGCCGGACTGCGCAAGGCCGGATTCAACTTTCTGGACATGTGGACCTATCTGACGCCTGATGAGCGGGGCTGGGGAACAGGTTTGCTTGATCAGTCGCTGAAAGCTTTTGCCAAAGCCGGCGTAAAACCAGTTGGATGGATCCGCGAATGGTGGTGGCATAATGGCATGAAAGAGCCGGACGGGCAGGCGACAAAGGCGGACGGATCGAAAACGGATGAAATGCTGTGCCTTTCCTATCGCGGCAAATGGTATCAGCTGCTGCTCGAACAAGGACGCTATCTGATCGACCGGGGAGTCACCTTCCATTCGACCGATCCTGAAATGTACGGCGACGGTGTCTCGATCTGCTTCTGCAACCAGTGCCGTGAAGGCTTCCGCAAATGGCTACAAAATGAATGGCCTGACGTGCAATACCGTAATCCCATGGAAATGGCGGCGAATTCAGAAGCGAATAAAGAATATCTGCGCTTATGGGAAGCATACAAATGCAAACGCTACACCGATTTCTTCGCCGATTACCGGCGCGAAATGGAGTCCTATATCGCGAAGAAAGGACTCGCCGTCCCATTCACCTTCATGATCTATTCCTCGTACCACCGTTCTTTCCCGGGATTCTCCGCATATGCGGATTATCGCGACAGCCATTCGTACCGCATGACTCTCGAAGATCCAGCGACCTTCCCCGGCGTATTCGATATCGTTGCTCCGATGATTTATATGGATGTATACGCAAATTACGAGCCTTATGATATGCTGCTTCCGGCGACAGACACGGCAACCCTGTTGCAGATCATGAGAGAACGTGCCCCGGTCGCACCAATTCTCTGCACGGGATATCCGTTCGTATACGCATTCGGCTCAGACCTGAATGCTGAAATGCTGCGCTGCAATATGCTCGAGGTCATCGGTGCTGGCGGCAAGGGATTCGGCTTCTGGGGAGAATGCCCCTTCGATGCAGCGGATATGAGGGCAGTCGCACAAGTGGCCGGTATGCTTCAACCGTATGAACGCCTGATCCTGGACGGCATAACCTCCAAACGAATTTCGGCGCCTTCGCAGAATGCAATCGTCAAGCGTATCGAGTCTCCACATGGCTCGCTGGTGCTCGTTTCAGAGTATTCGCGCAAACCGATCGAAGTGACCGTCGACTGTCCCGTCGATTCACCAATGACTGCTGTCGAGCTTTCGACAGGAAAATCACTGGCAACTCTGACACCCCGGAACACACTGTTTACGATACAACTGGGCGAGTCCAGGGCAGTCATGGTGGCGGTAATAAAAAAATGATTTTTGCATCGGCTACATGATCGCAGGCAGCACCCCGTGCCTGCCACAAACCGTAATGCCTTTTTCGGAAGTCCCCTTCTGCGCAAAATTTCTTCTTTCCTGCAGACAACCATTGGCGACATGGAAACTTTATGATTTTCAGGAATCGCCATGTTTCTGCATGAGTGCGGATGATTCTTCTTGACAAACCGTTGCGGAGACACTATTTTTCCGTCGCGGTTCAGAAAACTCCGATCCCCACCCAACCGGGGGCTGACCATACCCATTCGCGCGCGCGACGGAGCCCCGCAGAGCAACACGGAGCCCCTTGTTGAAAAGCACCAGGCTTCGGAAGTAATTTACTCTGGACAAGGCATTACCGCGAACCGAAATTTTCAGGGTACCTTCACCTGCTCCGGCTGCTTTTTCTGCCCAAGCCAATAGATAACATTCAGCAACAGCTTTTGTTCGGATTCCGACAGCGGTGCGGCAACTTCTCCGCGACCGATTCCTAGCCCCAGACCGCATCCGGTATAACGTCCCCGGTCAAGACTGCCGGCAACGATCACGGCAGCATTTTCGGGACTGGCATTGGCAGTCTGCGCAACACAAGCTGAAAGCAGGACTTCTTGCTCAGTAGTCTGTATTTGCAAAGTGCCGCTGCTGAGCAGAGTCAACAGCGCCAGGGCCGGATACTTGCGTTTTTCCCGCAAAAAATTCTGTTGCAACTGTTGCACCTCAACCATCGTCAAAAGCGCCAATTTCTGCGGCAGAAGAAAATGCGCCTCCAGCAACCACTGACAGCTGACAACTGATTCTTCCTGCCAATTCCAACTCGATTTTTGTTCCTGAAAATATTTCACCAGATCGGCAAGCTGCGGGTGATTCAGGCGCAATGGAAGTCTCAGGGCCTGTGCATACTGCCCGGCAGAATTCAGCTGTTTTGCATGATCGTGAATCCAGCAGACTGCCCGGTGCAGATGTTCGGCGAAATATTCCGCATCGCTGTTTGCCAGCAGCATACCGGCTTGTGAGGTCAAGGCAGAATCATTCTGCCAGCTGCCATCGGGATGCTGTTGACTGAGCACCCAGGTTTCACCTCTGAGCAGAGCCAGACGCCCTTCCAGAAGCAAAGATTCTCCCAATCCAGCCACTTCCGCACAAGCTCCCGGAAGTACGGCAAACATCACCACATAACATAAAATGAAAATATATCCGGAACGCATCGCTCAATCTTCAATCAGGCAAAAAACATGCACTGTGCTGAGGTCCGCAACTAAATAAATGGCAAGTCTGTTGAAGAACTCGCCCATCATCCATTAGAATCCTGTCCATTTCTCGCAAATCTTCTTCAAAAAAAGATTTTTCCGCCGAAGAAAAACATCTGGAATCATACACTAATACCCCTCACCCCTTTTTCAATCACAACACGCGAAATTATCAAAATTTTCAGGTAACGTATTTATTGTTCAGGAACTCATGATTACGGTAAAAAATCGATTCGTATCTAAAGGTTGTGGATAAACAGTCCATACATGCACAACAAAAACCGGAACTCTACAATACTGCCTTATATACCCCCCCCTATACATTGAAACCGTGCCCAAGATTACCTTATGGCAAGTCAAATGCGATGGATCACAATACGACAAAAAGATAAAAAATCTTGTCCTAGGTAATAGGATAAATTCGCATTGAATCGTTTGCAAAGATTCTGTTTGAGCAAAAGAAGACAGTATATTAAATATGCAGGGCGTTTTCATTCTCCTAATCTCATAGGAAAATGCCCCTCGTTTTTTTAAACTTGTCCCATTCTGTCCATGAAAAATCCAGTCCATTTCGTCCATCACTGTCCATTTTTGTCCCTGTCCATAAAATGAATGAAAACGCCCTGATTAAATATGTTTTTAACGAATCTCAGTGTGGTTGTGGTTACCATGAGTACATCGAAGTATCCAGGATTAACAGCCGTTCTCGAAAACCGAATCGTCCGCAGCAAATATTCAGGACGCCTTCCGACAACCCGGGAGCTGGCTGCAGAGTTTAAGGTATCCCGCCAGACAGTGACGATGGCGTTGCGTCCGTTAATTCATCGAGGGCGGTTGCACCCTGCAGGTTCACGCGGGATGTTGATCAGGCAGCCGGAAAATATGCCAGCCCTTCGGGTAATGGTAGTCGCCAGTGGCGATGATGAGACGCTGGCGCGGGATGTCGCACTGGCTTCGCTGCTGTGCCGGATGCGTGAAGATGGGCTTCAGGCCAGTCTCCATGGCGTACTGCCGGATTACACAAGCCGGGAATCTCTTCGCAGGCTGCTTGCAACCGCATCGGGCGTTCTGTTCACCAACAGTGCATTAACATTGGATGTTGCCACACGGCTGGATGAACTTGAAATCCCCTTTGTCTCCTGCAACCGGCTGCCGGCTTTTCCGCGCTTGCATACCGTCGAAACAAACTGGGGCGGCGCAATAAGACGCCTGGCCCAAGACGTTGTTGCTGCTGGTTTCACCCGGATCGGATTGTTCTTCCAGGGGCGCCTGAAAGGATACAATGCAATGATTCGAAAAGAATGGTGGCGAATCAAAAAAACGCTGGCAATTCCATCGTTGCGCTGTGACAACATTGTACTGAACTATCGTACACCAGGAATGACCAATCTCCGCAGGTACCTGTCCGGGCTGAAAGAAACCGGAGAATATCCCGAAGTGTTGCTGGTGTGGAATGGCATCGATGCTCCAACAGTCGATTTGCTGTACCACAGCGACGTCGCAATACCCGACACCTGCCAGATCATCGGATGTGCAAAGGAAAACATGGAATATCCGCCAAAACTGCTGACCTTCTACGAAGACGGAATATATGAAAAAACACTCTTTGCAGCATATTCCGCATTGAGAGAGGTGATGTTCGCTCCAACATCACAACGAATTCACCGCTTTGTCGATTTCAAAGTCAACTGCAAATGGAAACATAAAAAAGTGAATTCCAATCACCGGTTCACCCTGGGAAAATACACTCCGGCAAAAACAAATGCCGAAGAATCTTTTCCAATAATTGCACCCATTGAATCAGGAAACAAAATGCATGTTCCAAGTTAAAAAAAGGCTGGCGTCTCAAAGTTGGGACCTGAGCATAAAAAGTCTTCAATGACTTGAAAAAAACACAAGAGCTTGTCTTTTATTAGTTAAACCAAAAATTGATAAAAGAAGGAGCAAGCTCTTGTGAAAATTG
>JAPXLT010000253.1:0-7035 GCA_033809415.1 Lentisphaeria bacterium
ATCCGGCGGCGTAGAGGCAAAGGATACAACCAGATCAGGACACAGACTCCTGCCGCAAGGCCGACCAGGGCGCCCCGGCTGCCGCTGTAGATCAATGCGCCAAGAAAGAGGATGCTGCCGCACCCGAGGAAAAGGCCTTTTGTCAGGCGTTGTGGTTCGATATGCCTGGCCCAATTGCGCAAGGCAATCAACAGCAATGGGCAAGTCAGCAGCAGGTGCCCCGCGTAGATATTGGGATCGACGAAAGTACCGTAGGAGCGAGTTTGCATCAGCTTTTCCTGGATCTGGCGGCTGAGCGGCTGTCCGGTCTCGAGTGCGTTCTGCTCCATCATGCGGCGATTTGCTTCCAACCCGCCAAAATGCTGCCGCCAGCCATGCAGGCAGCAGATCAGGCTGGCTGCGGCAATGCAGTTCAGCAGTCCAGGCAGCAGACGTTCATCGGAGTCCTGCGTCCAGTATATTGCCACTGCCATGCAGAAGATGCCCCAGAAATGCCAGAACCAGTTCAGCGCGTAACCCCATTCTGTGGTCTGAACGAATCCGGCCAGGCTGGCGAAGATCATCAGCAGGCTCAGTCCTGGGATGACTATCTGCTTCGAGAATCTCGGCGGTGGGTGGATCAGGCAGGCCAACAGCAGTGCGATCCCGGCCAGGATGCTCGGCAGCATGCTTGGCCAGCAAGTAAAGATGAGCCATTCCATCAGGCTCAGTGGAAAATCCGGTTGTTCTCCGCCTCCGACAAAAGTGCCAAACTTAAATGGCAGCAAAAAAACAAAACCATACAAATACCAGCGCAACAGGGTTGCGCACAGTGTCCGGAAAGCTGGCCTTGCCTCTGCGGAAGATCGAGTTGTCAATAAAGCTTTTTTCATCAGGCTAGGTCAGAGAAAGAACGGGTTGCTCCAGGCGTATTTGCCCTGCTTGTCCCGGATTTGGCAGCGCACATAGGAACCCGATGGCAACTTGCTAAGATCACAGCGGAATTGCTGACAGGTGCGCTCGGCGGAGTGCGGGCCCTGCTCATCTACCGTCGCCCCCAGAAACCCTCTCGAACCATTGCTGACCAGAATCACTTCTTGACAAGGCGTAAACTCGGCCTCGAAAATCCGGTTTTCGAGATTGAGTTTCTGGAAGAGTGGACCTTGGCTGGCGTAGAAGTTGCCTTCGGAAAGTGCTTGCAGCAATGCTTTTGGTGATTTGTCTTCTGCGCTGATCATGGTGAAGCCTTTGAACAAGTCCCGGGCAGCGTGCACATCATCAACCGCAATGGCATTGTAGCGAATCCCTTGATCCAGGCATTCATCCCAGAGTTGTATATTGAAAGCTTTCCCGATATACCGGGTCGAGGTATTATAGACTTCAATCCCCAAAGAACCACGCAATGTCAAAATTTCTGCGGAAGTAAAGCCGCACCAGTATGGGTGTGCAGTAAAAAAGATCCCGCCGGAAGCCCGTATGGCATCGGCAGCCTGCTGACCATCCCAGTCTGGATTGTGCCGGAAATCTTCCGGAGTCCCCAATGCCAGCAGATGCCAGGGAATTCCTCGCGGCCCGACCGGGTGCACTTCCATCCCGGAAAGCAGCGTCATCCCGCATCCATCATAGGTCGAAACCGGATTGCTGACGCGATGATCAGTGAACGCCAGCACATCATACCCTGCCTCTGAATACAGCCGAACAACCTCTTCCGGGGTAAACTTCCCGTCGGAATTCGTTGTGTGGGTATGCAGATTCGCCTTGAAAACAGGCCTGTCCTTAACGGAGAAATTCATTGTTCCCCTCTTTCAATATTAGGGATTATGTCACCTTTCAGGGCTGATTCCAACATCGCCGATCCTGAACCCTGAACATCACAACCGGGACGGTTGCGCCACTTTTTAAACCGCGTGCCATTCCATCCGTCAGAGCAACAACCCCTATAAATTTTTGCAGGAGGACTGGCACGATGAAAAACCCGATGGATCGGCAACTTGAAAAACAGCTTTCTGACCGAGCAGTAGCAATCGGACACGAGGGCAATGTCGCAGCCTTTGGCGAGCTGCTGGTATTGCTGAAGTCCTCATCGGCGTTTATCCTTCCACTTCTCGACGTTGTTGTTCGAGAAAGCAAGTGAGCTTTTCGCGGCTGGGGAGTTCAAGCTGGTATTTGGAGACGAAGAGATGGTTATTAAGCCCCGCAAGGGCGTACTCGACAAGAACTTGATCCTTGGCGGTGCAGAGCAGAAGACCGATAGGTGGGTTGTCGCCCGGAGCCATTATGTTGGTTCGGTACCAGCTCACGTAGGTATTAAGCTGACCAAGGTGTTCGTGGCTGAACGCATCTACCTTCAGTTCGATCAGGACATGGCACTTGAGGATGCGGTGGTAGAAGACCAAGTCCACGAAACCGTGCGTGTCGCCAATGAGGATGCGCTTCTGGCGGGCTTCGAAACAGAACCCGTGGCCAAGTTCAAGCAGGAAAGCTTGCAGTCGGTCGAGCAGCGCCTCCTCGACATCTGATTCGCGCAGCACCTCGTGCGGCTTGAGTCCGAGAAACTCGAAGACGTACGGGTCGCGAATGGCCAGGCGCGGTTCGGCTTTCTCCGCAGTGGCTTGGACCAGTTCAGCCAGTTTGGCCTTGTCTTGAGAAAGTGCCGAACGTTCGAAGTAGAGCGTCGCAATCTGGCGCTTGAGTTCACGCACCGACCAGCCACCGCGAACGCACTCGATCTCGTAGAAGGCACGCTTGAGACTCGAATCAAGTTCCGCAAGCACTTCCAAGTGCGTATAGGAAAGCCGTTGCAAAAGCAGCCCGGGCGAAAGACCCAGGCAACAGGCCGAATCGTCTCCCGAAACCGTGTCCTGACCTGGCAGAAGTGATTTTGCGGTCGCTGACCGCAAAATCTCTAACATACTGACAGGCATAGAGTTACCAGATTTTGCGGTCGCTGACCGCAAAATCTCTGGTATTGTCGATGGCTCTTCAGAAACGGTATTTGTGAAAACGGAGGCAATGGCACTGCGTAACTGAGGGTAGGCCAGGTAGAACCGCCGATACGCTGCCAGACGGCGCGGGTCGCACGGCAATACACCCAATCGCTCCAACTCGCGGGCGAGTCGCGGCAGAACTTCCGCACCGTAGGCCGCGCGATCCTCGCCACGTTGTTCGTATATGACAATGTAGGCACCCGTTAGCCAGTTCCGGATCGTCAATGTCAGGTTTATCGCACGCCCCGCCTGCGCGGCCATCTCGCGATGAACCCGGGTTATCGCCTCGACCAGTTGCTGGAAAGTCATCTCATCGAGCATATCTTAGCTTCCTTATCATTGCAGTCAGGCGATTTGCGGTGGTGCGTCGGCTGTATGAGCTGACCATTTTCACGTGAATCAATTCATTGGATAGGAGACGCCTACGAACCCGGGGCAAGCTGGAGCAGGAATCTGAAGGAAAATGCCTTATCTAGACCTTATCCAAAAAGGATTTTTAACCACGAACCACACGAAAAGTACGAAAATTTTCGTGTCTTTTCGTTGTTAAAAAATATGCTTCAGTTCACGTTTCCGGGCTTGCGGCTGTCTTTTTTCTTCTGATTTCGCGGTTTGTTTTTATCCGGGCGCTGCTTTGCGGGTTCCTCGTTCGTTTCCTCCTTGGGCTGATTTTTCTGCTGCTGGGCAAGATTGCGATAGAACTCCGCTTCGTATTGCAGGCAGCATTTCAAGCGTCCGCAACTGCCTGAGATCGTTTGCGGATTGAGGGAAAGCCCCTGTTGTTTAGCCATCTTGACATTGATGCTGCTGAAGCTCGGCAAGAACGTGGCGCAGCAGAATGGGCGCCCGCAGGTGCCAATGCCACCTATGATCGCAGTCTCATCGCGCACCCCGACTTGACGTAATTCCACACGAACATGAAACAAACCCGATAAATCCCGCAATAACTCCCTGAAATCAATGCGTCCCTCAGCAGAAAACTGAAAAAGCAGAATTTTCCGGTCAAATGCATAATGCGTATGGATCAGTTTCATATCCAGCGCATGAAATTTTATCCGTTCGAGTGCTTTCTTATGAGCGCCCTTGGCCTTTTCCCTGTTTTCTTCGGCCTTTGCCTGATCCAGCCCATTCGCCTTGCGCAATACGACCGGAATCTTCTGCCCTTCGATATGACGCCCCTTCGAGCTTTTTGCCCGTTCCTTTTCAAAGGCGGCTTCATCATCAAGGGGTTCGCCAGGGCAGCGTTGTTCGACAGTGGCGAAGTCCAGATACCGTTCACAGCGGACGATGACCGGATCGCCCTTCTGCAAATCCAGTTCACAATCCGCTATGCATTCGTACCCCAAACCCGCCGATACAGAAACTTTATATAATGCCTTCATACTGCTGTCAGCCAGACTTCTTGTTTCAGGAAAAAACGCCAGCGAATTTTAAAACATAATACCGCAATACCGGAATGACCAGCTGACAGAAGCGTTTTTATAATGGACGATGGACGATGGACGATGGACGATGGACGATGGACAAGGACAGGAATGGACAGGATGGACTAAAATGGACGAGAATGGACAAAATAAAATGGACAATGGACAATGGACAATGGACTTTTTTCCATCCGTGTAAAGTCCGTGTCCCGTCCGTGTAAAGTCCGTGTCCCGTCCGTGTAAAGTCCGTGTCCCGTCCGTGTAAAGTCCGTGTAAAGTCCGTGTCCCGTCCGTGTAAAGTCCGTGTAAAGTCCGTGTATGTCAGAACATATATTTTACGGCTGCTGATACGACATGCAGGTCGGCTTCAAATTCGCCGCTGTTTTTGAAGTTCTCCGAAGCTCCTGCCGCTTGTGAGCCGGCTTTGGAATCTTTAAAGATCAGGTAGGCGTAACCGAAGTCAAAGCCCCAATGGTCTTTGCTGTAGCCGACACCAAGCGCAAACATGTTGCGGTCGCTGTCCGGCATTTCCGGAGAGCGGTGACGGTCATTGTCCGGAGAATTATCATACATGTAACCGGCACGCAAGACCCAGTTCTCATTGAGCTGATAGGAAGCACCAAAGCGGAAAGACCAGACATCATCCCAATCCTTGTCCTTGTATGCAGTCCCTTTGGTGCCGGGCTTGCCTGCGCCGGGGAAACTGTCAAACTTAATGTTGTTGTCGGCGTAGGTGCTCCACTCCGTCCAGACTGCATCAAAACTCAGCGTCCATTTCTCGAACGTGGTATTGGCAACACCAAAGCCCACACTCGAGGGCAGTGTGATCTCCGTCGAGGCATCATCACGATAAAACCCCCTGGCGCCGCCAAGATAAGCTCCTTGATAGCGATATTTGGCTTCGCCGTCAAAGTCTAGCTTGACGCGGGACTGATAAGACACGCCGAGATTCCAATCTTCATGCGGCTTGTATACTGCTGACAGAGTAAAGCCAACACCAATCGCGTCCGCACTCATATAAATTTTATTGGTCTGAGGGATGCTAGGGTCTATGGCGTTAAGCGCAGATTGATCGATATTTCGGGCCAGACGTGCTGTCGCGGCTACAAGATTGATGCCGCCGGCGATGGAAAACTGCTCGTTGACCTCCCAGGCCAGGCTCGGGGTGATATATATGCAACGCAGATTCGTATAGGTTGCCATGTATTGTTCGAGCCAGTCATTGTCCCATTCGCTAATCATACCGTATGGAGCATTCACGGAAAGGTTCAAATTCAAATCATTCTCAAACGGCAATATCGCATAAAAAAATCCTGTCGGACGAACCTCGTTCTTCAAATTGTCATCACCAAGGTCCGATTCATAATCAATATGCAGCAGCAACCCGCTCACACCAGCCATCAAGCTCGGACGGTCTACCGAGGTCGTTCCCGCAGGATTGTACCACGCATTCGAAATCATTCCATCACGAGCAATCACTGAACCAGCCAACGACAAGCCCTCGGCACTGCTCTCCGAATACAACTGAAACGCACCACCACGCACCACAGAACTCAGCGATACAAGCAACAACATGCCGACGATAAAACGCTTGAAATAAGTTTGCATGAGCCTACATTTGCCTCCATTTAACATCTCTTTGAACACAAATCTAACCGAAAACAAACAAAACAGTCCATACTATACCCACCTTCACACATTATTCAAGACACTTTTACAAAAAACGTCAAAATAACTTGTGGTGGACTAATGTCAACAACCTATTTTTTGTCCACGGAAAGCACGGAATGCGCGGAAAATTTTGCATAGAAAATTTTCGTGTCTTTTCGTATGTTTTCGTTGTTCGGGAGTGGATTTGCGTAATTTGGAATTGCTATTATAGTTTTCCGGGTGTATTTCTGTTGCACACTTTCTCCTTTTGTCGTCTCGGCAATGTATGCTGCCGTTGGCGTTTCATTCACCAACCAATCGGAACCTTTACCATGTCGGATATGAAGAACATTCAGCCTGCCCGCCCCTTACGAATTGGCGTTTGGGAACATTATTTTCGCCCGGAATATCGCATTATCGACCGTTTGCGTGAGAAGTTTCAAGCTGAGATTTTTTCGGTGGATTTCAAGCAGCCTGGCTATCTGGATCATCTGGATGTCCTGGTTATCGAGCAGAATGGGCTCAATGATTACGTTGAAAATGACAGTGAATACATGCATGCGTTTATAGCCTCCGGAAAAATCTGCTGGATTATGCATCAGGACTACGAACGCTGGTCCACCGCCTTTCTACCGAGTGAGTTATCCACTCCCTGGCTGGCCAATCGTTATTTGACAACCATCTCCCCAAACCACAAGAGCTATCTTCTGCCCTGGCTCGAGTATCCGGCTCATCCTCTGTTTTCCAAGCCCCATGCCCTGAGTTCCGAGGAAATGCTCTACTGGAATATCCCCGGCAATTCCTTCGCCATTCAGCGGCAGCCCGGTCCGCCGGAATGGCTGCGCAGCGCGGCGGTCTCCTGCGTCGTCAATCCCGGCAAGTGGGAAGTCCTGGGCAGCTTCCGGGATGCGGCAGTGCCGGAAGCGGCATTGATCTTGCAGGCACGCCACGGAAAAGGACTCTTCCTCTGGAACCAAATCCTGTTCCCGGAAACC
>JAPXLT010000254.1:0-6857 GCA_033809415.1 Lentisphaeria bacterium
CTGCACTGTCGAGCGTAGCGCCGGCAGCCCCCGTCGATCACCCCCGCCCCCTGCACTGTCGAGCGTAGCGAAGACAGCAGGGGGCAGATGATCGGTCATTCTTTGCTTTGGTTTTCCTTATCGAAATCTTTCGGCGGTTTGGCGAAGCTGCGCAGGGCTTCTTCCTGTGCCTGCATGTTTTTGATAAATGCCTCCCCACCCTCGTCGGTTTTCAGTTGTCGAAAACTGAAGCATCGCCATGTGTATTTCCCCTTGCCACTAGGGATATTGATGGTGGCTGGGTTTTCTGCTGTGTCGCTGTCTTTCTCGTCAGTTTTTGGCGGGAAGATGAGTCCTCCTTGCGTAGCGCCGGTCAGGAACATGTAGCAGAGCACCTGGTGCAGGTCCTTGCTTTGTATGCTATCGCCACGCTTGTACTTGGCATCCAAGACGATGTCGCACCGCGACGCATCGCCATTGACAGGACGCCGAAAATCCGGATATAGCGGACCACGTTTCGGGCTAAATGCATAAATAGCATTTTTCCGCTTGCTTGGGTCAGCATGCAAGTACGGCCCACCCTTGAGGTTCCTGTCGCATAGTATAGTAGCGAGATATTCTTCCCAGAGCCAGGCACCATCGAACAGCACGCCGGAGATTTCGGTCTCGCCGCTATTTTCCGGCGTATCAAAGACATTGGCGCCTTCATCCATCAGGAGCATGCATGACACTTGCCGCAATGGCTCATAGTATTCGGCAAAATACGGATGGCGCAATTCCGACAGAGTGTCTTTGTGCCCGAGTGTGCGCTGAATATCTCCAGGCATCCAAGACGGAGTGTTCTGCTTCAAGAGCGTCAACAACTCACGGGCATTTGGGTTAGACTCCAGCATAGACGGCCACTTTTTCTCGACTTTGGCAGCAGCATGGCGCAGCAGGTGATTGAACGGGTTGTCAAAAGTGTTCTCGCGCCGAGAGTACGCGATGCGGTCGAACAGCGGATAATTGCGCTTGAGGTGCCGGTCGAGATCAAGGCGACCACGGAAATCCAGGTCATTGTATTCAAAGCGATGGTACTGCTTGTAGAGACCGACGGTCGCCGCCTCCGAGAAACGCCAGAGAAAGACAAAAGCTAACAGCATGTCCCAAAATGTATCATCACTCGAACTGACCGGTTGCGTGAAACTGACATCGTAAATGCGGCTGAGCAAGTAGTTCAGAAAATACTGCTCCTTGCCTGTGTCAAAGCGCGACTGTACTTGTACCTTCAGGGTCGTGTCACCTTTCCGCAGCGACAATACCCCCATCAGGTTGCCCGTGTCCAGACGGAACTTATCCCGCTTTCCCACCAGCGTGTAGAATGGCAACTTTGCCAGATCGGCGTCCTCCCGGGCAAAAACGATCAGATTGCCGTGGCTTTCATCCTGCAATTCCTTGACCGTGACGCCGGAGAACTCATCCAGCAGCTTAAAGGCGTCCTCCTTAAGCAACATATCTTTGCCGGAGAAGGTGTATTTGTCGCCATCGGTTCGCACGAACTCCTGTCCATACTCGCCGAAACGATTATCGTAGAGCCGGATCATGGCGCGGGGTTCTCCGGGGTGGAATTAGATGCGGCATCCTCCTGCGCGGAAGAATCATTTGTCTTATATGCTTTTTTCAGTTTTTCCATGATGTCCCCTGCGTTTTTGCGTCCACGCAGATATTCGCGCAGGATGACCCCAAGGTGGTTATCCCAGAGCGCTTGCCAGTCAGCATTTCCGCCATCGCAATACTTTTCGATCTTTTTGAAATAGGCTCCCCCCAGCTTATACTCCTCCCCAAGATTGGCTTCTGCCACCAAGGCATTGTTCAGGTTCTCCATGCGTTTCTTGGCTTCCTCAACAATATCATCTTTATTGTTCGAGATATTACTGGCGTCAATAATATGTGCAGACTCCTCAGCAGTGATCTCATGCCAGGCAAAACGCCGACGCAACGCAAAATCCATGCTTTCGACGCTGCGGTCAATGTCGTTCATTGTGCCGATGATGTAAACATTTTCGGGGATAGTGAAAGTATCACTGCTCGGCAGAGTGACTGAATTGCCGCGGTAATCCTCCTCCAGGCAAAAGAAAAGCTCCCCAAAAACACGGGATAAATCAGTACGATTGATCTCGTCGATGATTACTGCATAATTGTTATTTTCATTTTCTTTTTTGCTGGCCTCATCGCATATTTTCTTGAAAATACCATCTTTCCATTCGAAAGAAACACTGTCATTGACTAATTTCGGTTTCAGGCCTACAACAAAATCCGAATAATCATAGCTGGGATGAAATTGAATGAATGATTTTTTGAGATCATCTTTATATGTCTCATATGTTATTTCTACGTCGCTTATATCTTCAGGATATTCTTCTGAACTATCAGAAATCATCCATGCTGCCAGTCTTTGGGCAAGATATGTCTTTCCAGTGCCCGGCGCACCAGTCAAAATAAGCTGCTTGTTGGCGCGGAGTTTTTGCAAGATTTCAATGAAATTATCCTTCATGGTATTATCCCCTGTTTGGTTTTGAGAGGTTGTATTTGCGGTAAGATTGTCTAACCATCCTTTGTTGATGCAATAGATAAAGTCTTGGATATCAAGCGGGATGCCGCGAGGAACATCATTGTCGATTTGCCTTAAGTCACCAAATGTCCCCGTTTCCTTGAAGGTAGGAATCATGATTTCATTAATGAATTTAATCCAGCTTTTGTAACAGATATCCCCTTTTGGGGGGATCATTGGTGAGGTGTCCGGTATCCCCCAGTTTTTGGCAGTTTTACTCAAGCTTCCATGATTATAAGAGCAAAATTTTTTCGGAAACAGAAAAAAAAGTAACAGGGCAGTTGCCCGGGTATTCGATTTCTTATTGATTTTCTCGATAAAGTTTTTCGCTTTTTTGATTTCATTATCTACATCAATTGTATTAAAATCCGTTTCATTAATATCCCTGAAGTTTGTTAGAGTGACACTCTCCCAAGGTACCTTATCTTGAAAGGGATCGCCATGAAAAGAGCCGCCTAGATTTTTACGTAGGGAAAAGAATTCATTGGGAAGAACATCCGGTATAGGTTTCACAGAAGAATTGTCAAAACGATTTTTTATGAACTCCCACTTGTAGCCTTCTTCGTCTTTCCATTTATCGCTATTCCGATATTCTACATACTTTTCAAAATCTTCCACGATGTTCGTAACAATCTGGCCAACATCTCGTCCACTTAGGCCAAATTCATCAGTAGAGTTAGCCGAATCTTCAAGCCTCTTAGTCAATGCTTCAATCAACTGTTGTTTCTTTGGGCCATCCATAGTCATTTCCTTTGGTTAGTGTTCCGAATAAGCAAGTTCATCTACAATTTACTGGATGTGTTTTACGGCAAAAAAACCTCAACGCACTTCCCCATCAGTGGGAGGTGTATGATGGTTTTGCGGACTTTTTTGCCGGTGGCTTTTTCGACGGCATTGCGGTAGATTTCGAGTTGGGCGGCGTGGCTGGCGGCTTCGGCCAGGGGGTCGGGTTTGATGGTGGTCTTGTGGTCAACGATCACATAGCCGTCATTGGTCTCGATCAGCATGTCGATGAAGCCCTGAAAGAGCTGGCCGTGTTCATTACGCCAGGTCATCGGCACCTCGCAAGTGACTGAACTACCGGTAAATTCGCTGTTGACCCAATCGTAGAGACGCCAGCAGGCAGTGACGACTGTCTCTGGCTTTACCGCATTCTGCTGCTGCCAGTTGGCGAGCAGTCGTGCGGCAATGATCTGCTGGTCGGTTTGCGGATTGATGGCAAAGAATGCATGGAAGGCATTGCCGAGCAGGTCGTATTCGTCTGGTTTGCAACGGGGCCATTCCAGTTGCGGCTGCCATTCGCACATCAGTGCGGCCTTGCCAGTTTGCTGCGGCAACCCGCTGGGCGCCAAGCGGGCGGGCAGGTGCGTTGTGGCAGCAGCGGCAGCGGGAAGCGAATCCGTGAAAACCGGCGGACTGTCCAGCTTGGCAGGAGTTTCCAGAGGCACCAGTACCTTCGTATGCAACTCAAAATCGCTATCGCCGACTTTCCAGGGTGCCGTGCCCGCGTCTCTGGGGAAGTTCCAGCTCAAGTCATCGGAAAGGCGTTCGAGCCAGGAGATGTATAGGCGATCAGGCGCATTTTCCTTTTTCTCTTCTTTAGTCGGTTCTTTGCGTCGGATGGCAAAGATCAGGCGTTCCTTGGCGCGGGTCAGGCCGACATAGAGGAGGCGCTTGTCCTCTTCGCAGGCACGAGTTTCAGCCGCTTCCTGCTGGGGGTGCGTTTGCAGCGCCGCTGCCAGTGCGCTGAATGGGGTTTTGCCGCAGAAGTTCGGCCAATAGTGGATGCTACGGTTTTGCAGCGGATTCTGCAAGTCGAAGTGTTGCGCCTGCTTGACACTGATGTCAAAGGCGCTTGCTTTGTCGTCAGAGTCGAGTGATTCGAGGATGACGATAGGCCACTCGAGTCCTTTGGCTTTATGATAAGTCAGCACATTAACGCTGTTGCGTCCGAAGCCCGGTGCTGCCTTGATTTTGTCATCGTTGAGCAGCATGGCGGCAAACCCGGCGGGGGTGGCGGCGCGGCGTTCGAGCTGAGCCTGTTCCATGTACTGCCGGCAAAGGCGGCGCAGTTCCTCGAGATTGCTCATGCGGCAGTCCGGAAAAGGCATCTTTTGCAGCCGGATATCGAATTCGAGCGCGGTGATGACCTGCTCGAGAATCTCCAGCGGCGTCTCATCGCTAGGCTTCTGCAACTTTTGCAGAAGCGGAACGCCGCGAAGTCCTTCCAGAAAATCCTTTTCTTTGCGCTCTTCGTCCGACAATTTGAGCCAGTCATTTTTCGCCTGTTGCAGACGTTGCAGCCAATCCGGGAATTCGCCGCTGAGGGCAAGGATGGTCGCCAAGGCGACAGTGTCTTGCTTATCGATGCAATATCGGTAGGCCGCCAGAACCAGCTGGCATTCCGGGGCGTCCATCAGTTTGCCGGGAGGTGCCGAGGCTTGGATGTTCCAGGCCTTCAGAGCCTTAGCCAGCTCAGCGCAGTGACTGTTAGTTTTCATCAAAATGCCAATATCCGAGGGCAGGACGCCCTCGTCGCGGATCAGGCCGGCAATCCCGGCGGCAAGAGCCGACCAGCGTTCAGCGTTTTTACTGGCGCAGAGATGCCAGGCCTCAATGCAACCGCCAGCTGCCGACTTCTCGGGCGGGATCGCCAGCCGGACTTCCTTTGCCGGCGTATCACTGAAGGCTTTCGTGAAGACCTCATTTGCAAGATTCACCAGGTTTTCCTGCGAACGCCAGGAATACGGCAGCTGTTCGACATCCTTGATCGCGTTGGCGGCGGTATGCATCAGTTCCGGATCGGCACCGCGAAACCCGTAGATGGCCTGCTTGGGATCGCCGACCCACACGGAGCCTTTTTCCGAAAATTCATTCAGTTTCAAGAAGAGCGCCAGCTGGATGGGACTCGTATCCTGAAACTCATCCACCAGCACCTGGGTCAGGCGGTCGCGCAGCAGTCTGCCGAAGTCCGGATTGCCTTCGAGCAGTTCGAGGACTTTGCTTTCCTGATCGACAAAATCAATCAGCCCCCAGGCTTTTTTATACTCGTCGTATTCCTGCAAGGCCTCCGCAGCACACTCGAATACACTGCGGATCATCGTACATAAATCAGCATACAGCTCCCGGCTGGAGAGAAGCTCGTCATGTACATTTTCCAGCAAATTAATGGGAAATTTATCATCATCGTGCCTGGCATAGCGGCTTTTGGCCAATGATCCGGCAACATGCCAAGTTGGAGACTGCAAAAAGGAATTGATTTTGTCTATGGTATCTTTGGTTCCCTTTGCCTTCGCTTTAAACTCCGCGCATGGCGTGATCCGCGTAGCGATGTCCGCCAGAGAAAGCTTCTGGCTGGCCGTGAAGATGGTCTTGAGGGCATCACAGGAGTCTTCCGCGCATTGCTCCAGCTGTTTCTTGCTCAAGTTGTTGCTGCGAGCCAGATCAACGATGGTTTTCACATCGTCTTTCCAGTCCGGGGACTTCTGGTATGGGTTTTGCTTGAGCGGGGAGAGATTGAGACGCAGTCCGACCTTATTGAGTTCTTCCGCATGCTTTTCGATCACGCTGCTGATGGCCGCCTCGAAGATCAGCGTGGCATTTTCCTCCGGGATGACATCGAGTTGCGGCGGCAGACCAGCCTCGATGGCGTATTGATTGAGCAGTTGCCCGCAGACGCTGTTGACCGTGCCGATCAGGCCGTCAAAGACCCGCTGCGCTTCATCGGTCTTGCCTTTCTCGATGAGTTTTTCCCGGATGCGGCTTTGCAGTTCAGCGGCGGCCTTGACGGTGTACGTAGTGGCGAGGAGTTGTTCCGGCGGTGTGCCGTCAGCGATTGACTCGCTGAGAAGCTCCATCAGCCGATATGTTTTGCCGGAACCGGCGCTGGCCTTGATCATCTTAATCGGATTCATGCTTCCTCCTCCCCTTCCCGGCCGCACAGCGTGCCGAAATGACAAAAATTGCAGGTAGCTCTCTTGGTAAGCGGCAGGGAGTCCTGCGGTGGCTTTTCTTTCAGTTCTTTTTCTTCGGCAAAGCCGCGCTCCAGGTAGCCTGCGGCCATTTGCCCCAGGCGGATGCCAAAGGTTTCCACGGCACGCCGCCAGAGTCCCTCCCAGTCCGGTTCCTCGCTTCCAAGAAATTGCTTGCTCGGGAACAGGAAATACTTGCAGTCCACGTTGAAGCGCGTCGGATCAAGCAGCCAGGTATAGGTTGCCAGCTGCAAGGCATTGTTCTTCTTGAGATCTTCATGCAAGTAGGTCTCAGAAGACCATTTCATGTCGAAGAC
>JAPXLT010000255.1:0-6801 GCA_033809415.1 Lentisphaeria bacterium
TTGCCCCCTGGGTGGGTGGGGCTGGATGATTTCTGAACCACGGCGAAAACATAGTGCCGGAAAAGCGGAATTTCAAGAAAAATCATAAGAAGTCATGCAGAAACATAGAAAATCCTACAAAATCCTACAATTCCTAATCCTGAAACTTTGCATCCGTCTCCAAAACTTGTTTTTATGGACTAGGGACATGGACAAGAATGGACGCTATGGACATCATGGACACAAATGGACACGTTTTTTATGGACAGGATGGATACGTGCAGCAGGTGACATTTTTTGCACCTGGGAGCGTTTGGGCGTGGGAGGGCAAACATCAATCACAACCGGGACGGTTGCGCTACTTTTTAAACCGCGTGCAATCCCATCACTCGAAGCAGCAACCCCTATAAAATTTTCGTGTCTTTTCGTGTCTTTTCGTTGTTAAAAAATAGTCTGTGTCCATGTCCTGATATAACAAAAACGCCCGCTCGGCGGGGTTGCCGTGCGGGCGAATTGTGTGCTGCTGAATCAGCAGCCATATTGCGAGTGTTTCACCGGATTACATTGCAAAGAGGTTTGAATGTTCCGTTTTGACGGTCTGGAAGTTTTCCGGTGTGATCAGCAGGTAGCGTTTGTCAAATGCTTCCTTGGCGTTTTTGGGAATGGGTTTGTCATCATAGATGGCTTTGGGGTTGTAAGTGACTGCCGCCACTGCAACCGGTGCAATCGAGGCCTGCTTGTCACCAGCCGCGAAAAGCTTCGCCATGGTCATCGTGTCACCACCGACCAAAACGATTTTTTTGCCGGCCATGCTTTTCATGACCGAGAGGACATTGCCAGTGCTGGGAATGCCAATCAGGGTGATGAAGATATCATAGCTGTCCTTGGCAGGCAGAATTTCAGCCAATTTTTCAGCGGTGAACCACATTTCCATCGGCTCCATCATATCATCCATCGGCATCATCTCACCATCCGGCCCGGCAACAGGCTCTTTTTTCTCTTTGACTGGCATTTTCGGAGAGATTTCGGAGACGATGGTCAGTTTGTTGGCGAGACCTTGCTTGAGGCCTTCGAGGATGGGGTCTTCGCGTTGGATCGGGGCGCCATACATGTCAAAGCGCAGCATGGGGTCTACCATGACAACGACTTTCGAGCCGGCGAATTTGTCGGCGAGGTATTTGCCCAGTTCGCGGGTTTGTATGCGTTGATATTCGATTTCGCGATCTCTGGCTTCTTTCATATCGTCGCCGGCGATCGTCCGCTTGATACCCCAGAGGGCGGCGATGATGGCAATAATCGCGCCGCAGATGGCGAGAGGCTGCCCCCAGACAGCACCGCCCTTCGATTTGTTCATGCCTACAATTGCAATAATTGCGCCGATCGCCATGATTAGTACACGAATGATTGTCGATGTTTCCATTTTTTCAGCATCCTTCTATTTGTTTACATACTTTCTCATCCACCAGTCAGAGACATTTTCAGAATATCCTGCCGGCACCCCAGAAACAAGATTGCAGAGAAGCAAGAAGATCGAGAAAAATATTTTTTGCCGGATTGCAGCGATGAGGTTTCCGAACCAGCCGGGCACCATCATAAAAGGCACTGCCTCGAGCAAACAGCATTTCTCCCAGGTTTCTCTTTCTTCTCCAGAACAGCGAAGTCTCTTTCTAAAAAAAGACATCTCTAATTCAAATTACATCATCTTTTCATTTGGGCAAGTCACAAAAACGAAAAAAGGCAAAAAAAAAGGATTTTTCTTGTTATTTAGTCAACATGGCATGACAAAAAAGGAAAAAGTCAAAAAACAAGTGTCGCCCAAATTCGACAAAAAACATCTTCTGCCATTTGCTGATTCGTTTGGATTCCGATTCTATACGAAGGAAATCAAGTTTTGCGAAACCAGGCGCAATAGAACTGTCTATATCCAGTCCGGCCGATCTGTCAAAGCATCAACCCTATAAAAATTTCGTGCCTTTTTGTGTTTTTTCGTTGTTAAAAAATGTATCGTGTTCGGTAGGTCTGGGGAATTGCATTAGGGAAAAACGAAATTACCTTATTACAATGTTCATTTCAACGTAACGTAATTACCGGGAAGGCATATGAGAAGACTGATATGGTATCTTTTGGCGCTGGCGCTTTTGCTGATCATGCCCATGCTGCTGCAAAAGAAGTCTGAAAAAATTGATCTTACAGCGGATCAGCTTGTCCTGGTATCGCCGCACAACGAGTCCGTCCGATATGAAATCGAACAGGCTTTCCGGCAATATTACCATGAACTGACCGGGCGTAGGGTATCGTTGGACTGGCGCACAGTCGGCGGCACCAGCGAAATCATCCGATATCTGACCAGTGCCTATACGGCAAACTTCCGGGATTTCTGGGTCAATGAAAAGGATCAGGAATGGAGCGAGGAGCTGGCGTTGGCTCTGCTGAACCCGAAGACTGCGCCGGATTCCCCGCACTGGGCGGCCCGGCAGGCATTTCTGCAAGGCAATATTGGCATTGGCATCGACCTGTTTTTCGGTGGCGGGCAATATGATTTTAACAAGCAGGCCAAGGCGGGTACTTTGGTGCCCTGCGGCGTCCGCGAGCGGCATCCGGAATGGTTCGAGGGGGAAAAGCCTGTGCTGGTGGAAAAGCTGGGCGGTGAAATCTGGTACGACAAGGATGACCGATACTACGGAGTATGCTTCTCGTCGTTCGGCATCTGTGTCAATGTGCATCGCCTCGAACAACTTGGTTATGACTGCAGCGGAGGCTGTCCGCTGACCAGCTGGCGGCAGCTGGCTGATCCGCGCCTGATCAATGCGATCGGCCTGGCTGATCCCTCGAAAAGCGGTTCGATCAACAAATGCTTCGAGATGTTGATTCAACGTCAAATGCAGGATACCATGCTGAGCCTTCAGGACGAGCTGTCTGCCGGACGGCTCAGCAGGCAGCAGGCTCTTGACCAGGCGTGGGCGGATGCCATCAATCTGATTAAACAGATCGGCGGCAATGCCAGTTACCTGACCTTTTCCGCCAGCAAAGTCCCAGTCGATGCCGCTCATGGACAAATTGCCGCCGGCATGTGCATCGATTTCTATGGGCGCTCACAGGCCGAATGGGCCAACCGCCTGAAGGGAGAGATGCTGATGCTGTTCCAGACACCACCGGCGGCTTCGACGGTGTCGGCGGACCCCGTCGGCATCCTGCGTGGCGCACCCAACCCCGAACTGGCTCGCATCTTTGTCGATTTTCTGCTTAGCGAGCGTGGGCAGCGTCTGTGGAATTATCGTGCCGGCACTCCTGGCGGGCCGCAGAAATACACCTTGCACCGTCTGCCGGTGCGGCGGGACCTGTATACCGATCAGGATCGCCTGTACATGAGTGCGCCGGATGCGGACCCCTTCGGGCTGGCTGGCGCTTTCGAGTATCAGGGCGCCTGGACCGGGCCGTTGTTCGATGTGATGCGGATTCTGATCCGGGTCATGGTTATCGATTGTGAACGGGAATTGCGCCAGGCCTGGCGGGCTATTTGCGCCGCTGGAGGTCCGGAAAAAGTTCCAGCGGCCATGGAGGCATTCAACCAGCTCCCGTTTGCGCATCATCAGGCCGGCGACATTGCCAATGCTTTGCGCAATGCGGAAGGGCAGGCCAATACAACCAGGGAGTGGGGCTTGTTTTTCAGAGCTCAGTTCCGGGAGGCTGCCCGCTTAGCGGAGAACTCAGCAAAAGATACTGAATCTTGAGAGCATCGTCATTTTTTTAACAACGAAAAGACACGAAAAGGCACGAAAGTTTTTATATTGGAGCAGACTGAATCGGGATAGTGAATGAAGAACCAGGGATCCATGTCGTCTGTGACTCGCATGCTGCTATTGCGCGGCATGTTTATCCGGCATGGTCTGTTATTAATCCTAAGCAGCTGCTTTCACATTATCCTGCTTTTTCCGCAACAGCATAATCCGGATATTTTTGGCTCGGAAGGGATTTTGTTTTTCCCTTTCGAGTATTGGCTGAGCGGAACACTGCTGCTGGCCTGTGCAGGATTTCTGATTCACAGCATGTTGCGAATGTATCAGCATGCGCATGGCAAGGATTTATCCGGCATCTCGGGATTGAGCGATCTTTTCTATTTCAGCATTTTGCCTCTGCCGCTGTACCTGCTGACTTTTCCAGCTCATGTGTTTGCATCCTTGCTGGGACTCGGTGTCTGTGTGATCCAGGGGTATTATGTGGCCTTGTCCGGCACCGATGCCAAAGTCCGCCTGCAATCCCGGATTTTACGCCAGAGCCACCGCGAGAAGAAAATGGAGTTGCTGGTGACTCCGGAGCTGCTGCTGCTCTGCTTGATGGCTCTGACTGGACTCTTCATCTTGTTACTGCTGCGACTGACCAAGCCCTTCGAACAGGCTGGAATTCAGGCAAATATGCTGCTGATTTATTCTTTGGCCAGCTTTTTGCTGATTTTCGCGCTCGAACTCAATCTTTTCCGATTCCTACTCCGGCAGGCCAAGGATTTTGCCGACCGGCAAACGGGATTTTCACGCTGCTGGTGTTTTCATCTGCTTCGCACTCTTCCTTCGAGTTTCTGGGCGGCGGCAATTATGTTGCTGCTATCGCTGGCAAGCCTGACACAGCCGGGCTGGCGAGGATTCTGCTACTGGGGAATCTTTCTGCATCAGTTTTTCGGCTATCTTTTTTTGCGTAGCGCTCTTGGACGTCCCAACCTGATCTGGAAATGGCTGCTGGAACATCCCGGGCAAATGCTGATCTCGAGCTTCCTGGTGCTGATTTTCTGCGGGGCTGCCTTCCTCAATCTGCCGATTTGCTCGAGTACTGGTGAAAGCCTTGGCATACTGAACAGCCTATTTACTGCCACCAGCGCCGTCTGTGTGACGGGGCTGAGCGTGCTGGATATTCCGGAGGCGCTCAGCATAACCGGGAAAGTGGCCTTGATAGTGCTGATTCAACTGGGAGGGCTGGGCATTATGTCGCTATCGACTTTCATTGCCATGTTGCTGGGGCGGAAACTGGGGCTGCTCGGCAACGCCGCCATGCGCCAGAGCGTCGGCGAAGAACATAGCCACCAGGCCAAAAAAATACTGTTCGTGATTGTTCTTGGGACTTTTGCCATCGAGACGGCAGGCGCCTTTCTGCTGACCTCTTTTTACCAGCGGACTTATGGCTGGGATTTACTGCGCAGTCTAGGCTATGGTGCCTTCATGAGCATCAGCGCTTTCTGCAATGCGGGGGTCTCACTGCATCCGAACAGTCTGATGGGTTTTGTCCAGGAGCCGTTTATCTTGCTGGTGCTTTCTGCCCTGCTGGTTACCGGCGGCCTTGGTTTTGCGGTGCTGGTCCATGTTTTCAAATGGGCTTTCGACCGCCGCAAATTGCCGCTGGGGGTATATGAACGCGTGGTGCTGCTGACCACCTTGCTGATTTACTGCTGCGGAATGCTTCTGTTCTACATTTTTGAACGTGAAGCACTGCTTAGCCCCTTGCCTTTTTCCGACCGCCTGTGCAATGCCTGGTTTCAGGCGGCCAGCCCGCGCACAGCAGGATTCAACAGCCTGGACTTGACGCAACTTCAGTCAAGTAGCCGTGTGCTGCTGATGCTGCTGATGTTTATCGGCGGCAACTCGGCGTCCACCGCCGGCGGCGTGAAGGTCGGAACCTTCGCATTAATGTGCATGACTCTGCGTGCGTGGCTGAAGGGTCAAAACCGGGTGGTGATCGGTCGGCGCAGCATTTCATCGGGAATTATTCAGCAAGCCATTACCGTGATTCTGCTGACCGGCGGAATTGTTGTAGGAGGGACATTGCTGCTGGCGTTCCTGATGCCGCAGGCACCTCTCGAGGATGTGATTTTTGAAGTGGTCTCAGCCATTGGCACGGTTGGTTTGTCAACCGGATTGACTGGCAACTTGACTGTCAGCGGCAAGTGGCTGATCATTTTTCTGATGTTCCTGGGGAGGGTGGGACCGGTAACTTTCCTGCTGACATTGCGAACCGCCAAAACCGGCAATATCGACTACCCGCCAACTAGATTCCTGATCGGATAAAAAACTGGTGGAAAGGCCTGTCATGGATAAAAACAAACAAATCACAATTATCGGAATGGGGACCTTTGGGAGGGAGATCGCTTTGTCGCTGATGCGTTCCGGCATTACTGTCTGCGCGATTGACAGTGATCCGGACATCATTGATCAGCTTCACGAGCAGGTCAGCCTGGCAATGGTCATGGATACAACCCAGAAACAGGCGCTTATCGAGGCTGAAATCCAGGAAGTCGATACGGTGGTGGTGGCAATCGGAGCGGGCAGCTTGGAAAATAGCATCCTGACTACCGCCTTGCTTAAAGAACTCGGCGTGGAAAATATCATTGCACGGGCAACCAGTGAACTGCATGAACGGATTCTACGGCAGGTCGGCGCCAGCATGATCGTCAATCCTGAACGGGAAATGGGGGTGCGGGTGGCCAAGCATATCGTTCGCCCAGGCTTTATCGAGATGATCTCACTGCCGGGAGGAGCATGTATCGCACAAATTCCCCTGCCTGACGGATTCGCGGAACATACCCTCGAAGAACTCGGTGTGCGGAAACGCTTCAATCTGAACGTATTGGGAATTCAACGCCCGAAGAAGACACAGGCACCTCCCGAGGGCGAACA
This sequence comes from Lentisphaeria bacterium, assembly GCA_033809415.1. Lineage (GTDB taxonomy): Bacteria > Verrucomicrobiota > Lentisphaeria > Oligosphaerales > Oligosphaeraceae > JAQVUB01. Next base: position 6,639 of record JAPXLT010000255.1, read on the forward strand.
AATGATCAGCCTGGACAGCAAGGCGCTTTGGAATTATAAGAAGAATCTTGGAGTACCCGGAGTGGCGGAGGATAGCCGCATCATCATGAATATCTCACCGACCAAGGATCGCTTCAAAAGCGGAGACATCCTCCTCGTCATGGGAAAAGAAGACGATATCAAC
>JAPXLT010000256.1:0-6783 GCA_033809415.1 Lentisphaeria bacterium
GTCACCGGGGGTTATTATTGTGCAGCCTACGGCTAGAAAGTGCCATTGTATTTTCACAAATCGAATTTCAACAATACAATTTTTCGCTACACTTAAATTCTTGCTTAGTAATCAGATAAAGAAAAAGTAACGCTCGCTTTTTTGAACCTGAGGTTCAGTTCTCTGAATATTCGTACTATCACCCAAAATCTTCTTTTTTGGGAAAGATTTTCAAAAACCAGATGCGCAAGTTGCTGGCCTTGAAAGCCTTTCTCATTTTTGAGATTTTTTTGAACTTTTTGATTTTTCGGTGATGAAAGAGGGAAGCCGGCATCATGCCGGCGAGCCGCCGGCGCTCCATATCGCCTCCGACTGAAAAAGTAAAGCCGACCTTGGCACATGGCGATCCGTCCGATCTGTCGTCCGTGTAAAGTCCGTGTAAAGTCCGTGTAAAGTCCGTGTGGGTTGCGGGCGATCAGTCCACGCCAAGTTTTTTCGTGCTTTTCGTGGTTAAAAAACCTTAAGTCACGGATGCAGCCAATAGGCTTTTCCGGCTTCGAGGCCATCAGTTATTCTTAAATATTTCCCATTCAGAAGCAACCAGGCCGACATACCGGCTGGAAGTTCCGTAGCCTCCGTAATACTCTGCAGAACCCAGCCTGGCGTTGAAGGCAAAGCCCCCTGCCCTTCCAGCCATTTTTTGCCGGTTAGTTCCAGTTCCAGTTCTTCCCCGGTTTTATTGTAGATCACATACGTTTTTCCAGCCTGTGGAACTCCTGTCCGGACAAAACACCGGTTCTGATATTCAAAGACAAGTAATTTCGCCGTCCACTGTGTCATGCTTTCCTCATCCGGATCCAGCAGCAAGGTTATTGCATTCCATCCGGGTGGAATTGAGATTGAGATATTATTCGGTCGAATCGTTCCAAGGCTGGTAATTTCTGTCGGCAGCTGGTATAAATCCGCATCATTCCCGGTCAGCACAGTTCCATAAAGCCTGACTTCTTTATCAACGCCTGGCTCCGCATCGGAAAATTCCAGCCTGGCACTGCTGAAATCGACTTGCACATCGTGTCCTTGAGCAATGCCAGTAACCTCCGGATCGCCAGCAAAAACGGCTCCGACCGTACCATCGTATTCCTTGGCCGCAACTGCAAAAGCCACCTCGATCTGAAGCCCTCTATGCTGACGAATCTGACAGATTCGATTGACTCCAGCGCTGCTAACCGTCAATTGCGCAACCCGTTCCTGGTCGCTATCATTTTCCTGCAAGAGACATTCAACCGTCGCATTTCCTGAGCCGGAACTGCGCTTGGGTATCAGAAAAGCCGAGTCGCTGCCGATCATCCAGTTGCCTTTCGTTATCACTCGCACAAAGACTGATTGTTCCTGATAATTCACCTCCTGCTCGGCAGGACTCACCTGCAATGGCTCCACAGCAAGAACATTCCGCAAAACATCCGGGGACAAAAAACCGTTTTTTATAGGGTCGTTCCGGAATATGACACTCCACCGATCATATTGCAAAATGGCGGTCAGCGGAAGCGCATGCATCCCCCCACCGAACAATTCATTAACTTGTTCTGGAAATTCTAGATAACAACAGACATATTCATTTTGCAGTTTATTGCGGATATCACTGATTTCGCAGAAAACATACTTTAATTCAGCCGTGTACGAATCATTATCCATGCCAATTACCAGGAAAATCTTTTTGTGCTGCTCTGCCGCCTGATATTCAGCTTGCTCGAGATTTTCCATCCAGGCAAGTCCATCCCAGATGATACTGACTGTGCGAGTATATTTCATGCCTCTGGCATTTTGCGCAGTCACATGCAACATCGCATTTCCGGTGATATTGTCGGTCGGAATCAGCCGGATCTCACGCTGGATTCCCTCGCCGCTGATCCGGATCTGATCTGCCGGATACAGGTCCGGGCGGCTGCAAAAGACAGAGAGTTCATCCTCCTGATGGTGCAACTGCAATGCTACCGACGCTGTCCTATCCGGCTGTACAACAACGATCTCCTGATCCAGAACAAATTCCGGCACAGGCGCCGGCACATCCACAATCTTTACTAGCAAGGCATCCGACTTCGCCTGCCAAACGCCCCCCACCTTGGCCTCGAGGAAATACTCGGCATCTCCGAGAGGTTGATCGAAAAGCTGATACTCCCGAGCATCCCCAGGTATCTGATCGCTGATGACCGTCGTATTGACAGAAAGCCGGAAACAGTCCAATTTTGCCGTGTGGATATGCGGAAAATCCCAATGCAATTTAAAGTTTCGAGGTTGCTCGAAGGGGATTTCCCGGAACATCGCCTGTTTTGCCGGCAAAAAATGGGTAATGGCGGAATCGATAACAGTTCCTTTATCCCCCACATCATAGCCATCATTCAAACGGTACCAGCCGGAGTGATGTCCTCCCCAGCCATAATTCAAAAAATAATAATCGGCACCACCCTCTTGAGCAAGACCGCTGACAACAAATGCGTGGCCTGGTTCATATTCTTGATCGGGTGTGCTGGCACGAACCGGGTAACCGGCAAGCACATCCTCTTTGATATGCTGAAAAAGCGTTGCCTGTGAACGGGATTCCTCTTGAATCAGCCCTGAATAGCCAAAATATGTCTCTAACGCCGGAATCGGCTTGTCGGTATAAGTTGCGGTGCCAATTTCAAAGGTGCCAAACTGCGATTCGAAGGCCACTCCGAGATCAAATATCAGGCGGGCAACTGCAAGTTCAGACGCTGTCGGCGGAGACTGCAAAACCGGATAGGAATTCTGCATAAGCTCCCAGTCATAGGGAATGGAAAAATCAGCAGATACCGTGCCGGTGGCACTATACTCAGGAGGAAAATCGGTATCAACAACCGACGTCCAGGTCTTGCTACCTTTTCCGCGCGGCGGCCACTGGTGGAAATTCATGATCAGGGCGGCCGCAGTCGGTTCACATCCAGTCAACGCTGAAATTTCCTCGGTCGAGCGTGGCAGGTACAGATTATAAGGTCTGTGCTGATCCCAGGGCTGCTCGATCAGGGGATCGCGAATAATTTTACTTGGATTCTCCAGCGGCTCCGCCCGCACTGCACCAGCAAGCAGTCGTTGCCAACATTCCAAGTTTCTCTGACGGTATTCATCACTGCGCGTTTGCGGTTCCGCCAGAAGCTTCCGGTATCGTTCGCCTTGCAGCCGCAACAATGCCAGAAACGGATTTGTCCTGCGCCGAGGAACATTTCCCGCCTGTGCCTTGGCAGAAAACGCCAGCACCGGAGGTAAAGTATCATCCCCCGTGAGAACCAGATATCCCGCCGGGTTCAAATGCAGCACATAAACCGGCAAGGCTTCCTGGCCGGTGGAAAAAATCCGCTCGATTCGATCCACTTCCGCAACTGGGGACTGCTGCTGAAAGATTGCACTGCTGGACATCCAGTTCGCCGCAGCCTGGCGCAAATCGGCTTCTGTCAGCGAAGCACCATGCAGCAAGGTCAGCAGAAACAGGAACGGAAAGAAAAGGTATTTGAAAGTATTCAGCATATTTCTCCAGTAGTATAATCCGACAGTTCATCGAGAAGAATGAAGGACAGTTACGGTAACAAGAACGAAATGGTAATATAATGGTTCAATACCTGCCAATGCAAATTCCACTCGATAACTTGCATTTCTCCGCCACGGAAATACAGTATGAAATACTGTTGTGGACAGGGTGCGGGGGACAAAGCAACACCCCTACAAATATAAAAATTTTCGTGTCTTTTCGTGTGGTTCGTGGTTAAAAAAATCTTAAGTAACGGGTAAGGATTTTTCGCTTATGCGTACAAAACAGGAAGTCATCGATGCGGTTCTTGCCACCATTGAAGCCCACCGCGAGCAAATCCTCGCTTTGGGAGAGTATTTCTGGAAAAACCCCGAACCTGGCTATCGTGAATTCAAGACTTCCGCCAAAGCCAAGGAGGTATTAAGCGGCTTGGGATTGCCTTTGCGCGACCACTTGTCGATCACCGGGATGCGTGCCGATCTGGATACTGGACGCAAAGGCCCTGTATTGGCGCTGCTTGGTGAAATGGATTCCCTGATCCTGCCTTCGCATCCCGAATGCGACCCAGAGACCGGTGCCATTCACTCCTGCGGACATCACTCCCACATCACCGCACTGCTCGGTGCCGCCATCGCATTAGTGGAATCCGGAGCCGCCGCCGACCTCTCCGGCAAAATTGCCTTCATTCCCGTCCCTGCCGAGGAGTGCATTGAAGTAGCCGAACGGCGCGCCATGTTGGAGCGCGGGGAAATCAAGGCAATTGGCGGCAAGGCATCGATGATCCGGGAAGGAGTCTTTGACGATGTCGGCATAGCTCTGATGAACCACCTTTCCACAGGACTCTCATACACCTGCGCACTGCACAATGGCTTCGTGATCAAAGCAGTCACTTTCCACGGCAAAAGCTGTCATGCCGCATGGCCCAGTGGTGGCATCAACGCGCTGAATATCTGCACTCTGGCGCAAAATGCCCTGGCCCTCCTCCGGGAAACCTTTACTGATCCTTCCATTCGAGTCCACGGCATCGTCAACTCTGGCGGGGACAGCGTCAATATCATTCCTGACAGCGTTACCATGGAATACCTGCTTCGAGCCAGCAGCATGGAAAAGATCAAAGAACTCAGCATGCTTTTCGACCGCGCCATGCATGGAGCAGCGGCAGCACTCGGAGGTACTGCGGAAGTCACCACCACGCCCGGATATGCAGTCATGAACGACCATCAGGGACTCTGGAAAGTCTTTGAAGATGCCGTACGCATTCTTCATCCGGAAGCCAATTTCCACAGCACTGGCGCAGTCATGAGTTCGACCGACATGGGGGATGTCAGCCAGATCGTGCCATCCATACATTCGGCAGTCCCCGGAGCACAAGGCACCTCACATGGCAAGGACTATAAAGTCAAAGACCCGGAACAGGCTTACCTAGACAATGCACGTATCCTCGCCCTGACCGCAGTCGAACTGCTCTACGGCGATGCATCCCGCGGAAACGAAATCGCCGCAAGCCGCGAGGGACTCCTCACCATCCCGGAATATATCAGCATGATGGACAGCCTTGCATAACAAAGGGTGCAGGGGACAGGGTGCAGGGGACAGGGGACGGAGACAACTTTTAGCATTCAGCATTTCAGGTTGCGCGGTGCGTAGGTATGGTGAGCTACGGTAACAGTTTTCTGCCCTGCACCCTGAAACCTGCACCCTGCACCCTTACTTTCAAAATTCCGCCATCACTTGCAGCTGGCACCAATAGCCTTCTTTTCCGTCAGCGAAATAACTGCCTGGGGAGAATTTCGCCATTTTGGCACTGAAGCTCAGATATTCATTATACCGATAATCGAGCATAAGCGCAAGCAAGGTACCCATGTAGCTGCCGCCGCCCGTACGGGCAACCGGATACAGGCCGTCTCTATCTGTATCGTCGGCATACAAATTGCCAACCGCGAAATTGCCCTTGAAATCCCTGCTGAAGACCAGCCCCACATCCGTGCGCAGGAAATGCATGTTGCTCCAGACGCCATTCAGCATGATCGGCAGCAACTCCTCGCCATAACGGGGGTACTCCGCCAGCAGCGTATTCCAGCCCTCGTGTTTGCTGGTATCCGGATTGTCACCACTGGCATAATAGTATTCAAAGCCCAATGAGGGTGACAGGAACATGCCCTTGGGAGCGTGCACGCGGACCCGGCCATCCAGCATATAGGCCTCGATATCCGCGTGTTGCAGAGAATTCACGCCGCCCTGCCGCGCCATTTCGAGGCTGTAATCAAACTGTTCTTCTAAGGCTTTCCCGAAAATCCGTGTTCCGATGGTATGCAGGCTGAGATTATTATCAAACGGATGACTGGCTATTCGGTTAGTCAGGTCGTCATCATCGACATCATTGAAGACATAGTACAGATCGAACTTCAGCAGCTCGCTGACGGAATGCGTCCAATAGATGCCGGCTGTCAGGGTATCGCCAACGCGCAGACGTCGGTTCTGATCATTGATAAAAACCGTGCGGTCTTTCCATTGATTATACATGACAAAGGTTGTCACCGTATCGGCTTCCCCGTTATAACGCAGTACGGCACCGTCCTGATACAGCGTGCGCCCCTGGTCGAACGGAGTGCCCTCGAGAATGATCATGCCACTGCCTAACATCAAATCCTGGCGACCCAGCGTCAGCGTGAAGTCCGATCCAGCGATCTCCTTGAATTCGATCAGCAGCTGATCAACAATCACTTCATCCGGAAATTTCCAAGTTGCGGTTTCACGGTCATTGGGATCATACAGATAATGTGTGCTGACTTTATGCACCCGGTTGACAAGGCGCGCCTTGATCGAAATGCCATCGGGCAATTCAAGGGTGCCACCTAAACGCGTGCGCAGACGCAGATAACCAATCTGGCCATCTTTCTGACCGCCGGAAGGAGTTATCACCCCGCTGTTGAAATTCTCCCAGCGCAGGCGCATGTCGCCCTGCAAAGTCAGGCGCATATCATCATCGAGCTGATAGACTGCCCCGGCAAATACCGATGAAACCAGCAGCATAACATATAACGCAAGCACAAAAAATTTCTTTAACATCCAGGTTCTCCATCTACCACTGCACCCAACACCCCTGCACCCCGCACCCCGCACCACGCACCACGCACCACGCACCCTGTCATTCAGCAGGAAAAGACTAAACGCACCACACAACCGGGACGGTTGCGCCACTTTTTAAACCCGCACCCTGCCCCCTGCACCCTGCACCTTGCACCCTGTCCCCTGCACCCTAAAGA
>JAPXLT010000257.1:0-6755 GCA_033809415.1 Lentisphaeria bacterium
CGTCCATCACGTCCATGATGTCCATTCATGTCCCTGTCCATTAAAAACACTCATTTTGCCGTTTGAATAGGATTAGGAATTGCTATGACTTCCTGGGGTTTTCTATGTTTCAAATCACATTTTCTATGCTTCCGTATGATTTCTTATGATTTTTCTTGAAATTCCGTTTTTCCGGCACTACGTTTTCGCCGTGGTTCAGACATCTCCAAGCCCCACCCACCCAGGGGGCAACCCACCCTCGATAAGGTACGCGCGCGTGCGCGGGCGAAGCGGAAACGGGAGGGCGCGCAGTGGATATGGTGGACGGGATACCGATGCCCCCACCGCATCCTGAACATCACAACCGGGACGGTTGCGCTACTTTTAAACCACATGCCATTCCATCCGTCGAAGCAGCGACCCTACAAAATTTTCCGCGCTTTCCGTGCTTTCCGTGGACAAAAATGGGTTGTGGGCGTTAGCCCACGCCAAGTCCTTTCGGGCATTTCGTTGTTCAAAAGAATTCCTCGCTTACCCGGGTTCTCTGGCGCCTTACAAAATCTCGGAAAATCTTCAACGAAAATTTTTCAACTGATTTGCACAATGCGGAAGGCGTGTTATATTTTACTTTTACCCAAACAACTGGGTTGTTTTATGTTCTGGCAAGGGATGGTAGCTCAGTCGGTAGAAGCACCGCACTTTTAATGCGGGGGTCCCGGGTTCGAGTCCCGGCCATCCCACCATTTGTTCGTGTCCTTTCGGGGATTTCGTTGTTCAAAAAGAATTTCTCGGTTACCCGGGGGCACTGACGCCTTACGTTTTTTTTCTTTTCGTTTCTTGCGAACTCTTCAATCTGCTTTTGAGGTTATGAGATGAGTAAAGTCTGTGAAATTTGCGGCAAGCGCAAACGCGTTGGCGGGCATATCACCCGGCGCGGTCTGGCCAAGAAAAAGGGCGGTATTGGTATGCACGTGGTGAAAAACACCAAGCGTACATTCTCGCCGAACCTTCAAAGTGTCCGCGCCTCGGTGAATGGCGGCACGGTTCGAATGAAGGTCTGTACAGCCTGCATCCGCTCGAACAGGATCGTCAAAGCCTGATTTTCGACAGACGCTTCAAAGTGCTGAATAAGCCCTCCGCACCAGAAGCACAGATGCAGAATCTATTTGGATAGGAATGTTTTTGATTTCAAGGCGGACATGGCTAACCTGTGTCCGTCTTTTTTTCTTTTTTATGGTTTGAAAGGCATTGATCATGGCCAAGCCAAAACGCAAACCTCTGACAACCCTGGACTGCCGGAAGACGCTGATCGCTCCATCCATCCTGGCGGCGGATTTTGCCAACCTGGGCGCAGATGTAAAGGCCGCTGAAGAAGGCGGGGCGGATGTCATCCATGTGGATGTCATGGATGGGCATTTTGTACCGAATTTATCGCTGGGACCGGGGATCGTAAAGGCGATTCGCGGGTATTCTTCCCTCCCTTTTGATGTCCACCTGATGCTTTCGCAGCCATTCCGTTATATTGAACCTTTTGCTGATGCCGGCGCTGATCATATTACTATTCATGTCGAAAGCGAGGGGGCAATGGCCTGTACGCTCGAACAAATCCGTTCATACGGCTGCTCGACAGGGCTTTCCCTTCGACCGGGCACACCGGCAGCCAGCCTGGCACCTTATTTGGATTTGATCGATCTGATCTTGGTGATGACAGTCGAGCCAGGATTCGGCGGGCAGGCGTTCATGTCTGAACAGGTAGCAAAAATCGCTGAAATCCGCTCGATGATTGACCGCAGCGGACGCCCCATCCATCTGGAGGTGGATGGCGGAATTGCGCGCGATACTGCGGTGCCAGTGCGCAAAGCCGGCGCTAATATGCTGGTGGCCGGCAGCAGCGTTTTCAAGGAAAAAGGGAAATTGGCAGAGGCAATTTCGGGCTTGCGTTCAGCCCAATAATTACCGCTCGAAAAACGTTTTATCCTAGATCAGATGCATTTACGGATTTGATCCGGGAGATGGGATACACGAGTCCTTCAGGAAAGGTTGGCAGACAGAAATGATATCACGTTTCAACCGCTATTTTGAGAAACACGGCAAAAAAACCTACATTGTGCTGGGCATTATTATCAGCCTGATGTTTGTTGTCTTTGTCACCCCCGGTGATGTTTTCAGCGGCAGGGGCGGCAATAATAACTTCGGCAGCATGTACGGAAAAAAGCTGAAGCGCCAGTTCATTAATCAGAAAATGTCCGAGACCTATGTGGGGATTTGTGTGCGTTATCCCCAAGCACTGGGACAGGACTTGGGCAGCGAAATGCTCTTCTATGAAGCCCTGAACCGCTTGCGTATCCTGCATGAGGCAAAAAAGAGAAAAGTCGATCAGGTCAGCGACAAGGAAGTCGCCAAGGCAATCCAGGAAAATGCCATCTTCCAGGACAATGGTAAATTTTCACATGAGTTTTTCAAACGCTTTACAGAGAATTTTTTGCATCCTCGCGGGTTGATGCCGGTGGATTTTGACCGCATTGTAAAGGAAAATATCATCATCGAACGCCTGGAAGAGGAAGTCACCAAGTCTGCGAAAGTAGATGAGAGCGAAGTGACCGGATATGTCGAGGAGTATACTGCAAAAATTGCGGATTTCAGCATGGATATCAATAAAGACTTCCAGCCTTCCGAAGACGAAATCAATGCCTTCTTCAGCAACCGGAAGAACGAACTTAAAATGCCGGACAGCAAGTCTGCGCTGGTAGCCTCCTTTGTGACTGCGGATTTGCTGGCCAAGGCGACCGGCGACAAGGCGGACGCTGCGTTGCAAAAGCGTATCGAGCCTTCCGAAGACGAAATCAAGTCTCAATACGAGGCTTTTAAAGACCGGGTCTATAAAGACAAGACTTTTGACTCGGTGAAAGATGAAATTGCCAGCAATCTGCGTACGCGGAATGCTCGCCGGATGCTCGAGGAAACGGCCAATGCCCTAAAAGACAAATTTGCTGGAGAAGTCAAAGGTGAAGAAGCTGCCGAGCGGCTGGCACGTTTCCGCCAGGAAGCCGAAAAGGCGGGGGCGAAGATCGTGCAAACTGGTTTTGTGACTGGCAGCGATCAGATACCCGGCCTGCCTGGACGCCAGGCAAATCTTGCCAATGCCATTCGTAGACTGGAGACAAAGGGGCAAGTCAGCAGTCTGGCGTATTCCGCTACCGGTATGTCTCTGGCATATTTGACGGAAGTGCAGCCGACTGCACTGCCGGCCGAAATCACCCCGGAAGTCCGCACGCTGATCGTTGATGCCTTGCTGACGGAAAAAGCACTTGCTTTCTATCAGGAGAAGGTGGCGCCATTCTCTGCCAGCGTGGCCTCTGTCAACGACCGCCGTGAACTTGCTCGCCCAAAATTCGATGAAATTCAGAGGGATCAAACGCTCAGTGATGAGGAAAAACAGAGCAAAGTCAAGGAATGGCAGGATGAGATCAGCGAATATGTCTATCCCTTCTTCCGCGATGCCAAACGCTCGTTTGCCCTAGTCAGCTTTAAGCCGGAACTGCTCCTCGAAGGCATCAGTGAACAGGATATTGACTTGCAGGCAGGATATGCCAAGCGAGCGGATGAATACCAGAAAAAACAGGTCCGCCTGGCAAAAATCGTCATGAAAACCGAGGGACTCGATGACACTGCAAAAAAGGCAAAGCGTGCCAAAATGGAAGAGGCACTTGCAAAATTGCAGGAAGGTGACGCTTTCAATGAACTGGCCAGCCAGTATAGCGAAGAAGCGGAAATCGAGGAAACAACTCTTCAGGACGTGAAAAAACTTGCGCCGGAACTGGCGGAACAGATGGCTGATCTGCAAGTCGGAGAACTCAGCGGGATCATCGAAACGCCAGCTTCATTGCTGCTAGTCAAAGTGCTGGAACGACAGGATGGACGCAGTCTGGATGAAGTCCGGGAAGAGCTGACCGATATCCTGCGCAAGGAAAAAAGTGTCCAGCTGGCCTATGAAGCCGCATTGGACTTTGCTGGCCGGGCCAGTGACCGCTGGTGGAAAGATACTGAAAACGGCACCGCGTTTGACGGAGTTCGTATCCTGGCCGAACTTGCTAGTGAAACAAAAAGCGCGTCTTTCGAACTGATCGATAAAATTCCTCGCACCGGCATGGTTAGTCCCGAAATCGGCCAGGAGCCGGAATTGCTCAAGGCAGTCTTCGAAACTTCGGAAAAAGAACCTCTCACCAGTGCCGTTAAAGGCGAAAAAGCTTCTTACGTGGCATACCTCCAGGAGATCGAAGTCCCGTCGCTGGCTGATCCGCTCACAGACAGTGCCGCGCTGAATACCCTGAAACATATTTATCGCCGCAAAGTCGCTCTCGAGGCAACATGCGCACGCGCTAAAACAGAAGCGGAGCGCATTAATGCAGCCTTGCAAAATGGTGCGCAATTTACCGAGGCGGCCGGTGAGACTGTGTTTACGGATTTGCCTGCTTTCAGCCGGATGGAACCCGGAGATTTGAACCAGAAGGCGCGGATCAGCGATGTGGGAACCACACTGCTCGCTATCTCGAAAGCGCAACCCGGTCAAATCCTTGAACCCCAGAAAACCTTCAATGGATACGCGCTGATTTATCTGGTCTCGAAAACCGTGCCCGATGACGAAGAAACCAAAACAATGCTGGAGAATGTGCGCGGTTATATCCTGCGCCGTGAACAGCAAAAGGCGCTCTCGGATTTTTATCAGCGCCTCGAAAAAGAATCCGATACTCAGTTGCCGGAAGGCCTCCAAGCCAGATATAATCGCGGAAGTTAAAAGGGGGGCAGGGCAATACTCGTTACTTAAGATTTTTTAACCACGAAATACACGAAAAGCCACGAAAATTTTTTATAGGGGTTGCTGCTTTGACGGATGGGATGGCAAGCGGAATTTCGATCTGTTTTGTTGGTTTCTCTGACGGATCGGTCGGATCAAGTAGATCGGTCGGATCGACGATGCTGGAATTAGCCCTGAAGGGGCGCGACATACCAGCCCAGGGCAACGCCCTGGGTCAGGGATCACACCATCGGCAAAGCCCTGTAAGGGCGCGACATAATCCCTGTCCAAAATTCTTGTGTGTCAAGGTCGGCTTTACGGAGTTGAGTCGTCTGTGTGGTTACAAGGCGTTAAGTTAAGAGTATTGCCCTGTCCCCTGCACCCTGTCCCCTGCACCCTGCACCCTTTTTTAACAAATAGGTATTTATCATGAGAAGTATGACTGGATATGGCCGCGGCACTGCGGAAGCCGATGGCAATGTAGTCTGCGTCGAGCTTTCTGCGGTCAATAGCCGCAAGCAAGTTGAGATGCGCTTTGCCATACCACGCGAACTGGGCATGCTCGAACCGCAGTTGCGGCAACAGGTGCAGCAACGTCTTTCGCGCGGCAACCTGAATATTGCAGTGACCTATCAGCTCAGCCAGGAAAACAGCAGCCAATTGGCCAGTATTGATCTCGAGGCCGCCTGCCGTGCCGTCGAGATGCTGCGCGAAATCGGGCAGCGCAGTGGACTTGCCAGCGAACCGACCATCGCCGACGTCCTGCAAATCCCCGGCGTTCTGATCAGCAATAACAACTCCCCCTACGAACCGCTGCTGGAACTCGCGGAAACAGCCCTGGCGCGCGCACTCGATGAACTCGATGCCATGCGACTCCGTGAAGGATTGGCGCTGAAACAGGACTTGCAGCAGCGCGGACAGGTCATGGCGGAGCTACTGGACAAAATTGTCGCCCGTGCAGACGAGGCGGTGCAACAGCAGAAAATCCGTTTGCGGGAGCGTATAGCCAAACTGGATATGGAACTCAGCTTGGATGATGAACGCCTCGCCCGTGAACTCGTCTTTTATGCCGAACGCGCCGATATCACCGAAGAGACTGTGCGCCTGCAAAGCCACCTGGCACAATATCAGGAACTGCTGGACAGTCCCGATGATCCGGGGCGAAACCTGGATTTCCTCGGACAGGAAATGCACCGGGAAATCAACACGCTTTCCGCAAAAACCGCCGACTTGGAAATCTCTGGCCTGGCCCTGGCCTTGAAGACGGAACTCGGGCGCGTACGCGAGCAAATCATGAACATCGAGTAGGGATTTTTAACCACGGAAAACACAGAAAACACGGAAAATTTTTTATAGGGCTGGTGCTTTGGTAGCGCGAGAAATCATGGCAGGAAAATGAATTCGGTGCCGGGTACTTGTTTGCTGAGCTGTTGTGCCAGTTCCGGGCCGGCGACGAAAATGGCGGTGGAGAAGGCGTCCGACCAGGCTCCGCATGCGGTAATGATGGTTGCGGAACCCGAGCGTTCGACCGGGTATCCAGTGCGCGGATCAAGCAGATGCCCGATTTTTCTTTCGCCGATCTGCAGTGCTCTTTCGTAGTTGGCACTGGTGGAAATGCAACGATCCCGCAATGCCAGCATGCGTATGATTTTATTTGGATCAGCGGGGTCCCGTATGCCGATTTGAAAAGCTTGGCGGCGCGGTGGTGGCTCCGTCGAGCAATAGATATTGCCGCCAAGATTGAGCATATAACTTCTGCAACCCTGCTTTTCGATCAGCGGTCGTATAATATCCAGAGCAAAGCCTTTGGCCAAGCCGCCGAAATCCAGGGACATGCCCGCTCGGGAGAAGGCGATGCTTTGCGTTTCTTCCTCGAAGCGCAATTTCTGGAAGCCGACTTTTTCCAGGGTCAGGTTGACCTCATCAGCAGTTGGCAACGAATCCCGTTTGCGGTGGAAGCCCCATAGCCGCATCAGCGGGC
>JAPXLT010000258.1:0-6748 GCA_033809415.1 Lentisphaeria bacterium
GAGTTGAGTCGTCTGTTTGGTTACAAAGCGTTAAATTAAGAGTATTGGGGGGCAGGGGGCAGGTTTAAAAGTGGCGCGACCGTCTCGGTTGCGTATGACGGATGTAAAGAAGGAAGGAAGATTTCATGAGTGATTCAACTTATCAATTGGCTCTGGATGAGCTGCAACGCTATGGCCTGTCTGCGGAGCTGGTTAAGGAACCGGGCCTGCCCTCGTTTGAAATTCGTGTGCAAAATGCCCGCTTTAAGATTGCCGCGCCGGATTCCCTCGAGATGCTGTATGGGGTCTATGATCTGGCCGAACGCTTTGGCGGATATTCCTTTTTCGAACCTGGACGGGATCGCTATGACGCTTCCCGAAAAATGCTGCCGCCTGACGGAGTTGCGGTGCCGGCCCGGAAGCCCCTGCTGAAACGGCGCGGCTTCATTCAAGAGTTCCCCTTCAATGATGATACACCAGACCTCTTTGATTGGATGGCCAAGAACAAGCTTAATTATCTCCTGGTCTGGATGAAATATTACGATAACTTGCCCGATTCGCTGAAAGAATCAGCGCGGCTGCGCGGCATCACCATCGAAAGCGGACACCATAATTTCAACTACTGGATTCCAGGGCGCAAATACGGTGAAACGCATCCGGAGTTCTTTGCCGAGATCAATGGGCAGCGCATCAAATCATCCGACGGCAAAAGCCAGCTTCTGCTTAGCGAACAGCTCTGCACCACGAATCCAAAACTGCGTGCTGAAATCGCCGCCAATATGCTGGATTACTGTGAACGGCATCCGGAAATCCATACTATATCCCTGGTTCCGAATGATGGTTTCGGCTGGTGCGAATGCGATGAATGCTCCCGCTTCTATGACAAGGCAAAGAAGGGGGACTTTTACAGTCTCTCCGAACATGTTTACAAGGCCGACCGCATTTACCATGATCTGCTGCGGGACATCTCGGCGCGGCTGCGCGAAGTGCGTCCGGATCTGCAGCTGACCTTCTGCGCATATATCAACTATTGCTCGCCATCCCGGGATTTCAAGCTTGGCAAGGGGCTTGCAGTGCATTTTGCACCGTATTGGCGCTGCATCAATCATCAGATCAATGACCCGGATTGCCCCATTAATTCACACTATGCGGAGGATATCAGGCGCTGGGAAGCCGCCAAGGAAGGCGGTGAAATCAATATCTACGAATATTACATGGGCGTGAATTTTTATCTGTCGCTGCCTATGATCCATTTTCAGGAAATGTTCCTCGAGATGAAGTGGTACACCGATCACCATGTCGATGGAATTTTGACGCAATTCCATATTCCCCATTGGAGTGTCTATGGAATGAATTATGTGCTGATGGCCAGAGCTGCTCGCGGCGAAGACCAGAAGGCGGCAATCCCGGAACTTTACCGGATGCTGTTCGGAAAAGATGCCGATGCAGCGGCTGCTTTCTACGACCGCATAAAAAAACTGCTGCTGGGGATTGGCGCCTGCCATATCCCGTATCCCTATTCGCTGCTGAGCCGCGCCACAAGCGCAGATTTCCAGGAAATCCATTCGCTTGCTTGCCAGCTGGCTGCAAAGCAACCCGAAGACCGTTTCCGCGCAGAACTGGTTGTCTGGTGCGAATACCTGATCCGATTCAAAGAACTTTTCGATCAATATCATGCCGGAAAACTCGAGGAACCCGCCCTGGACCGCTTCCTCGAATGGATCCATTCCCATCGCGATACACGAGTCTTTGTGCACGATAAATTTGACCTGTATTTTCAGGCACTGCGAGATGCCCTGCGAAATGGCACAAAGTGGCTGCATTTCAACTTGGACTGGGAAGACGAATATATACGCCGGCATAGCCTGCTTTTTTTGAAGTCTATTGGATGAATATAGTTTTCATTTGATAAAAGATAAGCAAAGGTATCAGAATTAAACTGAAGATGCACCATATATAAAGTTTTTTCCCTTTTGCGGTCTGTAGTTTCACATACTCATAAATAAATATGGCAATGATAAATGCTAATACTTTGACCATAAAACAGTTAACAACAAATATAAAAAACATGCGAGATTCTAATACAGAGAGGAAAAAACCGCCAATGATAAAAGTAATATCAAATCCAGCTATAGCTATTGTAATCGAACAAAATTTCTGTAAAAAAAATCTGAAATTACTATCAGTCATTACAATGCTCCCTTTTAAACCGTAAGCATTCATCACGCAAGCGGCTGTCGCTTATAAATTAACAGACAGACCAGTCTTTACAAGGGATTTTGTGTGGTTCGTTGTTAAAAAATGGGTTATGGGTATTTGCTCATGCTGTCTTCGCAGAAATCGAAGCAGTCTCCGTCGTCAGCGAGTGACATTGGGTACGGGAATTCCTCGATAAGGGCTTTGATTTTTGCGGCATTGCTCATGGATACGTGGGTGAAAATAAGATGCTTTAGTTTTATATTTTTCCAGACTGGCATGGCGTCTTCTACTTTATAATGCGTCAGCTCGGTCATGCATATCCGGTTTTCATTGCAGAGTTCCGCAGGGAAATCGGAGAAATCCGCCGCCAGGTCGCCGGTATAGATGAACTCATTGTCTTTGTCAATGAACAAGAAGCCATAGCTGGGATCCGCATACCCTTCCCAAGCAAGATGTTTGTTCGGGAAAGCGGAGACGGTTAAATGTTCATCTTCATAGAACGTCCCCGCTTTGATTTCCCGGAAATCAATGCGCCCCTCACAGTGAAAATGCGAGAGCGCTAACAATGCATCAAAGACCTCGGCAGCCTTGAGGTCCGGAAGAAAAACCAGCAATTTTGCCCCAGGTTCGAGGTATTTGATGCGATTCTTCAGAATTGATGAAATGCCGCCAAAATGATCCTCGTGGAGGTGCGAAATAAAGACAGCCCTCAAGTTTCCCGGGTTCAATTTGCTCCGGAACATAAGCGAGGCGGCGGGGCCGCCGGCATCAATCATGTAGTACTGGCCGGCAGTCTCGATAACCGTGCAGGCATTGCTCCGAACGAGCGGCGTGCCAGCGGCAGTGCCTAATGTATAAATCTTCATGTTTTCTTCTCGAAGTCGGTTTCGGTAATGCGTCAGTAAGCTGGGTGACAGTTTTTTTTAACAACTAAAAACACTAAAGGACACGAAAAAATTTCATGGACAGTACGATGCTTTCTCGCAGACAATACCACTTCCATGAAATTTTTTCGTGTCTTTTCGGGCATTTCGTTGTTCAAAAAGAATTTCTCAGGTTCCCCCGGAGGCACTGATGCCTTGGTTGATCTTGGTGGAATTATGGCAGGATATTTAAGTTGTCCGCCTTTTTGAATTGCACTTCATCAATCACGACGCTGCCATCGCCGGAAGGGGCAAAAAACACGAGGCGGCAACGGGCTATGCTTTCACCATCTTTCTCCTCGGAAACATCAAACACATACTCGTTTGATTTGTCGTTGTTGGGAGCATCACGCAGCGTGGATGAATGGAAGCCGGAATCTTTGAAATAGTAAAGGCCGACTTTGCACTTGCCGCCAACAGTACGGGCGTGCGCAATGATGACATCCTTGTTTGTGCAAGGAATGATGGGACCCTGAACCACAGTCGGGGAATCCTTGGCGGCAGTGATCGTCACCTTGCGGCTGCCAGGATCGCCCTGCACAAGCGCGGTTCCGCAATTTTTGTAGAAGCCGTTGAGTTCCCAACCCCTCGGGCATTTTCCATCTTTTCCGGTTCCTTCGAATTTCTGGTTGATTTCTATTTCCTTGAACTCCTCATCGGGGGTGTTCCGGGTGATCACCGCAGCCTCGACGTAAATGGCGTTTTCCTTGGTCGAGCCGGGGACATAGGCCGGGCCGGTAAACTTGGCCGAGAACCAGACCTGCGTCCAAAGGTTGTCCAAGGGATTGCCGTCGGTCAGGAAGTACCAATGCGAGGTGCAGGCCTGGATCGCCCAGCCTTGTCCCCAAAAATACGACACCGGAAGCAGCTCGATCGAGCCGGGGATGCGATACCAGTGATATTTCTCATCCGTAGGAATGCTTTTCAGGACGAGCGGGCAGCGTCCCGGCATTTTATGATTGCCCAGCACGAATTCCGTCGTCCTGAAGCCATGTTTGCCAGGCAGAAGCTTGTTGATGCCATGATGCTCGTCGCGCTTGTCGGCGGATTTCAACGCCTTCCCATACATGGATTCCGCATCTTCAACCACGCCTGAACCCAAATTTCTCACGCCGCGAAAATCCATATGGGTGATCATGCGGAAATCTTTTTCAGGCACATCCTTGAATTTTTCCGGGCGTTCGAAGACATGTTTGATTTTCTCAATTTTGTTTTCCAGGTATTTATCCAGCGCTTCCGGCTTTGTGCTTGGGAAGCGCCTGATGAACTCCTTGCTGTTTGCGATGCATTCATCGAGGAGGGCTGCGCGGGTGCAACCGATCGCCTCGAAGCCCTTCGAGTAGCTCGGCCAATTGGCAAGTGCAAACCAGATTGGGCTGATCAATTCCTGGCGCACACGTTGCGCAAAACGGCTGTCCTTTGGCATTTTGTCAATTTCAGCATGGAAATCCTGATACAGTCCAACTACAAATTCCACGGTGAGGTATTTCCATGGGGCGACAACTGCGGAGTTGGGCTTTTGCGGGTCTTCCGCCACCCCCTTGCGTATGGCGTTGAAATATTTTTCCATGACCGGTCCGGCAGGCCCATAGTATCCGTGAATATACTGCTTGGCAAGCTTTTCAACATCACACTCGGGATCGACCATCAGGTGGTAAGCGACATAGCTGTTCAGGAGCATGAAATTCTGCGGTGAGGCCGAATCCATCGACGCTTCAATAAAAAGCGCCTTGAAGCCATTGTCCCGGAAGAACCTCATATCCGGCTGCAAGGAGTCAAAGATGGTTTCCACGCGTGGCGGATTGAAGTAAGTGCCTCCTATATTCCAGTAATCCCAAACCATCATTGGATTGCCGTGGCTGCACCAGTCCTTGAAATATTTCAACACATCCGGATCTTTCACTTTGGTGATTGCGCGGAAGGGGTCCCGGGAGGAAAAGCTGTCCGTCAACTGGATCAGGACGTTACTTTCCGGAAGAATTTTCTGCGGAGGTGTTTTCGAGGCGCTGTATCCGAACGTGCGTATGATGATCTGCGGGTATTCCTTGCGTATCTCCCTTGCAATATGGTTGATGTAGTCTAGCAGAAGGCCGGTCTCGGAGCCTTCATAGTCCGTGATTTTTCGGCATTCCGGGCAGCTGCAGATGGTCGGCGATGCATCCAGCGTCGAGATGTCATAGACGTAAGCACGCAGCTCCGGCGGATTTTTTTCGATATCCTCCTTGATCATCCTTCGCAGGTTTTCGAGCGTGATGCGCCGCACGTCGGGGTTCGACATGCAAAGGCTGCCGCCAAAGGAAAAACTGCGCGGCTTTTGCCGACGCCCCATTGCATCCATTGAAAAATACTCGGGATGTTCCGCAAAATACTTGTCGGGGTTGACGTAGACGGAGAGGGAATGCCAGTATGGATGCTGATTCATCTTGTTCAGCCCCCCTATGTAATACGGCTCGATATGTCTGATATTCTGCCCATTGCATCGATTTCGCAACAACCACAGTTTATACTTATCGATTGCTTCCGGCGTTGCTTTGGCGCGGTACAAGTGCCCATGCACGCCTTCATAAATCAAACGTCCGTCAAAGACCGGCTTGCGCCGTTCGTCAAACTTGCAGAACTCCGGTGTTTTTGGCACGACTGTTTCCGCCGGACTGAGGAAACCAACCCCGAGGCGTTCCAAGACTTCGTAGACGCCATAGAGCACGCCGGCGGGACGCCCTCCGGCAATGATCAAGTCATCCGCGATGGTCTTGAGCACCCATTCCTCCTTGTCCAGCTTTGTGCAGTCGATGTTGTTTTCCAGTGCAAATGCGGTATTGCCCAGGAAAATGGTGCTTTTGCCTTCGGCGTCAGCTGCTGGTATTTTAACCAACTCTTTGCCATAGAGTTGGTTCCAGAACAATTGCAATTCGCTTTCGGCGCGTTGTTCCAGCTCGCTCGGGTTGTCGCCAGTCACCAGATATTCCGGGATTGCAATGGTGTTTGCCATGCCGGCAACGCACAAAAACACATATAGAAAAAATACCGGCCAGCTCATGTTGTTCTTCATTCTGTTCCTTTCCAAGATTGGGTTCCTTTACAATATAGACTCAGCGTGGACTAACATCCACAACCTATTTTTTTGTCCATAGAAAATTTTCGTGCTACTATCACTCGACTTCTTGTTTTTTGTGAAAGAGTTTCAAAAACCAGATGCGTAAGTTACTGACCTTGAATCTCTTTCTCTTTTTTGAGAAAATTTTTGAACTTTTTGAGTTTCGATCTAACCGATCATTCGCCCATGTGGGTTGCAGGCGTCAGCCCGCCCCAAGCCTTTCCATGCGGCTCGCGATCAAACTTCTCCAGTCTCGGAGAGACGGCACCATGAGTAACCCCAGGTGAAGCTGTGCGGAGCACTGCGGAACCTGGGGTCGGAACCCACCCAAAACCATTGCGCCGCATCGAGGCGGCACTGTCGCAACTTGGATGTGCGGCGGCAAATAAAGACGCGCAAGCCAACGTTTTCCCATTGCTTCCAGCACGCATTGTTGGCGCTGGTTCATGTGCCGCCTCTCCGAGGCTTTGGTGGTGGTGGGATGCCATGCCCCAGGTTCCGCTTCGCTTCACCTGGGGTTACTCATGGTGCCACGCCTCCGGCGTTGGATGCC
>JAPXLT010000259.1:0-6681 GCA_033809415.1 Lentisphaeria bacterium
GCCTTCACTGGAAATTTCAGCTCCGCGCTTTCCAACCGGAATGGGGTAAATTTGACTTTTCTTGTCAAGGCAGCAAACCACGGTACTTTTGGTGCCGAAGTCAATGCCAATAAGACTGCCTTGCTGTATGTCCTGATGCGGATTCCTGGCATAAAATGGCGGGGCAAGTTCGAACAGGACTTTATTTGCCGTCACGAGTGAAGAGGCCAGGTCCCAATGCCCCTGGGTATGCTCGAAAAGCAAGTCCTCGCCGTATGGTTCAAGCTGCACCCTACGCTCATCCGATCTCAGATAATAGTCCTTCATGGCATCTTGTACGCAACTTGACAAGGCTGCCGGAATATCTTTGTCGGAAATGAATGCATCCAATATTTGCGGAAGCGACTGCTCGCCTTTTCCCGTCAAGTCAAGCGTAAGAGTGCCTTCGGCAAAATCCTTGAGAAACTTGTCCTGGTTCAGGTTGATCGTGTCATCATCAATTTTGATATACGGCATAAATTTCTTAATGTTTTTGAGAGCTTTTTGCATGTGTTCCAAAGAACTAAGCGTCTCTGAATTTTGTAGAGCATTAAGTGTCTTTGAATCTTGCAAAAAATCGTAAAATATTGCTAAATCGGAAAGCGTTGGTTTTATTTGTGTCCTAAGACGATATATAGGTGGTAACCATAATAATATTTTATCTTCAGACGACCAGTTAAAGAAACAAAAACTTTCACTATAAAAATCTATGCATGATATTTGACATCTATCCAGTTTTTTATTGATTTGATCCGCAAGTTCATTTTTTAGTGTATTTTTTAATGTTGGCGTTGACAACGCATGCGAAAACTCAACTGTAAGAGATTCAATGGAATCGGCTATTAGTTTTGAGTAGCCATCAGATGTAAGAGCATTACAAGCTATATACAAGTATCCTTCATTCTTTTTCTGTGCTGCAAATGGCAGCAGATGTTTCTTTTCAAAAAAGACTTTTAGTTCGTCCTCACACATAATACTCCCACAGAATGGACCAAATTCTTTCGAAAAATCATCTACAGAAAATCTTTTTGGAAACTCCTTAAATTTCATATATACTTCGACAAGATCGAACTTATACGGGTCTGGAAAAATAGCGTGGATTTCTTTGCAATAGAATATTCCATCGAGTATTTCAATTATTCCTTCATTACTGTTCAGATGCGCTGAAAATTCAAGAAATGCATCTGAAAGAAGCTTCTTTTGATCTTCAAGAATTTCTTTAGCTTTTTTCTTGCAGTATTCGTCTGCTTTCTGACAAGCATTTTCTCTGCATTCATCTAAAAGCGGGAGTTTGCAAATCTGTTTTGTGCGTTCCTCGCTTGACTGAAACACCGAGGTGGACTTTTCCTTTGCTTTATCTGTTTGAATATCCAGTCTTCGCTTATTCATATTTTTGCTCATTATCTCAGTCCTCGAGTTTAACCACAGCCTTTTTGTTGATTTTACCGGTATTTACTCCCTTGAGTCCCGGTAAAACAACTAGTTCAACCCGTCCAGACTGGGCGCCACTGTTCGATGGGATCATTGAGTCTGTCTTGAATTCACTGCCTTCAGATGGTTCGTATAATTCATACAGTGAGGCAGATGACAGGGAGGCTATATTCTCGCTGAAGAAAACAAACAGGGACTTTAATATTGCGGCGTAAGTTAAGCCATTGCTTTTTTGAACTTCCGTTCGACAAAATTCCCAGAAAAGCTCCTGGCGCTCCGTCTGAGCGCCGGAAATGAGGAATTTCCAAAGCGTTTCGCCGTTGATAATTCCGGCCATGGATTTGCGCAGACTTTCCGGAAGGCTCCTATAAAGCTCATATTGTTTTTCTATAACGCTTGCACCGTCTAACTTTTGCTCATAGCCCTGCAATTTTTCCTGCAAGCCGACGACAACAGCCTTGGCTCTTTCCAATTCCTTTACCGATGCATCACGGGCGGATTGTATTTTTTTCTCGGCATCCTCGCTTGTATTTTTTAGCGTCACACGAAGTGCGCGCAGCTCATTGTCCAAACGTTTTTTCTCTTCGTCAAGCCCGGCATTTTCTCGTTTCAATCTCTCAATTTCTGCCTTCAATTTTTTATTTTCGTCTTCAGTCTCTGACTTTCTGCTTTTATCCGGTACAGATGCTACATCGGAGATTTTTTGCCTGACCTCCGGGTCATTGTTCAAGAGACGTAGCAAGCATTTTTTAATTATTTCAAACAATTTCATGTCGTCTTCAGTCTCATTCATAATTTTCGATTTCGATTATCAAGGTTTGTTGTTTCAAGGTGCGGGTTTTGAGCTGCCACACGAGCACAATTGTAAAACACCAATATAACCACATGAAGAGAAAATCGCAACCATAAACGATGATCAGATTTTTCCTCGGTTTTGGTTGGTTAGTTTTATCTTTACTCTATAATCCGACCTATGACAAAAGATGTCATGGTGGTATTGACTCGGAAAAAAAATCTGGCATTGGCAATAGCTCTATAGCGCCTTTACGAGGCACGTCGATTTTGGGTGGAGACCGTGCCCAGGCCAGGGGTTAAGCATGGGTAAGCGCCCACGGCGTAATATATTATGCCGGAATCAGACCGATCTGCCTGACCTGTCCGACCTGTCCGACCTGTCCGACCTGTCCGACCTGTCCGACCTGTCTGATCCAGCTAACCTGCCCCCTGCCCCCTGCACCCTTCACATCACAACCGGGACGGTTGCGCCACTTTTTAAAGCGCATGCACCACTATCCGTCGGAGCAGCAACCCCTATAGAAAATTTCCGCGCTTTCCGTGTTTTCCGTGGACAAAAAATAGGTTGTGTGTGTCAGCCCGCGCCAAGCGTTTTAGCTGGTTTTACCAGATGATTTTGAAGAACTCAG
Organism: Lentisphaeria bacterium; assembly: GCA_033809415.1. Classification (GTDB taxonomy): domain Bacteria; phylum Verrucomicrobiota; class Lentisphaeria; order Oligosphaerales; family Oligosphaeraceae; genus JAQVUB01. The sequence goes on from JAPXLT010000259.1 coordinate 2,874, forward strand.
CAATTCCCCGAAAAAGCATCGCCAGAATGGCGCTTGGTACTATGGCGAGCGGGATAGTGATGAAGAATATGGGAAATAGAGGAAGAACGAAAGGGAGAAGCGCTATCCAGGCCAGTGCATAGCTGATGGGATGAGCCAGCATATCCTTGTAGTAGTCGCGGAGAAATGCTCGAATCATAAATGTGTGCCTCCTCTTGACGAAATGTCACAATGCGGGGCTATGTCTTCCCTTGTGTGCGCCATTGGGATGTTTTCCGCAGGGCTGTGCACACAGCACCGTCATGTTGGGGAACTTCATTCCGCAGTATTTGCATACATATTGCGCCTTGTCGCTTCCTTCATACAGGGCATGGCGTCCTTTGTGGGGACCATTCGGATGTCTTCCGCAAGAGCCGCAAGTGAGGGCTGTCATGTGCGGGAAAGTCATTCCGCAGTATTTGCATTTTGGCATCGTAAACCTCCTGATGATTCGTTGAAATAAAAATTGGGCTTTGTTGTTACTTTACACCCGGACTATGACAAAATATGTCAGAGTAGTGTTGATTCGGAGAAAAAATCGTTTATTCTTCTGTTTTTTTTGGTGGTGCATAGCGTAGCCATTCGAAGTTTCCGAAGCGTGCTTCAATTTGTTCATTGACTGTTCCGTCTTTTCCGCTGATGCAGGCTGTGACGAAGGCTTTCGAGTTGGGATAGCGTTCCGTGTCAATCGCTTCGAGTGCGGAACGGCTGATATCCCTGGCACCGACGGCCAGGCGTTTCTTTCCCGCCACGAACAAGACCTTTGCCTGGCATTTTTCCTTGAAATCATCGATTGTCATCTGTTCGGGTTCTCCGTCATCGTTCAGGGCGACGACCTGGCCGCCTCCCAGCAGGATGCAATAGGTCTTGCTTCCCTCGTTGCGGCAGTGGCCGATGGCACCCGGGCGTATGTAGCGCACCTCCATCGTCTCCTTCAAGTCCTGCTTCAAATCCGACCAGGCCTCGCTGATTTCCGAGATCAGCTCCTTTGTGCTATCCTTGAAAAAATCCCAGAATGATGTATCGAACATGTTCGTCTCCTCCATTTTGTTGCCGCATTTCTTGCAGGACGGCACTATTTTTGTCTCCCACCACGATGTAGGTGGATCGGGAGTGGAGCCTATTGTGGTTTCCCGATGCCCGCATTTCGGGCATTTCCAGTAGAAAAATTTCTGGTAACTAACAAAATTGCCCATAGCAATTCCTCCTGATGTTTTCGGTTTCTGATGCGTTACGACGATTGCAGGCGGTGGCGGTGGGAGATTGTTCATTCGACCAGGTCTTGCAGTTGAAAGATGCACTCGCTCTGCTTGCTCTGGAAAGCATCCAGCTTACCAAGCATAGTGGTAAGCGCATCGCCGCCGTCCAGCCAAAGCTTGTCCCGGAAGTCAAATTCCGGCATATCCGGGACGATGCCGGTGGTGCCCAATTCCGCCTCGATTTCCTTTAGGTCCTCATTGACTGCTTCGAGAAAATCCCGCAGCAGGCATAGTTCCTCGATGACTTTCCGCTTTTGCGGTGTGATGCCATCCAGGTTATCATCGAGCTTGCAGATGATTTTCGAGACGCGACCCAGAATTTCCATGGCATGCTTGCTGCCCTCCATCGTCTGGCAGACTTGCAGCCACAGCTCCTTGTTGATAATCCGCTTTTCTTTTTCCGTCATGGCAACCTCCTGATACGGCGCCTGTTCCCGAAGGAGCGGGCGCCCTGTTTCAATCAAAACCCCCGACGAATTTTTGCGTTTGCTTCATCCGTGCCGTAGCGCCGCTTCAGTTCGGCAAACGCACCAACCTGATCACTTGAGCGGTTCCGTACCAGGCGGATCAGTTCACGGTCACTCTTTTCGCTCATCCTGGCAACAGTCTCCGAATCGCATCCGGCCTGTTTCTTGACCCTGTCAAACAAATCATCGAGAAATCCCATTGTCTGCTCCTTTTTCTTAATTGAGTTTTTCAGGAAAACACCGTAATACTATTGCCCAACTTCTTCTTTTTTGTGCAAGATTTTTCAGAAAAGCAATCTCCAAGTCATTGGCATATAAGCACTTCTATGTCTGATTGTGGTGCCTTTACAAGGCACTGCCTTTGGGGGATTTCCCACCCCAGGCTAAAGCCTGGGGTTAAGCATAGTCAAACGCCTACGGCGTAATACGTTATGCCAATCCGCCGATCTGTCAGATAAAACAACCAATTCGACTGCAAATTCGCGTGCAATCTCATCCGTCAAAGCAGCAACCCCCTATAAAAATTTTCGTGCCTTTTCGTGTCTTTTCGTTGTTAAAAAATTAGGTTGTGGGCGTCAGCCCACGCCAAGTTTTCCCGTTCTATGGTATATTTTACGCCCATGAGTCTGACATTTTGCGTCAGGGAGGTTTGTCATTTCAAAAAAAAGTGCTATTTTTTAACTACGAACCATACGAAAAAGAAAAATTTCATAGGAGAGGGATTATGCCGGTCAATAAGAAACAGATTTTGCGGATGATCAAGCTGGTCGCTTTGTTGAAGCGCAACGCCTATCCCAACGCCACGACCTTTGTGAAAATCCTGCAGGAAGCCGACTTGATGGAGAATCTGAATATCGCCTGCACGGAACGCACGTTTATGCGGGACATCGCCACCCTGAGGCAGGATTTCAAGGCGCCGATCGAGTTCGACCACGTGCACAATGGCTATTGCCTGACGCGACCGGACTGGGAGTTCCAGGCGCCAATGCTGGCCGACGACGCCTTGCTGACTGCCATGCTGGGAGGCCGGGTGGCCGAGGATGTGCTGCCGTCCCCGCTGAAAGAGAAGGTGACTCGTGCGGTGGACAATCATCTGGCCGTCAGCGACACCTCCTTCTTCGACCGGACTTTTCTGGAATCGCTGCTGGTTGCATCCGGCAATAAAACGACCATTGTTCCGGAAATCTTCGAGGCGCTTTTCCAGGCTTGGCGCAGACGCGTGGTCGTTCATCTGACCTATAAAAAGGGTAGTACTGGCGAAATCAAGGAATACGATTTCGAACCGCATATCCTGGCGGCATTCAAAGGCAACTGGTATGTCAAGGGCTATCCCCGCCATGAAAAGAAGCCGGTCTGCCTGGCCATCTTCCGTATCCAGCAAGTATGCAAGGGGAGCGGCACCTTCATGACCGATAAAAAACTGCTGGCGGACACCCGGAAGAATGGACTCTTCGACTACCCGAAAATCGAGGGGATCACAGTGCGCTGCGCTCCAGCAATTGCATATTATTTGTATGAACAGGAACGCGCAAAAAAACTGAAAATAACACCGCAGCAGGACGGCTCGCTAATAGTGGTTTTGCCGCCCTCTCCGGAATATGAGGCGCTGCGCTGGATCCTCGGCGAAGGAGGCAACGTGGAAGTCATGCAGCCCATCGAGTTGCGTAAAAAAGTGCATGACATGGCGCAAAAATGCGCGGAAATAAACGCATGACTAGATGCTATTTTTTAACCACGAACCACACGAAAAGGCACGAAAATTTTGTAGAGGTTGATGGGGAATCCGCCGTTGGTTTTACAGTGCGGCGAGGAGTGCATCGGTCATTTCCGTGGTGCTTGCGTTTCCGCCGATATCACGCGTTATGGCTTTGCCTTCTTTCAGCACTTGTTGCAGTGCTGTCATAATCCTGTTTGCTTCGTCGATGCATCCGAGATGTTCGAGCATCATGGAGATTGCCCAGAAGGTGCCCATTGGGTTGGCTATGCCTTTCCCGGCGATGTCGGGTGCAGAGCCATGGATTGGCTCGAACATGGAAGGATATTTGCCTTCGGGATTGATGTTTC
>JAPXLT010000260.1:0-6663 GCA_033809415.1 Lentisphaeria bacterium
GGGGTGAGGGACCCACCCAAGGGCAGTGCCTTGTAAAGGCACCACAATCAGACGGGAAAGTGCTTATATGCCAATGACTTGGAGCTTTCTTTCCAGAAAAAATCTTTCACAAAAAAGAAGATTTTGAGGGAAAGTAGTAATGAAGACGCCGTTCACCAACATGGTGAACGGCATGATCTTCACAAAACTTTGAAAACAAAAGAATTAGGACAAAAGGTCAGCTTTGACTGCTTTTTTTAGGTTGAAAGGCTGGATCGATGATGCAATGCAATATTTGTTCAGTTCCAGAAATTTACTTCAGCATCGTTACCATCTGCCACAAGTTGCAAAACTGCAGAGCACAATGTTGGGAGACTGTGCAATGTTCCAGATCACGAGTAGCGAATCCTCTAAAGCACTAGACTGATCCACAGAGATTATACACACGCCCAGAGAAGCCGAGTTCCTCCAACATTTTTTCAATTTGATGCTGATATAGAACGGAGGTAATTATGACATAAATATTTGGATCGCTACATTCTTTCAGTACCGAGGGAGGAAAAACCCGGAGTCCTGAAATTATGGTTCCCTGCTTTTTTACATCAAGATCAATCAAACCGTTAAGTTCGAGATGCCTAAATGAGCCTTCCTGCAGCAGCCGTAGACAATAAGCTCCCACTCCCCATAGATATCCTGTCCCCGCGATCCTGGTATTTAAATGCGGATCAACCGATTTTTCTCTGGAGAGAGAATCTTGAAGGTACTGAATAGTTGGTGTATAATCAGCTGGTACATCATCGCAGTAGGTCGATCCGTTGCTGATGCTAACTGCTGCTAGGTTGGGACAGGGAAAGCCAACCAAAGGATAGTTTTCCTGCATAAACAGTTGTTCGACCTGCAAACCATTGCTTTCCAACAAACGTTTTAACGTTGCAGGATAAAAATGATTGATATGCTCCTGATCAAAAAAATACAGCGGTGCCTTTGTATATTTCAGATATCTTGATGCATCAGGAAGATCGCAATAAAAAAGGGCACCAGGCTTCAACAAACGGCGAACAGCTTCTATCCCGGCGCGTGGATCGAAAAGGTGCTCCAGGACTTGACTGCAGATAATCAAGTCGAATTGTATACCTGGCTCGTATGTTCGAAGGTCAGAACAGGCGGTTTTAAAGGGATAATGTTTTTTGATATATTGTATACAACCTGGTGAAGGGTCAACTGCATAAAGATCATGAAATCCCCGATTAAATAAACTCATTAATAGCCCGCCTTTGCCACATCCGATATCGGCAATCGAAAGATGCTTATTCGGAAGAAATGGTAGAAGATTGTCTATCGTTTGATCAAATCGAGCAATGTCTGAAGATGAATTACCGCCGGCTCCACATGTTTCATCCATACTATACTTTCCAGTTTCGGCATAATATTGTGCAAAAACGGCTTCGCTGGCATCAAAATCATCATACACCATACCACAATGTGTACATGCAACGATACGATACTCCACAGGCAAAATTCGATCGGATGCACCTGGATAATGAATAGTATGCAACAAATCAGCATAGGAGGAAGAACACACAGGGCAAAGGCGTTTTACCTTTATCCTGTGTATTTTTTGGGGATGAAATGAACTACACACTTCCATTTGCAAATGTCGTTTCTTTAGCAAGTAGTACCCAACTATGGTTCAATTGTTCTCGGGAAACAAACACGACTTTGATACTCGTGATTTTTGCGAGAAGATCTTTCTTTCTGTTCAATATAATTCCAGACGCAAAAACTTCTTCCTTTTATAGATAGCAGGTGACAGATTGGACTGAAATCTTTGGATGGGGATATTTCCGCATTCATGGAAATTCCATGACTTTTATGATTGTTTATGACTATGATTGACAAGCCTCCTCGAGCGGTGTAATTTACGCCTGATTTGATCAGGAGTAAACGTCGATGGACTGGCAAGGGATATTCAATTATTTCAGGCTGCTTCGCAAGCGTTGGCGCTGGCAGCGTTTACGGCGGGCACACTTGCGTCTTGGGCGACGTGGGGAACGTGCCGCAGCCCGGCTGCTGGAAAATACTGGCAGTGAAATCCTCTGTCGCAATTATCGTGCCGGGCGAGACGAGATTGATCTCGTCGTCCGGGAGAATTGCATATTGTGTTTTGTCGAGGTAAAGACTCGCCGTTACAAACCCGACATCCGCCCGGCTGAAGCGGTGGATGCGGCAAAACGTCGCCATATCATGCGCGGAGCACGCCGCTATCTGCGCGAAATCGGCTCCCCGGAACTGTCCGTCCGATTCGATATCATCGAGGTCATAACCCAAGGCTACCGCATACACGAAATCCGACAAATGAAAAATGCCTTCCGCCAAAAATAAACCGTTCGTGCTACTATCACTCGACTTTTTGTTTTTTGTGAAAGATTTCCAAAAAACAGATTCGCAAGTTGCTGACCTTGAAGCTCTTTCTCATTTTTGAGAAATTTTTTGAACTTTTTGATTTTTCGGTGATGGGAGAGGGAAGCCGGCTTCATGCCGGCGAGCCGCCGGCGCTCCATATCGCCTCCGACTGAAAAAGTAAAGCCGACCTTGGCACATGGCGATCCGTCCGATCTGTCGTCCGTGTAAAGTCCGTGTCCCGTCCGTGTAAAGTCCGTGTGGGTTGCGGGCGATCAGTCCGCGCCAAGCCTTTTCGTGCTTTTCGTTGTTAAAAAGTCATTGCAAGCTCTTGGGTTTTGCAAGGATTTCCGACATGATGACAGCTCGGCGCAACGAGGCTCGACTATGGAAATCAGATTTGGATAACAGGCAGGGCGTCTGTGCCTTAGGTGCCGACGGCATGGGTGGCTCCGGCGGTTGTGGTGGTGATGGTGGTTCCGGCGGTTGCGCAGGTACTGGTCGCGGTGTGGCTGCGTCCACAACCCTGACAACTGGCTTCGAAGTTTCCAAAGGCAGTGGAGGCGGCATTTCAGCCTGGGGTTCCAGCATACTGTTTTCAAACAGGCTCTGCAAGGCCTCCTGCAACGTCGGCTCGGGTGTTGCAGGACGACTGGGCTGCGGTTCGGTTCTTCGTTGCACCGGTGCGCGTTTGCGCACAGGCGGCGCAGGGGCAGCAGGAGTAGCAGGAGTAGCAGGACGTTGCGCCGCCTTCTTTTTTTTCTGCTGCTTCTGCTCAAGTATAACATTGGCGACGGCAATCGCTACAAAAATCAGAATGCCAAACCAATCATTCATTGTCCTATCTCCCGGCTTGCCGTCAGAACCTGTACCATCCATCGTAATGCGTCAGTGGGTGACAGTTTTTTTACAACGAAAGACACTAATGAACACGAAAAAATTTCGTTGTTCAAAAAGAATTCCTCGCCTATCCAGGTTACTGACGCCTTACCATCCTTCAGAGGTTCGGGTTCAAAAACAGCAGACATCTATTATTTATTCGTTCCTTCCGCGCCGCCGATGCTTTGACGCATTGTGGTGTCGGCTTTGAGATTTTCAAGGCGGTAATAATCCATCACACCTAATTTTCCTTCGCGCAGAGCAGCAGCCAGAGCCAACGGTACTTCCGCCTGGGCAGCAACGACGTTGGCCTGCATTTCCTGCACTTTAGCACGCATTTCCTGTTCCTGGGCAACGGCGGCGGCGCGGCGGACTTCGGCCCGGGCCTGCGCCACCCTGGTATCCGCTTCAGCCTGCTCAGCCTGCAAACGGGCGCCGACATTGTCGCCGATATCGACATCGGCAATATCAATCGACAGAATTTCGTATGCCGTTCCGCTGTCCAACCCTTTCTCCTGGACGCGCTTCGATATCTGATCCGGATTTTCCAGCACGGAAGTATAGGAATCTGACGAGCCAATGGTGCTGACGATGCCTTCGCCAACCCGGGCAATGATCGTCTCTTCGGTGGCGCCGCCGACGAGGCGGTCGAGGTTAGTGCGCACCGTGACCCGCGCTTTGGCCTTGACCTGGATTCCGTCTTGGGCGACTGCATCGATCGAAACACGCCCCTTGCTTGGGTCCGGGCAATCGATCACTCTGGGATTGACGCTGGTACAAACCGCGTCGAAGACATCCCGCCCGGCCAGATCAATGGCGGCAGCACGTTTGAAATCCAGTTTGATGCCGGCCTTGTCAGCGGCAATCAATGCATTGACGACTTTCAGAACATCCCCGCCAGCCATGAAATGACACTCGAGGTCATTGCTGGTGATCGTTTCAATGCCCGCCTTGCGCAACTGAATATAGGCCCGGACAATCAAAGCAGGCGGAATTTTTCGCAGCGACATACAAACCATGGTGATAAACGAGATATGAGCGCCGGAAGCCCATGCCTGAATCCAGATGCCGAAGAAATGGAAAACGACGGAAGCTATCACCAGAAGTGCAACTATCGCCGCTATACTAAGAATAATCAACAAGCCACTCATAACGCCTCTCCTTTTTTTTGCAATCGAAACAAATAACTTCCTACGATTCGAGTTTTTCGACAACAATCCGGTTGCCTTCGACTTCAACCACTTTCACCAGCGTGCCGGCATCAAGAACCTCACCCTGCGTAACTACATCGTACTTGCGATCATTAATGATCACTTTGCCGGACGGACGCAACATGGTTTGTGCACGCCCGCTTTGCCCGAGCAGTTGTTCATATTCCGGATCATAGCTGCGCCATGCCTGCGCACCACTTTCCACCAGAAGGCGTTTCCCCGCTTTTGTCTTGGGAAAATACTTGAACCAGAGATAGAAAATGGTAAAGGTGACAATGATAATGATCAGACTGGCTAGAATGCCATAGAGGAAGCCATAGTTCATGAAGATGCCAAATAGCCCTGCGATCAAGGCAATTCCACCGAGGACGCCAATGACTCCGCCTGGCAATAACAGTTCAGAAAATAGCAGCAAAATCCCGGAAAGCAGCAGTGCGATTATCAGAGTTGGTTCCATAAGCTCAGTCAACCATTAAACATTCATCAGGACAACCAGATTGTTACTGTAAAGCAAAATATAGAGAATGTCAAGTAAAAAACGGGATTTTGAACACGGACGGGACACGGACGGGACATGGACGGGACACGGACGGGACACGGACGGGACATGGACGGGACACGGACGGGACACGGACAACTGATCATGCGGGAACGTTCGAACGTGGGAGGGCAAACATCAATCGCAACCGGGACGGTTGCGCCACTTTTTAAATCGCTTGCAATCTCTCCGTCAAAGCAGCAACCCCTATAAAAATTTTCGTGCCTTTTCGTGTGGTTCGTGGTTAAAAAATGGGTTGTGGGCGGCAGCTCTCGCCAAGTTTTCCGTGGACAAAAAATGCGAGTCATAGCAGGAAAGGGGGATTATATTTATATTTTTACCATAATCCATTCATTTTATTCTGGCGGAGGTTTGCCTTGTTGCGCGTTTTCATCTATCTTTTTCCGATTCTGATCAATTATGTACTTGGCGGCGTCTTTTTCATCACTGCATTTCGCTTTTCAGAAGCCGGTTCGCCGGAGATTCTGATCACCGGAACGACGGCCATGTGGGCGATCATCTATTCGCTGAGTTCGCTCATAGTGGGACGCATTGTCAACGAAAAAAATGCAGGTGGAATCATCATCCGGGCAGGATTTTTCCTGGCACTGGTTTCACTGGGGTTTGTCGTCTTCCCAAATCTCCATTTGCAGTATTTATGGATCGCCCTGGTCGGAGTTGGCTCCGCTTTCTACTGCACTCCGTTCCAAGTTTTCATGAAGAGTTTCGAGAGTAAGGACTCCGCCAGCGGGATCGTCTACTCGACGGCCATGTATACTGCCGCCTGGAGCGCAGGACAGGCTACCGGTCCCTTTATTTTCGGAATCCTAGATTGGAAAACCGGATTCTATACCAATGTCGTTTTCTCCCTCTGTCTCGCTCTGGGTGTTTTGCTGGTGGAAAAACTTCGTGCGACTGCCACGCCTGCCATCGAGCAGAAACCACGCGAGTCTGATGTTGACTATGGGAAATATCCGGACTATGCCTGGCTTGGCTGGCTAGGCGCCGGAGTTGGCACTACGACCATTTCCATTGTCCGCACCCTCGAACCGAAGCTGGCCGTGGACCTTGGCCTGGCCAAAATTCATGCCGGCTCGATCCTGGCGCTGGTCAGCGTCATGCAGGTGATCTGGGGACTCGCCTGGATGAACAGCAAACGCTGGATGTACAAGCCATCAGCAGCATTTCTGGGAGGCCTCGCCGGCTTGGCCGGACTGTTGCTCTTTGCCTCCGGAAAAACGCTGCCGTTGCTTTATGCGGCAGCCATATTGTACGGAAGTTACAGCGGATATTTTTATTTCACGCTGGTATTTTACGCGTTAGTTCATCCCGTGAAAAGCGCACATTATCTGGCCATCAACGAAGCTGTTGTTGGCATTGCCGGAATTACCGGTGCAATTGGCGGCGGAATTCTGGCACAACTCACCAATCTGCGAGTCACCTTTTCGGTTGCAGCAATGCTAGTTGCCATCGGCTCACTGCACCGGATTTATATCCTGCATAGAGACCAGTGCCAGGCGAAAAACGACTGCGTCAGCGCTTGACACCCCCTCCTGCCCCCTGCCACCCCCATCCATCAAAGCAGCAAACCCTATAAAAAATTTTCGTGGCTTTTCGTGTGGTTCGTGGTTAAAAACCTGCCCCCTGCACCCACAC
>JAPXLT010000261.1:0-6639 GCA_033809415.1 Lentisphaeria bacterium
CCCATCCGCAAAGCCCTGAAAGGGCGAGACATAGGAACTATCCACAGCGTAATTTCTATCCAAAATCTTTACACAACAAGAAGTTAGGTGAAAGAATGAAAACGCCCTGCCAGGCTGAAAGCCTGGGGTAAGCATGGGTAAACGCCTACGGCGTAATGCGTTATGCCGTAAGCCGACCGATTCGAGCAACCTGCATCCCCCCTTTTGCACATGGGAACGTTCGGGCATGTGATGGCAAACATCAATCACAACCGGGACGGTTGCGCTACTTTTTAAGCCGCGTGCAAGCTCATCCGTCAAAGCAGCAACCCTATAAAAAATTTTCGGGGCATTTCGTGTTTTTCGTTGTTCAAAAAGAATTCTTCCGTTACTGTTGTTGTTCTGCGTTGTTTCTTTGTAAAAGGCATTCCTGATATTTATGTACCATTGCTTTTTTGTCGAAGTAATGTCCATAATATCTGACTGCGTCAATCTGCCCCTTGAAGAGATCAGCTCTGATGTGATGATGGGTTCCCAGAAACAGTCTTACATTGCTGTCACTAATGCCATCGAGTGCATTGATGTGAAAGAGCGGTCCGGACTCCCTGGTTATTTTTTCGCCGTTGACATAAAATTCCGCGACATTCCTGTTCCAGGTGAAGGCCAGGTGTGTCCATTGATCGAATTCGACTTGGGGGCCGGTAATGCTGTCACTTTTGGCAAAATCGTAGAAGCTGGCATACCACCTGCCGTTATCCATCCCTACTTTGATCCATTCATTGGTCATTACCATTTGCTTGTTTTCCGCCAGTGAAGAGTCAGGGCGCACCCAGCATTCGATGGTACCCTCGTACAGCGGGGTTTTCGGTACTTTCAGGTAATAAAGCGCAAATGCCCCGTCGGCGGCAAAATGCAGGGCACCGTCCACGGCTTTCAGCCCGTCAATCAATTTGCCGTGATTCTGACGTCCTGACTCATCAACGATAAGACCGTCGTTACGTTGCTCGGTGAAATCGCTTTTCAGCAGCAGGCCATGATTGGCATTGAACTCTTCGAAGAATCCGCCTTTGCGGGTAATTTCGGCATTGCTCAGGGGTGCGGCGGTGAAATCCGGCACTTCGAGATCGACGACTGCGATTTCGCCCGCCGGCACGTTCAGGGTGAAGACATTGCCTTCCTGCGTGATTTTTTCATTCAGCCTCACTTCCTTGGCCTTGGTGCCGGGTGGCGCTTCAATGCTTACAGTAGCAGCATATTCGGGGAAGAAATATTCTTTTGTCCGCATCGGGTGCTTGTACACGCCGCGATGATTAAGCAGCACCAGCTTCCAGTTTGCGCCATCCATCTTGTTGAAGAGAAAATGTATATTTCCCGACACCTGCACGGGGCACAGCTCCGCCTGCAACCTGAGCAGGAAATCCTCCAGCCACGGCAATGGCTGTTTTTTGTTTTTCATGTCCAAAAGGAAATAGGGGGTCATGAAGATCACCTGGCCCTGTCCATAGCGGTTTTTGATTATCAAGGGCATGGAGGCGTCGCCGGCCATCACTTCGCCGGTGATATTTTTTACCTTGCGCACTTTCATGTTATCGATATCGATCCATTCGTCGGCAAGCTCGGCACCGATGAATTTTGCATCGGAAAGGAAAGACTGGTGCTGCGCGGCGTTGAGCACCAATGTCCCCCCTTTCTCGACATAATTTTGCATGTTTGCCAGTAACTCTTCAGAAAAGCGCACATTTCCCAACAGCATCGCCAGCGGGTACTTAAACAATTCCTCGAGAGTGACCACGCCGGATGGCGGATTGGCGAAATAAAGGTCATAGATGTCGCCAAGCCGGGAATTGACCAGGCTCCAGCCCTTGTCCTTCATCAAAGGCCAGCCTTCGCCTCCGTAGTCATGTCCGGGGAATGGGTCAAAGGCCCTGGTGACATGATGGAACATATAATCCGCATCCTGATAGGGATACATGTACCAGATTTTCCATTCACTGGCATGTTTCCATTCCCAGTTGCCATGATAGTAATCAGCAAGAAATAGGATCGGCGCATAGAAACTGCCGCGTTTGCCGGCTTCCGTGCGGCTCCAACGGTACATGTCTTTGACCGCTTCGCCGTTTTGGGTGAGTGCCCACTGCTTGTTTTCCTTGTTTTCGACTGCCAGCCCCATTGGATCGGTTTCAAACAATTGGAAGCTGGTGCCGGAATAATAGGCGATGTACTGGCAGCGTTTGAATGCGGAAGGTGCCAAGCCGAAATCGAGGCCATCGCTCCAAGGCCTGTCAGGGGTAACCAGTTTCAGCGCTTCTTCTTCGGTTAAGCGGCTTGATGCCGAAGCGCCCAGAGCGTAGGAAGTCTGGTATGCAGCCCACGGTTTTCCATATTGCCTTGCACCGCTTCGAGTGAAACTGAAGATGGTACGGTTGTTTGACCACGGTGCTTCGTTCAGCGAGCCGGCCATAGCCAGCGGCACTCCCCATTCATAAAAATACTGTGCAGCAGTCATTCCGCCGCTCATTGCTCCCAGTTCGCCGAAAAAATCGATGTACTGTTTCCACCAAGCGCGCAAGCTGGCTTCGGCCTCTTCGATGGTGCGGTTATAAGTGGAAACGATCGATGCCTGCTCAACAAGTTGTTCGCGGAAACGCATAGGGTTGTTGAGCTTCTGGAAAAAATTTGATTCCACTTCGCCGACAATTTGGCCGATGAAGGTATCCGGGAATTTGCTGTGCATTTTTGCAATCGAGGCACGGTCGATATTGTTCTTTTTCAGGTAGGGTGTTTTTTGCCTGAAATAAAAATTACGGTCAAGAAATGGCACTTTTTTCAATCGTTCCTCGAGCTTGGCAGGTACCTCGAGGAGCTTGTAGAGAGATTGCCGCGACTTGCAACGGATGGTAAAGGAATCCCCCAGCCATGGTTCGCAAAGCGTCAGTTCCCAGACTTGGTCGTCATCCTTCCTCCGGTAGCAAGCAGAAAGAACGTTGCCTGACGGATCGACTATTTCCAGCTGTGCCAAAGGAGCGCTGCCACGCCCAGCAGTAGTGATGCGTATCTTTTCCAATGCCTGCGTGGCTTTCTGATGAACCGTTATCTCGAATGCCAGGCCGTCATTGCGTCGGCGGAAATCGTTGCTGTTCCCAATCACAAAACCGTTGCTCGAGAAGCTCCCATCCTGAATTTTTTCCAGATCGTAAAAAAAGGCGTCTTCTTCTTCGGCACTGAATTCCAACATGGCGTCCATAGCGGTGTTTTTGCCATCCCGGAAGATTTCCAGCTCTTTGATTATTGTTTTGCGTAAATCGCCCCTGATTTCTCCTTGATTTGCATAGTACAGGTCGATTACATGTCCTGAATTTTGCACAAAATCTTCATTGCTCAATCCTTGCATCGAAAGCCAGCGGGGGGTTAACATTTGCCAATAATCTTTTCCGGCATATTGAAAGACCGGCCACTGTACTTGCGTGGCAAGAAGCGGATTGGCAATGAGTCTTCCCGAGCTCGGGAGAAAAGACACCTGGTCGCCAACGGGCGGAGTTTGGGCAACTGCACACAGGCTCAGGATAACAGCTAAAACAGTAAAAAGACTTTTTTTCATGACCAGCTCCATAAGTTTATCAGGTTCTGCAAAAAAAGCTGTCTCATGGTATAGTATAACTATCAAGAAAATATAAAACAAGTGATTTTAGTCAGTAAAACATGGTGAAAAAGTCATAAAACATCGACAAAAGGACAATTCTCATGGCGCCGGTAAGTTTAACCAGCAAGTCCCGCTTTAACAACCGTCTTGTCCCTTATGTGCGTGGTGATTCCACCAGTTGGCTGCCATTATGTTCATCCCAGCCCTTCCTTTGGCTGTCACGTCTCGCTGACAACAATTATTGGCCACGAGGATACTGGATCATTCATGACGAGGCCGATTATTTTTCTTTACAGATTGTCTTGGAGGGCGAACTGGATGTCACAAAAGATGGCAGGCGGTACTGCGTTTCTGCCGGTGAGGCGATTGTCATTCCCCCCGGCACCGTTAAGCTTGCTACTGGTGCCGCCGGGAAATGCCTGAAAAGATACATTATTTTCAGCGGGCAGATTCTATCCGCCTTCAAACACGAGTTGAATTTTGACACAGTGAATGTCATAACGCAGTTTTGCAGCGAGAAGTTTGACCGCCTGTTTAGCAGGGCTTTTCAGCTTAGTTCCTTGGGCGAAGTAAAGGATGCCGAGGAATTCTCGACGCTTGCTTTCGCCATCATCCTGTATACTGCCGGAAAACTGCAAAAGTCCTCCTTGCCGCCGTCTATTGTCGCCTGCCGGGAATACATTGAAAACAATATTGCCAAGAAAATTACTGTGGACGAACTTGCCCGGGTCGCCTGCTGCTCGAAAAGCACTTTGAAATGGCAGTTCAATAAATATTTCAATATGAGTCCCGGGCGTTATCTGACTGGTATCCGTCTTGATTACGCAAGCCGGCTGATGAAAGATAGTACCTTGCCATTAAGCGTGAAGCAGATCGCCGCCCGTTGTGGATACGAAAATCCACTCTATTTCTCAAAAGTATTCAAGACACACTTTGATTGTCAGCCAAGCCAATACAAGAAAAAAATCCGTAGCGCGATGAACGCCGAAAACCCCTGAGAATACTCGTTAATGCTTTTTTAACAACGAACAGGCACGAAAATTTTTCGTACTATCACCCAGAATCTTCTTTTTTGTGAAAGATTTTTCTGGGAAAAAAGCTTTAAGTCATTGGCATACAGCCCTTTTAAGGTACTGCCAATTCCTGTCTTTTTTCTCCGATCAATCGGGCCGATCTACTTGATCCGTCCGATCCGACTGATCAGTCGGAGAAACCAATAGGCCAGATCATAAATTCGCGTGCCATTCCATCCGTCGAAGCAGCGACCCTACAAAATTTTCCGCGCTTTCCGTGCTTTCCGTGGACAAAAAAAATAGGTTGTGGGCGTCAGCCCACGCCAAGCCTGTTCGTGTATTTCGTTGTTAAAAACAGTGCCTCTCAAGACCGTTCATATTTTTCCAGCGCCCGAAGCAGTCCGCGCTCCCGCATCGCCCTGAGGATCATCGCTTCATCCCGCATCGACTGAATGACTTTATAGACCGTTTTGACATAGGCGTTGCCTTTGATGTCAAACTGATAGGTATGCCTCTCATCGCCATCCAGGCTCGCCAGCGTGATCTTTTTGCTCCCCTCATAAAAAATCCGGAAGACGACTTCGCCGCTTTCCAGCACCGCTATCACCGGATCCCCGCTTGACAGCCGGATGTTCGGGCGTACCAGCAGGATCGTCCCAGCCGGATACCAGGGCAGCATCGAATCACCGACGATCTCGATGGCAAAATCACCAGGACGCCCCATGGAGAAAGACACCAGCTTCTCCGGATTGTCAATGGCATATTCCGCTATCGGCAAATAAAAAAACTGATGCGCCTCCGAAACAACCTCCGACGATATCACAGGAAACTGCCCGAAAGAGACTTTCACCGGAGACGTGTTGCCACGAATAACCATCGGACGCTCATCAATCTCAGGAAAATATTGGCATAACTTCTCCCAGGTGTCCGCCTGCACACTCTTTACCGTCCCATTCAAATATTTGAAAATATAGCTGGGATTGATACCGATCTTCCGGGCCAACGCAGCCGTTTTGTTCCCATTCCTCTTCAACTCATTTCGCAGCAAGCTAATCAGACGTGGAGTGATTTTATAAGTCATATCAGAATTACCATCTCAAAAAGTTCACTGGTCAGATGAAGTAAAATACTTGCTTGCAGTGAGTTTCCCCATGATAAACGCACCTAATATAACGCACGCTGATCATTTTTCCAAAAAGCAAAAATAATTGATCAAAAGACACTTGCATATCATGCCCCGTGCATTATTTTATCTGCAAATATTTCATGCGCCGTGCACATTTATAAAAAACTCGGCGGGATGCAGGAGATCAGCATGACTGCGCCAATCAAAGAACGGACAGTAAGAATTGTCTTAATCCCTCAATCCCTCTATAAAAAACTCGAAAAACAGGCAAAGAAAGAGGAAGCATCTGTGACCGGACTGACCTGCCGCGCAATCGTCGATTTTCTCGAAAAAAAAATCCCGGAAACCCGCTAAAACCATGCACTATGCATGAAAAATCACAGCAATATAAAAGATCACACATATCTCACAATTATAACTTGGCGTGGCCTAGCCGCCAGCAACAACCTATTTTTTGTTCACGGCAAGCGCGGAAAATTTCATGGAAGTGGCTTTGTCTGCGAGAATGCGTCGTACTTCCCATGAAATTTTTTCGTGTCCATTCTTGTCCATGTCCATGAAAAAGAATGGAAACGCCCTGGTTTACAAGGCACTGTCTTTGGGGGGATTTCCCACCCCAGGCTGGGGTTAAACATGGGTAAACGCCTACGGCGTAATATATGTTATGCCAATCCACCGATCTGTCAGATAAAACAACCAATTAGGCTGCAAATTTGCGTGCCATCCCATCCGTCAGAGTAACAACCCTATAAAAAAATTTCGTGCTACTCACTCGACTTCTTGTTTTTTCAGAAAGATTTTTCTGGAAAGAAATTTCCAAGTCATTGACATGCAACTCTTTTAAGGTACCGCTAATTTCTGTCTTTTTTCTCCGACCGATC
>JAPXLT010000262.1:0-6628 GCA_033809415.1 Lentisphaeria bacterium
GATCAACCCGCGGCATGTTGAGTTTCAGCTGATGGCCGACCGGCACGGGAACGTCGTCCATCTTGGCGACCGTGACTGTAGTTTGCAACGCCATCATCAGAAACTGATCGAAGAAACTCCCTGTACCGCACTGACCCCTGAACTGCGGGAAAAAATGGGCGAAACAGCCATCAACGCTGCGAAGGCCGTAGATTATGTCGGAGCAGGCACCGTGGAATTTCTGCTCAGCCAGGATGGCAACTATTATTTCATGGAAATGAATACGCGCCTGCAAGTCGAGCATCCGGTGACAGAGATGATAACCGGAGTCGATCTGGTTCGTGAGCAAATCCGTATTGCGCTGGGCGACAAGCTTAGCTGGCGGCAAAAAGACATCCGCCTGCGCGGCCATGCCATTGAAGTACGTATCAATGCTGAAGACCCCCGACGGGATTTCGCGCCATGCCCAGGCAAAATCACGCATTATCTGCCACCAGGCGGTCCCGGTGTGCGAGTGGATTCGCACCTGTACAGCGGCTATGTCATCCCACCGTATTATGACAGCATGCTCGGTAAAATCATCGCCCATGGCACCAACCGCGAACAAGCCATCGCCCGCAGTAAAAATGCACTGCGGGAACTGCAAGTGGAAGGAGTGTGCACCACCCGCGACTTCGCCATGAAACTTCTCGAACTGCCACAGTTCGTCAGCGGCGACTACCACTCCGGCACCGTCGAAGAACTCCTCCCGGAACTGCTCGAAAACCTTAACAAAAACGCAATGCGTCAGTAAACTGGCTCAGTTTTTTTTTACAACTAAAGACACGAATGGACACGAAAAAATTTCATGGCGAGCACAATACATTCTCGCAGAAAAAGCCACTTCCATGAAATTTTATCGGGGCTTTTCGGGCATTTCGTTGTTTAAAAAAGAATTTGGAATTGAAAAAAATCTGCAAAGCCATTTGCATTGCAGGAATTTGGCGGTATATTTTAACTCCTGCATCGCTGAAAAATGAGAAAGAAAATGGATGATTGAACGGATGATTGTCTTTTCTTGGCCCCTTTCTCTTCCTTGGGTTTTCTGAATTATGCAGTTTCAGGTCGCCATATAGACCTCTTTCCAGCAATCGGCTTCGGAAAGTAAAAGAAGGAAGCCGGAGTTTTCAGTTTGGAGAAAGAAATGGGCAAGAAATTGTACGTCGGGAATCTGAGCTACTCGGTATCGGATTCGGAACTGGAATCGCTGTTTGCGCAATTTGGTCAAGTTACCAGCGCACGCGTGATTTCGGATCGTGATACTGGTCGCAGCAAAGGATTCGGCTTTGTCGAAATGGCTAATGACAACGAGGCACAAGCCGCAATTGAAGCCATGAACGGCAAAGAGAACAACGGTCGCGTGTTGACCGTCAACGAAGCAAAACCCATCGAACACCGCGGTGAGCGTGGCGGATTCGGCGGTGGGCGTCCCCACGGCGGCGGCAAACGCTTCTGATTCCTGACTTGGACATTGCCTGTTCCCTTGTGGGATCAGGGTAGTGTCTGACGTCGCAAAAACTTCTGTTTCTTTATTGAAGCAGAAGCTTTTTTTTTGCTGTAATCCTAAAAAAAGCAGTTGACTTTTTCCATTGATCGGCAATCAGAATCTTTTTTTTGTCCACGGAAAGCACGGAAAATCCGGAAAATTTGTAGGGTTTACGGCTTTGACGGATGAGCTTGCTCTGGCGAAATTCTTGTGTGCCAAGGTCGGCTTTACGCAATTGCGTCGGAGGCGATATGGAGCGCCGGCGGCTCGCCGGCATGAAGCCGGTTTTCCTCTCCCATCACCGAAAAAGAAGGTTTTGAGGGAGTAGTACTGAAGTCGCCCTGCATCAATACGGTGAACGGAATAAACTTCACAAAATTCTGAAAACAAAGGAAGTAGGACTAAAAATCAGCTTTGACTGCTTTTTTTTAGGATAATCCGTCTTGACAATGGACTTGCAATGGACATGAAACGGATTCTTTTGCTGATTTTTCTGCTCAGCAGCCTGGCTCTTGTCAGGGTCTGTGCGTACGAGGTTGAGTCTTCGCTGAATTCATCGGCTTCGTTGACCAATGACGGCAGCGAGCTTTCTTCCAGCCCTGCACCTTCCCGTCCGGTGTTGGATTTGGAGCAGCTTCGTGTTCTGGAACTCGATCAGGAGGGGATCAACTGGCGTCAGGACTGGTGGAAATATCTGCTGATGCTGCTTTCGAGTCTGCTCTGCCTTTGCTTGATCGTTTATTTGACCAAAGTCCTCTTCTGGTTTTTCGGCGTGCTGATCTGCCTTGGCAGCGCTTTGGCGGGGGGAATCTTTCTCGATGTCTTATTTATTCCTTGGCTGCCGCCTCTGCTGCCGGAGACAGTCACCAGCCTGGTTTCAGCCTCTCTTATTTGCCATATCCTTGGCGGGCTACTTGGTTACGCCATCGCCGCCTGTTTGTTGGCCATCCTTTTCAGACCGATGAAACAAAAGCAAAAAAATGGCTGAAAATAGTACATTTGTAAAAGATGCTCGTTTTCGTTCTGTTGTCGCTCTGGCGTCAGTTCCTGACTATGAGGATCGCGAGCGTATTCTGTCGGCTTTGCGTGAATTGCTGAAGCCCTTTGGGGGCATGCAGGGCATTGTCAAGCCCGGGCAGAAAGTCCTCCTGAAAGTAAATCTGCTGGCGCCGGCCCGTCCGGAGCAGGCAGTGACAACTCATCCTGAACTTTTACGGGGAGTCATCCGCCTAGTGAAAGAAGCCGGTGGGATTCCCCTGATCGGCGACGGGCCTGGAGTCGGCGACACCCTGACCAATATGAAATCCTGCGGCATGAGCCAAGTAGCCGAACAGGAAGGCGCCGGCATCCTGAATTTCCAGGAAACGGAAATTTTTGAAGACCTTGACAACCGGGTTGGCAAGCGGATAGCACTGACTCGGCATCTGCGTGACTGTCCGGTACTGATCACTTTGCCAAAGCTGAAAACCCATGTGCAGATGGCCTATACCGGCGCCATCAAGAATCAATTTGGCCTGATTCCTGGCACTGCCAAGGGGCAATATCATTTTCGTTTCCAGAACCGTGACCATCTTGCCGACCTGATGATCGATATCAACCGCCTCGCCAAACCGGCATTGGCAATCATGGACGGCATTGTCGCGATGGAAGGGCAGGGACCCAGCGGTGGGCACCCGCGCAAACTAGGCGCTTTGCTGGCAAGCACCGACCTGGCGGCTATCGATGTCGTTGCCTGTCACCTGATCGGCCTGGACCCAGAACGCAATCCTCTGAATCTGGCTGCACGCAGAGCGGATTTCGGAGCAACCCGCCTCGAGGAAATCCAGCTTTACGGGGCACCTTTAGAGAGTCTGCAAGTATCGGATTTTAAATTAGTCAAGGCGCCGGCGAATGTTATGCGTATTCTTCCCTTGCCGGCGAGCTGGTTGCGCTGGTTGCGGCGGCAGGTTGCCGCACGCCCGGTTATCCGACGTGATCTTTGCATCCGATGCCATCGCTGTTCGAGAGGCTGTCCGGTTGCACCGCCTGCGATCGACCCGGACTTGGCGCCAGGCAAAGAAGTCAATGATCTTACCTGCATTCGCTGTTATTGCTGCCATGAATTCTGCCCGGTCAAAGCCATCGATCTCAAAAAAAGCCGACTCGAGACCCTTCTGAATTTCCGGAAAATAGGCGACGCCGGCACAAGACTCTTCGGCAAACTTGTTGCTATCGTGCGCCGCCCTAAGAATAAATAGGCGCATACAACATATTTTTTAACCACGAACCACACGAAAAGGCACGAAATTTTACCCTGCACCCTGCACCCTACATCCTGCACCCTGCCCCCTGCACCCTGCACCCTGCCCCCTATCTCTTAGTTTTCCTCGTCTTCGAGGCGGTCATGGATAAGGAATTCATCGCGTTCATGTTCCATGACCAGCTTGATGACATCGGCTTTTTCAACGCATTTTGGCAGGGCTTTGAGAAAGTCCTCATTCTTGAGGAGGCGAGCCATGCAGCCCATCAAATGCAGATGCAACTCGATATTCTGGCTGCAGACCAAGAAAAAGAAGTGAACAGGATTTCCATCCGGTGCATTGAAATCCACACCTTTTTTCGAATAGCCGTAGATGACGCTGGCAGGTGCGCGCAATGTAGTCACCGGGTCCCGCGGATGTGGAATTGCAATGCCATTGCCAACCCCGGTGCTGAGAACATTCTCGCGGGCCATGCATTTTTCCCGAAGATCATGCACATCCAGAACTAGGCCGGCAAAAAAACGGGGATCCGTCAATTCCGTGATCACTTCCTCTGTATTTTTGCCTTTGATGTCCAAAACCATGCGGTCTTCGCTCATCATCCGGCTCACCGGAATCCCAATGTGCGGGCGAGTCAGAATCGACATCGGCATTTCCTCGTCATCGTCATCATCAACCGGAGTCGAAGGAAAGAAAAGACGATCAATCTGGCTGCCGTTAAAGCGCCATTGCCCACCGATCTTCGCACCTTGGATCTTGCCAGTCTTCAGCATCCGCAAAATCGTCCGCTCATTGACCCGTAAATACTCCGCCAGCTCTTTTAATGTCAGTATCATCGTTGTTCCTCTTTTTACATGGAGACACACTAAAACATGACAAACTATGACAACATTAACAATTCTCGTCTTCGTTAAGACAATAACACTATTTTCACATCTGTCAAATCATTTCAAGAATTTTTTGACGTTTTTTTGCGTTTTTTTGAGTTTGAACAACGAAAAGCACGAAAGGACACGAAAAAATTTCATGGCAATGGCTTTTTCTGCGCGAATGTGTTGTACTCGCCATGAAATTTTTTCGAGTCCATTCGTGTCTTTAGTTGTAAAAAAATTGTCACCCAGCTTTACTTTTTTGGAGGCGACATGGAACGCCAGCGGCTCGCCGGCATCTATTTCTGAACAACTCCTTAATCAATGGATCAGGTCTGTTTTACGTCGGGCTTCGAAACGTGGGCGTTCCGGCTTATCGGCAATTTGCAGCCATCCTTCTATGCTTTGACGGAAAAAGTTCATTGGCTGGCGCATCATGGCAATGCCTTTCTGGCCGATCAATTCCGATGCCATATCGAAGATCAGCAGGGTATAATCCTTTCCCAATGCCAAACCATAACGGGCGGCACAAAGCACGGTGGGTACCGCCAAATCATAGTTCATTACAAAGATCGACCGGGGAAAACCGGGCACTGCAAATAATTTTCGCCCGATATTTTCAAAGCTGCCCGCTAGGTCGGTAAAATTCTGTTTGAAAATTGCGTTCGGAGAAAGTTTGGCGCCGAGTTCCAAGCAGATTTCATAAAAGGCAATGATGCGTTCATTCAAATAAGGGGACCGGCTGCCGGGCAGCTTGGACAGAAAGGCCAGTTCCGGCCCAGACTCCTGCAAGAGCCAAGTCAGTCCCTCCTCGAGACTTTCTCTTACTTCGGTGCAAATATAGTCAAAATCCTCATAACTGCGATTGATCAGAAGCTGCGGCAATCCTTTCTGCTTCAGATGACGCATCAGCAAAACCTGATTTTCGGAAGGCAGCAACCAGAGAATCGCCTGCCCTGGCTGGAAGTAATCATTGGCATTCCCCATGGCAAAATCATTACTGACCCAGCGCACTGGCAAGTCCCCTGTATCCAACGAAAAAAGCATCTCGGAAAAAGGAAACATCGGTGAATTTTCACGGTTATCTCCAATAATCACCAGAGACTTGATCTCACTTCCATAGGGCCCCGGGCGAACAAATGCGCCACTGCCTTTGCGGGAACTGATATGACCGGAACTGGTCAGATTCTTCAGCGCCCTGACAACCGTTGTCCGGGAACAAGAACAACGGTTCATCAACTGCTGCTGCGAGGGAATACGCTGATGCGGAACCAGAGTCCCGTCCGAAATGCGCTCCAACAAATACCGCTCGACTGCCGTCGTCTTTTGCAACATGAATGACCTCCTGTAGTTTATGATACAATAATACATCTTTAGAAAAGAAACAAGCTAAAATGGATAAGCGTAAAAAATAATGCCAAAGCATTTAATGGGTTAGTCTTCTGTAGTGCGTAGTGCGTAGTGCGGGTCAGACGTGGTGGACAGTGTGGACAGTGTGGACAGGACAAGAACACCCCCCCCGCACCCCACGACGGTCAGAATAATCACAACCGGGACGGTTGCGCTACTTTTTAAACCAGCGCCCCCTGCACCCGTTCCCAACGCACTATGCACCACGCACCCCATTCCCCTGAACCTTGTACTACAGAAGACTGAGGCATTGCCAAAGCATTTATAACAGAAAAGGGAATTTATGATATAAGACAAAAATACATGTTTTTTGTCACTTTCCAGTTACTAGCCTTGCAAGACCCCGTTGCTGATGATATAATTATTCATGGAAGGTTTTGGAGACCATTATTTCGGAGTTCCTTAATACTCTTCGTCTTAGAACTCATCCATACTGTCTAAGGAATATGAAATGTCATTTTTTCTGAATGGCCGCCAATATCGCATGGGTAAGACCGTCATTGCCGGGATTTTCTGCCTGTTTTTTTTCTGCCATGCCCAGGAATTGTTCCTGTCACCCGGCGCAGTCAGCCTGGATGGCATCCTGCAATTCCAGAAACAAGATG
>JAPXLT010000263.1:0-3898 GCA_033809415.1 Lentisphaeria bacterium
AATATAACCAGGCAGCGAGTGCAGCCGGTTGAAAAATCGTCATTTTTTCAAAATCAGAGTTCCTGAATCCGTAAAAATGGCGATGCGTTTTTTACTTCACGGATTCAGGTTACAACTAAAAACACTAAAGGACACGAAAAAATTTCATGGAAAATACGACTTGTTCTCGCAGACAAAGCCATTTCCATGAAATTTTTTCGGGTACTTTCGGGCATTTCGTTGTTCAAAAAGAATTGCCCGGAAAAAGCCTTGAATGGCGCTGATGCACTTGCAAAATCCTCCCTGGATGTTATTTTTTATTTTTTACCATCCTTGCGGAGGGCCATGCCAATTATGAAAGAGATTATTTCCCAGATCAATGCGCTGCGCCAGGAAAAGAATGCGGTAATTCTGGCGCATACTTATCAGCCTGCCGAAATCCAGGATGTGGCGGATTATGTCGGGGATTCTCTTGGACTTAGCGTGAAGGCCACGCATCTTGAAAATGCAGACTTGATCGTCTACTGCGGGGTTTCCTTCATGGCTGAAACGGCCTCGATCCTGAATCCCGGACGCAAAGTCATCATGCCGGACCCGGATGCCGGATGCCCCATGGCCGACATGATCACCGGCGAGCAGCTTCGCCAGTTCAAAGCAAAACATCCCGGCGCAAAAGTCGTCTGCTATGTGAATTCCACCGCCGAAGTCAAAGCGGAAAGCGACATCTGCTGCACTTCATCCAATGCCGTGCAAGTCGTTGCCAGCCTGGGAACAGATTGTGATATCATTTTTGTGCCGGATCAATTCCTCGGAAAATCCGTCGAAAAGAAACTGGGGCGCAAATTGATTCTCTGGGACGGATATTGCCCCATTCATGAACAGCTTTCGGGTGACGCCGTCCGGAAAATCAAGGCGTCCCATCCTGGAGTTCCGTTAATGGTGCATCCTGAAACACGCCCGGAGGTCCAGCAGCAGACAGAATTTGTCCTCTCGACCGGTGAAATGCTTGATCTGGTAAAAAACAATCCGGCCAACAAATTCCTGGTCGCTACCGAGGAGGGCATCATGCATGCCTTGCGCAAGGCTACCCCGGACAAGGAATTCATTCATGTTTCCGACTGCCTGCTATGTCCGGACATGAAGAAGACCACCCTCGAAAAACTGCTGCATTCCCTACAAAACGAGGAAACAGTGATTACAGTTCCTGAATCCGTTGCCTTGCGGGCGCGTCGCTCCATTGAAGCGATGCTCCGTCTCAGCCAGTAAAAAAACTCCGGCCCACCCCTGCCCCCGCCCCCCGCCCCCTGCACCACGCACCCTGCCCCCCCGCCCCCTGCACCCTGCCCCCTGCACCCCGCCCCCTGCACCCTGCACCCTGCACCCTGCCCCCTGCCCCCACCTGCACCCTGCACCCTGCACCCTGCCCCCTACCCCCTGCACCCTCCTGTACCTATGCTTGATTTTTCACAATACGACGCTTTTATTTTCGACTGGGACAATACCGTTGCTGCAACCGAGCCAATGCATATTGAAGCGATGGTGCGCGCCATGCGGGAATTGGCCGGCTATGAAATGACCTATGCAGATTGCCTGGACTACATCGGCAGCACCAGCACTGACCTGGCGGCAAAGATCTTCGCCAGGCATGATATTACAGATATAGACCCGCTACAGGTGTCTGACCACAAAGCCGCGCTTCTGCGCCAACTGGAACTCGGTCTTAGACTGTTTCCGGGCGCACAGGAATTTATTGAGTACTGGAGCAAACGCAAAAAACTCGCTCTGGCCAGCAATTCATCGCGGGAATTCATTGACCGCTGCCTAACCGCCTACGGACTGGAAAAACATTTCAGCTATAGCGTCACCGTCAGCGAAGCCGCAAGCCGCAAGCCCGATCCCGCCATGCTGCATATGGCGGCAAATGCCCTCGGCAGTCTCCCCGAACGAATCCTAGTCTTCGAGGACTCTGACACCGGACTCAAGGCCGCTGCCAACGGTGGCTTCCCGGCAGTCCTAGTCTTGAATCCCGGCAACCCCCTGCCAAGCGCATTGCCAACACAATTGCCGATGCATACATGGGAACAATTGCTGGAATCTTCACGAAAAGCCTGAATAAAATTTTCCGCGCTTTCCGTACTTTCCGTGGACAAAAAATGGGTTGCGGGCGTCAGCCCGCGCCAAGTCCTTTCGGGCATTTCGTTGTTCAAAAAGAATTCCTCGATTAAATCTTCGGGGATTTTTTTTCCGCTTTTCAAGACGTGCTTTGCTTGATCATATATATTAAGTATTTCTCATATTTTCGCGATATTCTTTTGGCATATTAACAAAATGGAGATTGGTTTCGATGAACAAGAAAACGATTCGTGATATTGATTTACGTGGCAAGAAAGTGATCATGCGGGTTGATTTCAACGTGCCGTTAAATGACGTGCAGGAGATCACTGACGACACCCGTATCAAGGCTGCTCTTCCCAGCATCAACTACATCATCGAGCAGGGCGCTGCTCTGACACTGATGAGCCATCTGGGACGTCCGAAAGGCAAAGGTTACGAAAAGGAATTCAGCCTGAAGCCGGTGGCAGACTATTTGGCCAAGCTGATGGGACGCTGCATCAAATTCAGCGCAGACTGCATGCAGGCCGATGCCGACGTGGCCGCCCTCAAGCCCGGCGAAATCCTGATGCTCGAAAACACCCGTTTTTACAAGGCGGAAGAAGGCAAAGCCAAGCAAACGGACGAGATGAGCGAAGAGGAATATGCCGCGAAAAAGGCGGAGATGAAGGTCGAGAAGGCAAAGATGGCGGAGAAGCTTGCCAGCTATGGCGATGTTTATGTCAATGACGCTTTTGGCTCCGCACATCGTGACCACGCCTCGACGGCCTCGATCTGCAAATTCATGAAGAAAAAAGGCGCACCCTGCGTAGCCGGTTTCCTGATGCAGAAGGAACTCGAATACCTCGGCTCCGCCGTCGAAAACCCGAAAAAGCCATTTTTGGCGATCATTGGCGGCGCCAAGGTCTCCGGCAAGCTGGAAGTTTTGCAGAGCCTGATGAAAAAGGTGGACACGATTCTGATTGGTGGAGGCATGGCTTACACTTTCCAGAAGGCACTCGGATACAACATCGGCAATTCGCTCTGCGAAGATGACCTGCTCGAAACTGCCAAAAAAACACTTGAAGACGCCAAAGCCGCCAACGTCAAATTCCTGTTGCCGGTTGACAGTATCGCCGCCGATAAATTCGATGCCGAAGCCAATACCCAAGTCGTCTGCAACAACATTCCGGAAGGCTGGATGGGACTCGATATCGGACCGGAAACCTGCAAACTCTATGCAGACGAAATCAAAAAGGCGAAAACGATCGTCTGGAACGGCCCCATGGGATGCTTCGAAATGGAAAAATTCGCCGTTGGAACCAAGGCGATCTGCATTGCTGTCGCCGAATCCGGCGCAGTCAGCATCATTGGCGGCGGCGATTCAGTCAGCGCAGTAAATCAGAGCGGACTGGCGCACAAAATGTCCCATATCTCGACTGGCGGCGGCGCCAGCCTGGAATTCCTCGAGGGCAAGGAACTGCCCGGCTGCACCGCACTGGACGATAAATAATTCGTAAGGCGTCAGTCTTCCGTAGTGCGTGGTGCGTGGTGCGTGGTGCGGGTCAGACGTGATGGACAGTGTGGACAAGACAAGAACATCCTCCCGCACCTCACGACAGTCAGGATAACCACAACCGGGACGGTTGCGCTACTTTTTAAACCTGCGCTCCTGCACACTGTACCCATTCCCAACGCACTTCGCACCCCGCACAACGCACCCACATCTGTGCTACAGAAGACTGACCTATAATAATTCTTCTTTTTAACACAAACAACCACAAACCTCAGGAGATAGGAGATACTAATGTCCCGCCGAAAATTGATT
>JAPXLT010000263.1:3908-6566 GCA_033809415.1 Lentisphaeria bacterium
ATGTTGCATTGCTTCATGGTGGCTAATTCCCATCCTTTTTCAGGGAATGGTGGCGTCTTTGGGGAGACCGACCCCGCAATCTGTTTCATAGGAGGAGATACTAATGTCCCGCCGAAAATTGATTGCCGGCAACTGGAAGATGAATAAAACCGCTGCGGAAGGGGTTGCTCTGATCAAGGAGATCAAGGCTCAATTCCCCGACTGCAATGCCAACAAATGCTGTGCCAACGCCCCTGAAATTCTGGTTTGCCCTCCCTTTACGACTTTGTCAGCTGTGCTTGCCGAAGTGCGGGCTTGTTCCTGCATGAAAGTCGGTGCACAGAACGTGCACTGGGCCCAAAAAGGCGCCTACACCGGAGAAATCTCCGCAGCCATGCTGAAGGAAATGGGCATTGACTACGTCCTGGTCGGCCACAGCGAACGCCGGCAGTATTTTGGCGAAACCGATGGAACAGTCAATCAGCGCGCAAAAGCCGCACTCGACGCCGGACTGTCCGTGATTATCTGCGTGGGCGAAACGGAGACCGAACGCATCAAGCAGGTGACCAATGCGGTGCTCGAGCGCCAAGTGCGCTGGGCACTGTCCGACATCACTGCGGAACAGATGAAAAACATCGTGATTGCCTACGAACCAGTCTGGGCAATCGGTACTGGTATAACTGCTTCGGACGCAGATGCCCAGGCAGCTCATGCCTTCATCCGCAGCTTGCTGAAACAAATGTTCAACTGCCCCTGCGTGGCAGATGAAACCCGCCTGCTCTACGGCGGAAGCATGAATGCCGCAAATGCCGCCGGACTGCTGGCACAACCCGATATCGACGGAGGCCTGATCGGAGGCGCAGCACTGAAAGCTGCCGACTTCGCAACCATCATACGCACCGCAATGTAAATTCTTTATTCGTGTATTTTTGTGTATTTCGTTGTTAAAAAAAGCGCCAGGCGCAAATATTATTACGTCTGGTGTTTTTTTTTCTGGAATTGGGAACACTCACGGTTCAGCGATGTCAAATGAAACAGTAAGCGATGACCGGGAATTGATCAACCGTTTCGTTCGTGACGGTGATCAGTCGGCATTTGATCAGCTGGTCAGAAAACACTCTGGTCGGGCTTATCAGATTGCCTACGGGATTCTCAACAACCGCGAGGATGCCGAGGAAGTCGCCCAGGATACTTTTCTGCGTATCTTCAGGGCTTTGCCGAACTTCCGCGGTGACGCCGAATTCAGCACCTGGCTGTACCGGATTGTCATCAATCTTTCACGCAATAAACTGCGATGGAATAAAATCCGGGGAAAAGGCCAGTCCATCAGCATCGATGCTCCCTTGGAAAATGGCAGGGGGGATGGCGAACTGACAATCGAGCTGCCTGATGAGCGCATGGTGCCTGACCAGGAGCTGCTCTACAACGAATTGAAGGAAAAAACCCGCAGTGCAATGAATCAGCTCCCGGAACCTTACCGCGAAGCAGTCACACTGCGGAATGTCAAAGGACTCAGCTACGAGGAAATTGCCAAGATTCTTGGCTGCAAGGTCGGAACCATCAAGTCACGGATCGCACGGGGACGCGAGGAAATCCGTAACATGCTGGGACTGTAAAAGAGCCTTTGATTGAGTTTTTCATGCTTGCTTTGTTTCATATTTTTGGCATATTAGTGGCACAAAACCAGTAACGAGGTATATTGAGATGGATGAAAAAAACAGCATTTTGAGTTCAACCGACTGCCCCTCAGTCGAAGAATTGAGTCTGTTTCTGGATGTGCCTTCTGATGATCTGATTGCTGAACATGTGGCTGCCTGTGAGAAGTGCCAGGCAATTCTGGCTGCCTACGATCAAATTGACCGTATCCAGCAGGAATGCTCCGCCGCGCCGGATGACTTAATCGAGCGAATTCAGAGCCTTTGCCGTCAACAAAGCACCCCGGTAAAACCGTTGATCCGCTATCCAAGCGCCGCTTCCTGGCTGCGCATGGCTGCCGGCTTGGCAGTATTGGCAAGTGTAGCTGGCATATTGACTTATGTTGCCGGGCATGGACAGAATGATACTGGCACAACTCTGGCCAGCCATTCGGTTTCGCAGGCAATGCGCAACGAACCGCTCAGCAAAATCGAGCAAGTTTTGCCAGGTGAAGTGTTTTCCTTGACGGATCAGATGCGCTTGCAAGGAAATAACATCGCAAGCGATTCTTTGCAAAGCGTCTCGACCTCACCAAAAATCAACGCGGCCACTGCTGGTTCCCGCAAATACCGCGTGGGCGACCATGTCGAGCATATCTGGGTGGTCGACAATCTGCAAGCTGGCAAGCAGCTGTTGCAGCAGTTAGCCAATGAAGCGAAATGCCCGCTGACGTGGCAGAAGGATGCTTCCCCCGAGTTGCTGAAGGCAAGCATCGGCGGAACGGACAAATGCATCCAAAGTCTGGTGAATACTCTGAAAGACCGTGACTGGGTGCTGCTTTCACCGGCCTGCCCACAACCATACGCCGAAAATGTAACTTTACTCACTGGAAACCAAATCCAGTATCAAGCCACAATCGTCAAAAAAGAATAAATTTCAACAACGAAAAAACACGAAAGATGCGAAAAGTTTTTAAAGCTTGATGCTTTAGACGGATAACCGTCAGAGTTCCAGTTTTCGCCCGGGAAGATGCCTGCCCCAACC
>JAPXLT010000264.1:0-6485 GCA_033809415.1 Lentisphaeria bacterium
TCTGACATTTGCGGCAAGGATCAGCAGATGCAGGCGGCTGCTGACGATCACCTCGCAACACTGGGCGGCTGCCTGCACATCTGCGGGACGAGTGCTGTCAACCCATTCGACTTTCTGCGGATCGAGGTTTTTGGCAAGCCGTTCCATGAGAGTTCGGTCGGTGATCGGATTCATGGGGATGAAGACAAGATGGCACCCCTTGGCTTGCAGACGATGCCATAACTCGATGAGAGACTGTTCGTCCGTAATTTGCCGCTGGGCGGAAATGCAAAAGCCGATTTTGCGGACGCCTTCTATTTTGCAAATGGGAGAATCCGGCGCAGTCTCCTGGTATATGGCACTGTCGGCAGCATAAATCGCATTCTCGAAGCCACTTTTTTTCAAGCAGTCCAGGCTTTCCTTATCACGAAGGACGACCAGCCGGCAATTTTGCAGGGCATCCTTGATTCTGGCGTAAATCCGTTTTACGAGCCATTGTTCGCCCAGGGCGACAAAGTCGATGGTGTGGAAAGTCACGAGGCTAGCCAGCTTGAGCAGCTTTTCCTTTTTGCCGGCAATCCGGAAATGAGCCGGGTTGAACTGCGAATCCATGCCAACTCCCCAGATAAAAGTGGGAACTCCTTTTTTCTGCGCAGCCTTCAATAGTTTTATTGCGACGGCGGGGTAATCGGAGAGTCCGGTTGCGCCGCACCAGCAGTATAAGTCATGCTCTGCGGCGAGTTTGGCAAAATCGGAGAGTTCGAGGGCAGGATCGAAGCCATATAGGGGAGCACATTGTACATCGAGCAGCTCTGCCGTTGCATGATCGGCAGTGCAGACGGTGATTTCCACATCGGGAAAAAGATCGCGAAAGATTTGCACAACGCATGCCAGAATGGCCTCGTCACCAATGTTGTTGCAACCAAGCGGAATGCCGCCAAGAAGAATGTTCAATCTAGTCATAATGGACAATGGACAGGGACAGGAATGGACAAAATGGACGGGATGGACAATGGACTTTCTGTTTGTGTGTGGGTTCATCCAAGTGGAAAATGTAATCGTGATTTTGTGTTTGTCATTCCGAGCCAGACTTTTTCTTTTTCACGGCAAGAAATAAAGGTGATTTGAATTGCAGGACTGAAAAGGTGTGTTAAATTACATAAATTACATTTCCATTACATTTTCGTTACAATATGTCAGGCAGGCTTTTTCGGGAATTCAGCGAAAAGGCTAATGCAGGCAGATAATCGGAGAGCAAAGCAATGTACGCAATCATCAAAGCAAGTGGGAAGCAATATAAGGTCGCGCCGGGTCAAAAGTTGGAGTTGGATCGTGTGTCCGCCGAACCCGGTGATGTGATTGACTTGACTGACGTTTTGTTTTATTCCAACGATGGACAAGCGACGGTCGGTGATCCGACGATCTCCGGTGCCTGTGTGAAGGCGGAGGTCATCGAGCATTTTCGCGGACCGAAACTGATTGTTTTCAAGATGAAGCGCAGGAAACGCAGCCGGGTCAAGAAAGGTCATCGCCAGGAGATGACTCGCTTGAAGGTCACGGATATTGTCCTGGGTTAAGTTTGGATAGCCATGCGGCATATCCGGAAATTGATTAACCGGTATTAGGGCGGCGGCGCGATCCTGGCATGGAGATGCCGGGGACGCGCCGTTCTGCTTTACGGTGGCATTTTTGCAATTGAGATGGTTTTGACTTGGGGGTGGGCTGACGCCCACAACCTATTTTTTAACAACGAAAAGACACGAAAAGACACGAAAATTTTTATAGGGGTTGCTGCTTTGACGGATGAGATTGCTCCGGCAAAATTCTTGTGTGCCAAGACCGGCTTTACTTTTTTAGTCGGAGGCGATATGGAGCGCCGGCGGCTCGCCGGCATGAAGCCGGCTTTCCTCTTTCACCACAGAAAAATCAAAAACCTAAACAAGATTCCAGGTGGTAGCACGAAAATGAATGCATGGGCGATTTTACAGGAGCGCGGTTTTATTCATCAGACGACCGATGCGGAAGAGTCGGAACGCCGTCTGACTGAGGGGCCGGCGACATTTTATGTTGGTTTTGATCCGACCGGCAATAGCCTCCATATTGGGCATTTATTGCCGGTGATGGCGATGCGCTGGCTGCAGAGTTGCGGGCACCGTCCGATTGCTCTGGTAGGTGGCGGCACGGCGATGATCGGTGACCCCTCCGGCAAGACGGAGGCTCGCCCAATCATCAGTGTCGAAGAGATCGACGCCAACGTCGCCTGCCTCCAGAAGCAGTTGGCGCGTTTCCTGGATTTTAGCGATGGGAAGGCATTGATGGTCAATAATGCCGACTGGCTGCGCGGGCTGAAATTCATCGACTTTCTGCGCGATATTGGGAAGCTCTTCAGCGTCAATAAGATGTTGACTGCTGAATCAGTAAAAATCCGCCTGGAGACTGGGCTTTCCTTTTTGGAGTTCAGTTATCCGCTGCTGCAAGCTTACGATTTCAGTGTTCTGTTTCGCGATTGTGATTGTCAGTTTCAGTTTGGCGGTCAGGATCAATGGGGCAATATTGTAGCCGGTGTGGATTTGACGCGGCGTCTGCACGGTGCTTCAGTCCAAGGGGCGACGTTTCCACTGCTGCTGAAGAGTGATGGCACAAAGTTTGGGAAGACGGCCGGCGGTGCAGTCTGGCTGGACGCCACCCGCACGTCTCCTTTTGATTACTATCAGTTCTGGCGCAATGTGGAAGACTCGGAAGTGGAGAAACTGCTTGGCTTCTTCACCTGCCTGCCAATGCCGGAAGTGCGTGAACTGGGCAGGCTGGAAGCGCCGCAGATCAATCGTGCCAAGGAAATTCTGGCCTACGAGGCGACGTGTCTGGCGCATGGGCACGAAGAAGCCGCCAAGGCCTATCTGGCCGCTGGCGGGGAATTCGGCTTTGCGGACCCGGATGGCCTGATCCCGACCAGCAGCCGCCTTGCGGAAGTCAAGGCGGAAAGCGGTGCGGAGAGCATTCCTACGCTGCCGTTGAGCGCCGGTGAGCTTGGTGACGGGCTGGGGATTTTGACTTTGCTGGTGAAAGCGGGTTTGAGTTCGTCCAATAGCGAAGCGCGCCGTTTGGTCAAGGGTGGCGGTTGTTATCTGGATGATCAGCGCATCAATGACGAACGCCAAATGGTCGTCAAGGAAGATTTCAAGGATGGCGTCCTGACATTGAGGGCGGGGAAAAAGGCTCGCAAGCGCATCCTTCTGCAAGACTGATTTGGCGTGGGTCGATGCTCACAATCCATTTTTTAACAACGAAAGCCACGAACAGACACGAAATCTTTTTATAGGGGTTGGTGCCTGATATTCGAGTAAAAAAGAAAGGGTGAACATGTCCTGCAAGATTGATTCCAGAGCGTCAGTGGCGGAAGGTGTAAAGTTAGGTTGTGATGTTGAAATCAGTCCTTTCGCAGTCATTGATTCCAATGTCGAGATTGGGGATGGCTGCAAAATCGGACCGCATGTTTTTCTGACCGGACATACCCATATTGGCAAGGGGACGGTGATCCACACCGGGGCAAGTATCGGCGATGAACCCCAGGATGTTCATTACAGCGGTGCAAAAAGCTTTACGGTGATCGGCGAGGGCTGCACGATCCGGGAATATGTGACGATCCACCGCGGCACGGAAGAAGACAGTTATACACGGGTCGGCAACCATGTGATGTTGATGGCCTTCTCCCACCTGGGACACAACTGCCAGATCGGGGATCACGTTACTGTGGCCAATGCGACGCTGCTGGCCGGGCGAGTCGAAGTCGAGCGAAATGCGTTTATCAGCGCTGGCTGCATGGTGCATCAATTTGCACGTATCGGGCGTCTGGCAATGGTCGGTGGCGGCAACCCGATTACCCAGGATGTGCCGCCTTTCTGTATGCTGCAAGAAAAAAGCATCCAGGGCATCAATGCCGTCGGCCTGCGCCGTGCCAACTGGAGTGCAGAGGCGCGCGATGCGATCCGCGATGCAGTTAAAATCTATTTTTTCGAGGGGCTGAACCGGATCAATGCACTGGAAAAAATCCGGGCGGAAGTTGTACCGCTGCCGGAAATCCAGGAATTCATTACTTTCATTGAAAATACGAAGCGCGGCATTACACAGGGGCGCGCCCTGAAAAACAATTCTTCTGACGGGGACGCAGCTGAAGGTGAAAAGCCTCAGGCCTAATATGGCATTTCTTGCAGATTGCGGTCCATCGAGCGGTAGTTGATGGCTTCAGAGAGGAATTCCGGTGTGAGTTCATCGGCTTCTTCGAGATCAGCGATGGTTCGTGCGATGCGCAGGATGCGGTCGTACGAGCGTGCGTTGAGACGCAGCTGGGTGATGGAATGTTGCATGAATCCGAGGCATTCCCGGTTCAGCGGGCAGAAGTAGTCAAGGTATTTCCCGTACATGCTCGAGTTGTCGAGAATTCCGGTATTGGCGAAGCGTTTCAACTGTCGTTCGCGTGCCCTGCTGACTTTATTGCGCATGCTTTCCGAACTTTCCCCATTGCGTTTACCGGTCAGCACGGCATGGCTGACCGGTGGTACGTCGATATGCAGGTCGATACGGTCCAGCAACGGGCCCGAGATGCGGTTGCGGTAGTTCTGGATTTGCATGGGGGAGCAAGTGCAACGCCGGGTATGAGAGCCGTAGAATCCGCATGGGCATGGGTTCATCGCTGCCACCAGCATGATTTTAGCGGGGAATGTAAAGCTGCCGGATGCTCTTGCCAGGGTGACTTCCCCGCTCTCGAGCGGCTGCCTCAGCACTTCGAGGACATTGCGGCGGTATTCGGGCAGTTCATCGAGAAAGAGGACTCCGCGATGTGCCAAGCTTATTTCACCAGGCCGCGGGATGTTTTTCCCACCTCCAAGCAGACCGGCATCACTGACCGTATGATGCGGTGACCGGAATGGACGGTTGACAATCAGGCTCTGGTTTGCATCGAGTATGCCTGCAATGCTGTAGATTTTGCTGACTTCGAGGGCTTCCTCGATCGTCAGTTTTGGCAGGATGCCCGGAATCCGGTTGGCGATCAGTGATTTTCCGACGCCGGGTTCGCCGATCATCAGCAGATTGTGGTTTCCTGCTGCGGCAATGAGCAGTGCCCGTTTGGCGCTTTCCTGGCCTTTGACATCCATGAAATCCAAGGTGGTCTTCTGGTTTTTCGCGAAAAGTTCATCGAGGTCGACAGTGGTCGGGATCAGGCCTCGGTGTTCTTTGAAGAAGAGGATTGCTTCGAGCAGGTGTCTGACGCCGTAGACTGTGAGACCTTTGACGGCGGCGGCTTCACGGGCGTTTTCGTAGGGCACCAGGATGCGGGTGAGGCCGATTTTGCGTGCATGCATGGCCATCGGCAGGACGCCGGGGACGGCGCGCACCTCGCCATTGAGGCCGAGTTCGCCGATGATCATCGTGGAATCCAATTCTTCGGGTTTGTAGACCTTGATGGTTGCCAGCAGGCAGAGCGCGATGGGCAGGTCAAAAGCGGAGCCGCTTTTGCGCAAGTCAGCGGGGGCGAGATTGATTGTCGTGCGCCCACGTGGCATCCGGTAATCGGAAAGGGTCAACGCCGACCAGATGCGGTCGCGGCTCTCGCGGATGGCGGCATCCGGCAGGCCGATGATCGAGACGATATAGTCTTTGTCCTGGCTGTCACAAGGAATGGTATTGACTTCGATTTCGACGGTATGGACATCCACCCCCTGGATGGAGGCGCAGCGTGTTTTGCACATCATGGCATTGATCTCCCGCATGGCTGGTTTAAGAAAGATAAGCTACTATAATCCGGACATCGAGTTGCGCCCTGTCAAGTCATAAAAGTCATAAACATTCCATATAAATCACCAAAAAGCACAAAGATTCCTAATGTTTTTAACAACGAAAGTCACGAAAAGGCTTGACGTGGGCTGCCGCCCACAACCCATTTTTTAACCACGAACCACACGAAAAGGCTTGGCGCGGACTGATCGCCCGCAACCCACACGGACTTTACACGGACTTTACACGGACGGGACACGGACAACAAATCGGACGGATCAGTCGGATCGGACGGATCGGACGGATCGGTCGGATCGGTCGGATCGACAATGTTGGAATTAGCCCTGAAGGGGCGTGACATACCAGCCCAGGGCAACGCCCTGGGTCAGGGATCCCACCATCGGCAAAGCCCTGTAAGGGCGCGACATAATCCCTGGCTCAAAAAAAATCTCAAAAAATGAGAAAGGCCCTCAAAGCCAGTAACTTGCGCATCGTTTTTTGAAAATCTTTTCCAAAAAAGAAGAAGTCGAGGAGTAGTACGAAAGTTTTTGTAATGGGTTAGTCTTCTGTAGTGCGTAGTGCGGGTCAGACGTGGTGGACAGTGTGGACAAAGTGGACAGGACAAGCCCCCCGCACCCCACGACAGTCAGAATAATCACAACCGGGACGGTTGCGCTACTTTTTAAACCAGCGCCCCCTGCACCCGTTCCCAACGCACTACGCACCACGCACTA
>JAPXLT010000265.1:0-6273 GCA_033809415.1 Lentisphaeria bacterium
TCCCTGACCCAGGGCGTTGCCCTGGGCTGGTATGTCGCGCCCTTTTCAGGGCTAATCCCAATATCATCGGTTCGGCTGATCTGGCGTCCGTGTAAAGTCCGTGTAAAGTCCGTGTAAAGTCCGTGTAAAGTCCGTGTAAAGTCCGTGTAAAGTCCGTGTAAAGTCCGTGTAAAGTCCGTGTAAAGTCCGTGTAAAGTCCGTGTGGGTTGTGGGCGTCAGCCCACGCCAAGCCTTTTCGTGTATTTCGTGGTTAAAAACCTGCACCCTGCACCCTGCACCCTGCACCCTGCACCCTGCACCCTTTACAGATCGAAGAGCATGAGTTGTTGATTGGGGGCTTCTTTTTTGCGTCGGCGTGTCTGGGCGATTTTCGGTTTGCCCTCTTCGCCGAATTCGTTGTTTTCCAAGTTGCTGAGCACTTCTGTAGCGCGTTCGATGACGCTCCTGGGGATGCCGGCCAGTCGTGCGACATGGATACCATAGCTCTTGTCAGCGCAGCCTGCCACGATTTTGCGCACAAAAGTGATATTTTCACCCTGTTCCTTGACTAGGACATTGTAGTTTTTCACGCCGGGCTTAGTCAGGGCCAGATCGGTCAGTTCGTGGTAATGCGTGGCAAACAGGGTACGCGCCTTGACGCTGGGGTGGTCGTGCAAGTATTCGGCCACCGCCCAGGCCAGGCTCAGCCCGTCGAAGGTGCTGGTGCCGCGCCCGATTTCATCGAGAATGATCAGGCTTTGCGGAGTGGCATGATTGAGGATGTTGGCCGTTTCCACCATCTCGACCATAAAGGTCGATTGGCCTCGACTGATGTCGTCGGCAGCTCCAACCCGGGTGAAAATGCGGTCAGTCAGCCCAATCAGCGCTTTTTTTGCGGGGATGAAGCTGCCCATCTGAGCCATGATCACCAGCAGAGCCACCTGCCGGATATACGTGGACTTTCCGGCCATGTTCGGACCTGTGATGATTGCCAGCTGATTGTTCTGGTTGTCCAGGAGGACATCATTCGGGACAAAGGCTTCATGGGTCATCCGCGCATCCAGCACAGGATGACGCCCGTCACGGATATCCAGAACCGCCTTGCCGGTGATTTCAGGGCGAACATAGTGATACTTCCCGGCGACATCCGCCAGCGCAGCCAGGCAGTCAATGGCCGCCAAAGCGCGGGCGCAGCGCTGAATTTCACCGGTCTGGGCGCAGACTTTTTCCCGCAGCTCCTGGAACAATTCATATTCGAGTGCCCGGCTTTTTTCCTCGGCACCGAGCACTTTATCTTCGATTTCCTTGAGTTCCGGGGTGATGAAGCGTTCGCCGTTGGCAATAGTCTGTTTGCGCAGATATTCCGCCGGAACCAGATCGAGATAGGATTTGGTGACTTCGATAAAATATCCGAAGACCTTGTTGAAGCGCACTTTGAGGGATTTGATTCCAGTTCGTTCCTGTTCCTTGCCCTGATATGCGGCAATCCAGTCCTTGCCTTCGTTCGAGGCTCTTCGCAGCAGATCGAGTTCGGCGTGATAGCCTTCCCGGATCATGCCGCCGTCTTTCGTCGAAACCGGCGGTTCGTCTACGACCGCCCGCGCCAGCAATTCGGTCAATTCCGGAAACTCCTGCAACTCATCGCGCTGGTTTTTCAGCAGGGCGGCTTCCGCGCCGGCCAGCACTGCCTTCAGGCCGGGGACTTCCTCGAGTCCACGTTGCAGCACCAGCAAATCGCGCGCACTGGCATTGCTGCCGACATTGAGCCGGGTGACTGTGCGTTCGAGGTCCCGCACGGCAGTCAGAATCTCCCGCAATTCAGCCAGCAGCAGCGGATTTCCCAGCAGATTTTCGACTGCTTCGAGACGTGCCTCGATCGCCTCCTGGTTTTTCAGCGGGCGCAACACCCATTCGCGCAGCATGCGCGCTCCCATCGGGGTCACCGTTTCATCGAGGACGGAAATCAGGGTGTTGTCCTTGCTGTCGGCAAAGATCGGCTCGACTAACTCGAGATTGCGTTGGGAAATGCGGTCGAGTATCAGGCAGTCTTCGGTCTGATAGGTCAGCAGGCTGGTGATGTTCGCCGCATCCTGACGCAGATTCTTGCGGGCATAATGCAACACCGCCCCGGCGGCGGCGATGCCCAAGTCCAATCCACGGCAGCCAAAGCCATCGAGCGAGGCAACCTCGAAATGCTTTTGCAGGTCTTCACGGCAGAGCTGCGGATCGAATTGCCAGTCATCGAGCGGAGTCCAGGTGATCTCCCGGTCAAGACCGGGCGGAAAACCCTCTTTCTGGCGGGCTTCCAGCCAGGTAGCCGGGGCGACGACCTCGGAGGGCTGCAAACGGCTGAACTCGATCTCGAGGGCGGCGGCGTTGCGTGCTTCGCTGAGCCGGAAATCCCCGGTGGACAAGTCCAGCATGGCGATTCCATAACGTTCCTTGCCTGGGCAGAGCGCCAGCAAAAAATTACTTTTTGCGGCGGTGAGCAGGGTGTCATCGAGCAAGGTGCCTGGGGTGATGATCTGGGTGATATCGCGTTTGACCAGCCCCTTGGCCAGCTTAGGATCCTCGATCTGTTCAGCGATGGCGACCTTCAGCCCACCGGCCAGAATCTTTGAAATATAGTTTCGCGCCGCATGATAGGGAACGCCGCACATCGGTACCCCGCCGCGCGCCGTCAAAACGATATCCATCAGCGGCGCAGCCACCCGGGCATCCTCAAAAAACAACTCATAAAAATCCCCCATGCGGAAAAGCAGAATCGTGTCTTCCGACAATTCCTGTTTCGCCTGCATATATTGCCGCATTGCGGGGGTCAAACCTGCAATCTCTGCCATGCCTTAACCATATCCTGTCTATTCGAGCGTATCTGCAAAAGTAACTGACAAAAATATAATCCGCATTGCATTTTTTAACAACGAAAGGCACGAAATATTCCGCTTGCATATTTTGCCTTTTTGATATATACTATTGATAGATACCAAACAGCAACAAACAGAGGTGATTCCATGGACACAGCGAAAGTATTCAAGACAGGGCGGTCGCAGGCGGTGAGGATTCCAAAGCGTTTTCGTTTCAATACCAGCCTGGTTACGATACGCAAGCAGGGGGACAGCGTTATTCTTACCCCGGTAACGTCCCAGATGACTCTGGAAAAGTTTTTGGCAATGCCGCCAATTCCGGATTTCAAGATTGATCGTGACGCGGGCCTGAGTGAACAGAAACGGGAACTTTTCTGATGGAAAAACTTTATATGCTTGATACTGACATGGCTTCCTATGTCATTCGCGGGACATCAGTGGAATTGCTTGAACGTTTTTCTGTTCACTTAAAACAACTCTGCATTTCCAGCATCACTGCCGCTGAACTGCAATTCGGCATGGAAAAGAGAAAATCGCCTTTGTTGACTGAAAAGGTGAATGCTTTCTGTGAACTCGTACCCACAAGACCCTTTGGTTTTGCTGCGGCTCGACAATATGGCAAGTTGCGTGCAATACTGGAAAAGCAAGGAACGCCGCTGGCTGGCATGGACCTGTTGATCGCGGCAAGTGCACTGGCAGAAAATGCGGTGCTGGTCACAAATAATACAGCGCATTTCTGCAAGGTTCCGCATCTGCCCCTTGAAAATTGGTAATGGCTCAGTAAAGGCTCTACAATCGGTCATATCCGTCAGATTGTTACAGAGAAAAAATCGACAACTTATAAAAGCAATTGTTATATTTATATCTTGTTATAATAAAGTGTTTTAAGACTTTATTACGGCCTTCCGAACTCGCAAAAATTAGACAACTTTTTTGTAGTTGTCAGTTGCTTTTCCAGAATAAGCAGTATATACTTGTAACAGGGCTATGGAGTTGATTAACGATGCAGACAATAAATCTCCAACGGAAATGCGGCACTTCCTTGCATCGGCAGCTTGTCTCTGAACTGCGCCGTTACATCGAGCACAGTTTGCCCGGGACACGTTTGCCCAGCGAGACGGCCTTCTGCCGCCAATACGGCTTGGCGCGGATGACCGTCAGCAAGGCCATGAAAGAACTCGAGGCGCAGGGAATCCTCGAACGTCGCCAAGGCAGCGGCACCTATGTCACTTCAGAACCCAATCTGGTTTTCCTGCTCCCATATGCCGATTGCTTCACGGACAAGGATCACACTAACAATAATATGCGACTCTACTTCAGCGGAGTCATGAAAGCCGCCCACGATTTGCATCTTCGCGTTGAAACCATAGCCGTTTCGCCAACCAACAATCCGGATGATATCAACTTTGATTTTTTCCGCCACATCACCAGCGCCAGCAGGGTTATTTTAACGCCTTGGTTTTACAAGGTTTTTGAACTCTTGGCAGGGCGTCGGGCGCGGGTTTGTTTGCAGCACAACCAGAATTTATCCATTATACCGCCAGCTGCCCGTGCGGTGATTAGCGGATGGTGTTTACAGGAAATGGATCGAAAGGCTGGGGTCGAGCAGGTGATCCGTTTCTGGCTGGATCAGGGTTGCCGACGAATCGCTCTTCTCGTTCCTTACATTTCTTCCAACGAAAGTGACCATGCCGTGCTGACGACCTATCGCCGCCTGATGCAAGAAGCCGGATTGCCGGAGATTTTCCAGGAACTTCAACCTATGTGCAGTCATCCAAGACAGGTGGCAGCCTTGTACGAGCACTATCCCTTTGATGCTTTACTGACTGCTAATTGTTATGAAAAGGCTGCCGACAACCCAAAGGCCTATCTCGGCCTACCGGCAACCGTCCGGCTTGGCTTTGCTGAGGGTAATGCAGATGCCATGCCGACCTCTGCGGACTTTTCCTGCTATTTCTTTCCCTATGCACAGGTGGGTTATGAAGCTGTGCAAATGCTGTTGTTACCCGAATCATCGCAACGGATCTATGCACCACAGGTTCTACTGGAAAGCTGAGAATCAAAAAGCGGAATTTGTTTTTTACATATTGGCCTGAATTTGAAGATTGTCCGAAAAAACAGAAAGGGGTTTACATCATGTTTATCAAAAAACACTTGCGTTTATTATTTACGCTGATTGAACTACTCGTGGTAATCGCGATTATCGCCATACTTGCAGCCATGCTGCTGCCTGCCTTAAGCAAGGCACGCAACAAGGCGAGAACCATTTCTTGTTTGAATAATATGAAGCAGATGGGGTTTGCAGTTACCACATATGGCGATACTTATGAAGACTACTATCCGTTTTATTACAAGACTTCCACCGGAGCAATTCACTACCCATGGCCAAATTTATTAAATACTGCAGAGATGACTCCCTCCGTTCTGGCGTGCCCCGCTTGGGCGGCTATTGATGGGGATGAAACTTCTATCAGGCTTTCTAAGTTCACGCTTCCTGCGGACGTACATCGCAGTAGTTGGCAGTATACGATGTATGGCTTTAATGATGATTTACGGAGGCTCTCTCCTGTTACCTTGAATGGGATTGTTCACAATACAATTTCCGGCAAATCAACAAGCGCCACCAGGCCATCACTGCTTATGATCGTGGGGGAATGCTATGCGACGGCAATATCAAAAAAACGCGGGTACCATCTGTTGTCACGTGGTTGGAGCGATAATGCATGGGTCGGTATAATCGACACACGCCATGACGGCGCCAGCAATGTCCTGTATGGCGATGGTCATGTGGAGACAATAAATACAACCATCAAGGGACCCAGAACCGGATGTTCCGCCACCTACAATGCATTTCTTTCCCCATATTTTAACTCTTCGTCCAATCCAAGGCTATGGTGGCTTCCATACCGGTAGCATAAATCAAGTCAGTCATTCAGGAAAATTCTGGTATCAAATATTCATAGGAGGTTAGACATCATGAGACGTTTTCTGGCATTTCTTGCAATGATGGGGGCCATGGCAGTCCTGGCAGGCGAAACATTGAACCTGACGTTTGCCGACAAGGAGCAGCAGATCATGGTTGCCGGTGCGCCATTCACCGTGCCCGCCGGCAAGGACGGCTGGCTGACGGTCGGGCAAAAAGGATATATGATCCCTGCCGAAAGCCTTGCCGGCGCCAATGGCACATTGCTTGTCAAAATGCGCCAGAACGAGCCGTTGGCGCGCGGCAACCGCTATCCGGTCACGCTATGCTGCCGCTCGCGCATGCGCTGCGGTATCTATCTTTCCGGCCCCTTGCGTTTCCATTTTGGCAATCGGGACAGCCAGATCAACTACCTGCCGGAAAAGGAATACAAGCATGGGGAGGAGACTTGGCTTGCCATCAGCTGGAATGGCAAAAGGGTCCGTTTCTTCCGGGATGGCGTAATGC
>JAPXLT010000265.1:6283-6484 GCA_033809415.1 Lentisphaeria bacterium
TCCCGATGAAGGACGTGGCCTGGCTCTGCCTGGGACCTTACAATGACAAATACCTGGCTCCGGATCCGTGGGGAGACGACACCCAGATAAAGCAGGTCATCTTGCATGACACGGAACTTTCCATGGAGCAAGTGGCCGGCCTATGCGGAGTTGTCCCAACGCCGGTGCAGGAAAGATATCCGGGCATTCTGACCGTCCCGC
>JAPXLT010000266.1:0-6396 GCA_033809415.1 Lentisphaeria bacterium
CCACGCACCCTGCCCCCTGCACCCTGCACCCTGCACCCTGCACCCCGCACCCTGTCCCCTGCACCCTGCACCCTGCACCCTGCACCCTGCACCCTGCACCCTGCACCCCGCACCCTTACGCATAGAACTCTCGGAAGAATTCGGCGAGTGTGCCATGATATTCCGCTGTCTGGTTATCTGCGACTCCCCACTGGTTTCCGCCGCAGAAGAAGGCGCGGACGCCCCCATCCTTCTCAAGATATTCCGCATCACTTGCATTGAGGTCGTAGACATCTGGATGTCCTTCTGGATCAGGGCGGTGTCCGTAGTCGGGCAGCAGCACGGCGCGTCCGGCGGGAGCATCCTCCCAGTGAATCAAATCCTTCGAGCGAGTCACCGAGGTGCGATAGTTGAGTTTTCTGACGACCGGATGGACAAACATATCAACATAGGTTAGATAGTAATACTGCTCTTCCGGAATCCAGTAAAGGGCGGGGCCGCCGGTGTATTTCTCCTTGCCATAGATGGCGCCGGGGATTTTACGCCAGTGGATCAGATCGTCCGATTCGGCGAATTTCAAGGTAAAGATGGGATACTTCGGATCATTGGTTTCATAGAGCAGTACGAATCGGCGTCCGTCATGCGTGATGGTATTGTTGAAGATGCTTTCACCGTCAGCGGAGACATCCAGCACACAGACAGGGGCGGTCCAGCTGATCAGGTCCTTCGACGAAATCATGTTGATTCTCGAACTGGTCCAGCCCTTTGCCTCGCCCAGATCGAGTGCGAAGCAGTAGCAAATATCCTTCCAAACGAAGGCAGTGGCGAAATAGTGGTTCATCAAAGGAATTGAAATCAGCCTGTCGTCCTCCACACGGCGTATCCTGAAATGATCCTCGTGCGGATGACTGCCAACGGCAGCTGCCGGGTAAAGATAATGCGCCATCACATTTTCGACCCGGTATTCGCAACCCCGAAACAAGAACGGCGTCACCTCGCCGGGAAGCGCGGCTGAATCAAGCCGTTTCCGATTTGTCAGAGGGGGATTCCATCCTGGGACAGGCGGAAGGTCCGGCCA
This sequence comes from Lentisphaeria bacterium, assembly GCA_033809415.1. Lineage (GTDB taxonomy): Bacteria > Verrucomicrobiota > Lentisphaeria > Oligosphaerales > Oligosphaeraceae > JAQVUB01. Next base: position 1,058 of record JAPXLT010000266.1, read on the forward strand.
GCGTTCCTTTGGCCAAGTTGTCTTGTGCGAAAAGACATACAGCCACACCTTGTCGCCAAAACGCTTGTCGGACGCGACTTGCACGCCGAGTTCCGCAAACGCACTCGCCAACGCCTCGGCATCCGCCGCAGTTTCCGGTTCAAATACGGCGTAGTCGGGTTGAGTGTCGGTATTATGGACTTTCCTGTCTGAAAGACTGACCAGGACATCCCCGGCAGTCACCAGAGTCATATCACTCCAGGCCAGTTTCCAATGTTCCTTGTACCGTTTGATTCCATCAGTAATAAAATCCCTCGATTCACCAGCTTGCATAATAAATCCTCCTGAAAATGCGGCAACTTATGGACGATGGACAGGGACAGGAATGGACACGATGGACCGAATGGACAAGAATGGACTGCTGAATGGACAATGGACAGGGGACAGGAATGGAAACGCCCTGTCAGAAAGACTTTCAAAAAACCGATGCGCAAGTTTCTGACCTTGAAGCTCTTTCTCATTTTTGAGAAACTTTTTGGTTTTTCGGCGATGGGAGAGGGAGCCGGCTTCATGCCGGCGAGCCGCCGGCGCTCCATATCGCCTCCGACGCAATTGCGTAAAGCCGATCTTGGCACATGGCATTCCGATAGATCCTTCCGGTTTGCTGTCCGTGTAAAGTCCGTGTCCCGTCCGTGTAAAGTCCGTGTGGGTTGCGGGTGATCAGTCCGCGCCAAGCCTTTTCGTGTGGTTCGTGGTTAAAAAAAGCAAGCATCTTTAATAGGACACAAAACTTTGTACTGACACGGGCAGTTTTGTGGTGCATTCGACGTTTTTACCTTCTTTAATCAGGGTATCTTCGATCACCAGGAAGTCGAATCCCGGGATGCGTACGTCATTCCAGTGTTCACCGATGCCTCGCAGAGCCACATCGAGCATGGTGACGATGTTATTGCCAAGGGGATTTTCGCTCTCGAGGGTGATTGCACCGTAGAATTCCTGGCATTCCGTATATCCGGAGTTATGGGTTCCGGTGTAGGGTTTCAGGCGTACCAGATCAACTTCCTTCCCGATTCTCCCCGAGACTTCGTCGGAATGTTGTGCAAAGTAATCAACCAGAGCCTGCTCCTGGATTTTGGCGGGGAGATTTTCTTTGGCGACACGGCAGAAGGCGTCGTAGCCGACCTGATAGGCGCCCTCTACAAGATCGAAGAAGTATTTCTGCTCCGCAGTGACTTGCTCCGGCGAAGGTGCCAGGATGACTGAGCGCCGGATGCAGGCGTTGAGTCCGTCGCAGCGTGTGCCGACCCCCAGATGAACGTAATCGCCTTCCTGAAGTACCCGGTTCAGGGCTTTTCCGATCAGGGTGCGGTTGGCATCGCCGCCGCCGACCATGATGTCAAAACCGAGTTCTTCCGCGCCGAGTTCACGGGCGACGAAATATCCCCAGGCGGCAACTTGCGTTTCCAGCAGACCCGGGCGGAGTACCCGGAGTAAGGCTTCCATGGCAGCGTCTGCGATTGTAGAGGCTGCTCTGACCAGAGCCAGTTCTGCCGGACTCTTCTCATATTTGATCTTCCAATACAGCTCCTGTCCCTCAAAGATATTTTCCGCGCCAAGCAACAATGCGCAATTATCAACCAGAGCCGCCGGAACAACTTGGCGGGGCGACAACAAAGCGAGAGTCTTTGGCATTGAACCGCCGTTTGCTGCCTTGAAGATATCTTCCAAGCTTTCCGCCTCGACAGGATACTTTTCATCGGCGAGCTGAAGAATTTCCGCCTTGTGGATCATTGCTCCGGAGCGCGGAGAGAGTTGTTCTGCCGCATAGCCTCCTTCGAGTCCGGCAACTAGATGAAACCCTGTTTTGCCGACGATACCGGCGACCTGTTCCACGCTGATGTTGGTATTTCCACCCAGATAGGGGACATCGCCGCAATAATGTTCGTCTGAAAAAACCAGGCCGACATCGAAGCCATTTGCTGCAAGAGCGTTTTGCACTTTGCTGCAGCGCTCCAGAAACTCGGCCTTACCGATTCTTACAAATGGATCGATTCTCGGGGTCTTCTTCAGGATGGCCAGAACTTTTTCAAAATCATCTCTCAAGCGGGATTCGTCAGTTTGAAAAACCATTATATCAGCTCCTTTGTTGATACTTTAGAATTTCAGCAGGTCTTGTATGTTGGCTACTGCCTTCGGGCGGTAGGAAGAACGCCGGAAAGCCTCTCCATATTTCACGCCAATCATCTGCCCTCGCAGCAATGCTCGACCGGTGATCATCTGCGCGGCGCCACCGACAATACCGCTTTGCGATCCGTAGACCTCCATTGCCTCGAGCTTTACCTCGAACACTTCGGTAATATCGACGACGACACCGGGTTCCGGCATCGTCTCGATCACCTCGAATTCATACAGCGGCGACATTGGGAAGACAGGCGCCGCCTCCATGGCGCAGGCCAGTGACGCATGAAACCAGGCTTCGGTGACGGTTTTGGAAACTGCCTGATGGTCATTATAGTCACGGCAACCGTGCGTGAATATCGCATCCGGACGAAATTCCCGGATATGATGAATCACCGCACGGTATCCGGCGTTGCCCACACGCAGGTCCCAATCCAGTCCATGAAGATTAAAATACTCCTGGATGCCCAGTATTTCGCAGACCTTGCCGATTTCCGCATGACGGGTTGCGACAATGGAATCGCGTTCTTCCTGCAAGGCATATCCTTCAGCCCCCTCGGAAAATGTCACTAGGCGAATTTGCGCCCCGGCCATAGCAAACAATCGGATGGAACCGCCCATGCCAATGACTTCATCATCGGCATGCGCACAGAAAATCAGAATTCTCATACGATCCTACCATTTCCCAACTTCTTTTCGTGCTACTATCCCTCAAAATCCTCTCTTTTGTGCAAGGTTTTTCAGAAAAGCAATCTCCAAGTCATTGGCATACAGCCCTTTTAAGGTACTGCCAATTCCTGTCTTTTTTTCTCCGACTGATCCGACTGATCCGTCCGATCCGTCCGATCCGACTGATCAGTCGGAGAAAACAATAGACCAGATCACAAATTCGCGGGCCATTCCATCCGTCAAAGCAGCGACCCTACAAATTTTCCGAGTTTTCCGTGCTTTCCGTGGACAAAAAATAGGTTGTGGGCGCCAGCCCACCCCAAGCCTTTTCGTGTGGTTCGTGGTTAAAAAAATGGGTTATCCATCAAAGGATGGTTCTGGTTTGGCGGATCCAGTTCCAGAAGTTGCGGAGATATTCCGCTTGGCGGCGGTGATCCTCCCGGCAGAAGTATCCGCTTTGGATGACGCACCAGCCATCCAGGGTTCCGGCCTCGAGTTGTGAAAGGATTTTGCTGCACTGGAGCCTCAGGTACTTCATTGGCATGGGGCGGTTTCCGCCGCCAAAATCATGCATAAACTGCCCTTGGTTCAACACCTTGTCCGGGAACATTTCCCGGAGACGGCGCAGCTCATCGGCATAGAGTGCGTCCCAGAAATAGTCCGTGGGAACCCAGTTCCAGACAGAAATGCCGTCGAAGTCATCGCGGTAGGGCAGCAAGTCAGCCGGGTTCTGCAGTGTATAATACTGAACGATGTAAAGCTTCAACGCCGGATTCTTGGATTTGAGCGCCGCGTTGATTTCATGCAGTTCAGCTGGAGTTATATCGCGGCTCGGACCGGTTTCCGAACGAAAATCGTCAATCAAGGCGCCTTTGATGGCTGGATATTTCAGTGAAAGCTCGCTGACTCGAGCTGCCGCTTCCTTATAGAAGAGTTCCCATCCGCCGAGGCCTGGGCCATTCGTTTCAATGTGAGTCAAACCGCAGATAATCGAGGGAATGCCATCGAGCCGATTCAATTGGTTTTCGTTCAAGGCATCGAGATCGTGGAGTGGATTCATCCAGAAAGCGCAGCCGCAGCCAAGGTAGTCCACCGCCGTTTCCAGGCTGCATTGTGTCAAGCCGTTGACAAACATTGCTTTTCCAGGAACCTTATCGAGAATATATCCCCAGACACAGAACCGTTCATCCTTTTTCATCCAAGACTCCTTTTCGTTGTGAAAACATGTTGAATTCTACAGATTTCATTACATTCGCCCCACTTGCAATAATTTGCGTTCCACCTTACATTATAACTGTTTTTCGAGGAAAGTAAATGTCATAAGGTTTAAAAATAGATGTCAAACTATACCAATATGCCTTGTGAGGAAATGAATATTGCCATTCAGATTGCTCAATATCTTCCTGCACTGTCATGGAACATCCCGAAAGCTCAGCATCTGACTTGGTTCTTGTTCTGGAATCCTGTCCCCGGCGCACGGCTCGTTTATCAGGACAAGGTGATCGAAGCCGTACCTGAAACAGCCTTTCTCCTTCCGCCCTGCACTGTAATTTCGGCTTTTTCCGACCGACCATTTGCCCATTTATATGCTCATTTCACTGTCGGTGCGCCTTTCGACCGGGTTCTTTGCCGACCATATTGTCTCCCGGCGGGTGCCGCCAAAGCTTTTTTTGCAGCGCGCAAGCATGAAGCGCCGGAGTGGCGTCGGCAATTGCACTGGCGCATTCTGATTGCAGAATATCTCCTCGAATTGTCCGCCGAAGCGTTTGCGTTGCCGGAAAAACAAGCGATGGACCCGCGCATCATGCAGGCTTTGAAGTTTTGTCAGAAACATGCCATGCAAGCGGCAGACAATGCCGCGCTGGCAAAACGCGCTGGAATGTCGCTCACCAATTTCTACCGCCTCTTCCAGCAGGAACTTGGAATGTCCCCCTGGCGTTATCGGAACAACCTCCGCCTCAATTACGCACGCGATCTGCTGTTGCGCAGCAATGCCCCCCGCATCGAGAAGATCGCACGGCAATGCGGCTACGCCGACCGCTACCAGTTCTCAAAAGCGTTTAAACTCTGTTTCGGACTCACCCCAGTCGAATTCCTCCAAGCCTCAAAATCAGAATGAAAAAGACGTGCGTGGGCTGACGCCCACAATTTTTTTTTTAACAACGAAAAAACACAAAAAGGCACGAAAATTTTTTATAGGGGTTGCTGCTTTGACGGATGGGAGGGCATGCGGTTTAAAAAGTAGCGCAACCGTCCCGGTTGTGATTGATGTTTGCCTTTCGATGCCCGAATGCTCTCCGCTGCAAGAGGCAGGATGCAGGATCGGTCAGATCAGCCGGATCGGTACAATACTTTCAGATAACTGAACCTCAGGTTCAAAAAAGCGTGCGTTATTTTTTCTTCATCTGATTGCTAAGCAATAATTTAAGTGTGGCAAAAAATTGCATTGTTGAAATTCGACTTGTGAAAATACAATGGCACCTTTTAGCCCGGAGGGCTGCACAATAATAACC
>JAPXLT010000267.1:0-6390 GCA_033809415.1 Lentisphaeria bacterium
GCATGGTGAAGCGCCTACGGCGCAAAGCGTTATGCCGTAAGGTGACTGATCGACCAATCTGCATCCTGCCACTTGCACATGGGAGCGTTCGAGCGTGGGAGGGCAAACATCAATCACAACCGGGACGGTTGCGCTACTTTTTAAACCGCATGCAATTCCATCCATCAAAGTAACGCTTCTACAAATTTTCCGAGTTTTCCGTGCTTTTCGTGGACAAAAAAAATCTGATTGCCGATCAATGGAAAAAGTCAACTGCTTTTTTTAGGATTACGCAGCCACAATCCATAGGACGGATGCAATGCGTCAGGAACCTGGATAGGCGAGGAATTCTTTTTGAACAACGAAATGCCCATTCGTGTTTTTAGTTGTAAAACTATCACCAGGGTTTACTGATGTCTTATGGTCATTTTCAGCGGGCATCTCGTATTCCGTTTCACTTCAGGTTCTTGCCATCCCAGGTATGAAGGAAGTTTCCGCCTTTGTACCAGATGGTTTCGTATCCGGCTTCCAGTGCTTCCTTTGTAGCGAAGACGCGCCAGATATCCTGGTCGCTGGCCGTTGAAGGCAGAATCGACCAGGCGTCATTCTGCCAGATCAGGGCGCCGTCGTTCTCCTTGATGGGGGGAAGCGGCTTGCCGTACTTGGTTGCCAGAGTCTTCATCTGCTCCGCCGTCATCAGCCCGGGCAGGGGAATGTAGACGCGTTTCCACTTGATTGGCTGCTGCAGAAGATCACGAAGCGTTATGTAATCGACGCCGTAACCAGTGCGCATCAGGCGGTCGCGGCTGTATCCAGCGAAGCGCCCGACTATTTCCTGGGGCAAACGCCAGGCTTTTGTGAACTCGATAAAATTGACCGCCATCGCGATCTGGTCATCGCCGCCGATTTCGTTGGCCTGCAATTCCATGACCATCGCATTGTCTTCGCGAACCGTGCGCCAGATGGCAGGGTGATCGTACCAATCGACTGTGCTATGCAATCCCAGGTAGCGCACCAATGCGCCGTGAGCCGCGCACAAATAGCGGATTCTGCGGTTGTCCAGAAGCGAAGTATTCATCGAATGGAGCGTTATCCCTGAGCCATCCGCATAGGCGGGGGAGAGGAAGTTGCGGATGTCATTCTCTCCGATCGGGAGAATGTTGTGAAGGCGTGCGCTTTCCACGGGATACATAAATCCGTGGGAGCGGCGAATGGGGCGCAGGCCATAGGAGAGCGGGCAGGACTGCATATCGAAGGTGCCTTTTTCGTAGACGTCTTCCAGCCCAAGGTGTCCGGCCAGCAGCAGCCGCATATTGGAACCGGCATATTCCATTCCGTAGCCGAAGTAGAAAGCGAAGGTAAACTTGTCCCCAAAATGCTCCTTGAACTTGTTCGAGAAGAAAATCATGTTTTCGGCCTGACGTTCCGCCACGAAGCGAAAGAAAGTGTCGCGGGCGTGAGCCGTCTCCGCACGTCCATCCACCTCCCAGGGATAGTCAAGGGCGGGATCATCCAGGCTGACTTTCGGGGAGATGTTGCGTTTCTGCTGGTATTCCTCGAAGGCCTTGAGCGCAACGGGAGAGATATCGCGCTCGCCCACATCCTCACCCCAAAGCTGGAATTCACCGCCACGGAATCCCATTATCAGGGCACCTGCCAATGCTTTTCCTGCGGGGCGCTTTGCCAGCCATTCCATCGAGTTGATCACCGTCTGAATCGCATCCTCGCGCCAGATATCCGAGCAGAAGGACTGCTGACCGGAACGCCCCTGCTTCGAGCGATAGACATCATCTGGATGCGCGGCCACCCACCAGCCCGGTACATCGATGCGGAATTTGACGTTCACGGTCGCCAGTGGATCCAACTCGAGGATATCCAGCATCGATTTCTCGACGGCTGCCATGTCGTAGCGCATTTCCTTCGACCAGGTGCCGGTCAGCGCTGCCAGTTCATAGAAGTGTCCGCCAGTGTGCGACCAGGCAATATGACGTGCCCGAAGAGGATTTTCAGCCGCATAGACGTAGAGTGATTGCTTCATATCGTCATTTTCAAAATAGTTTTTCAGAGAGGGCTTGGGCATCCGCACGCCGCAACCGGTTGGCAGCTCGGTCGGTTCGATTGTCACCTCGCCAGCATGGATGACATATAGATAATCTTTTCCCGTAATCTCGACGCGATAGGTGCCGGGATTAGCGAACTTCGAAGTCATGTGCTCCATCCAGAGCGTCTTCTCCCCTCCACCGACCACGCAGCGCGAAAAGGGGTCCATTCCGCTCAGGAAAATTTCCTCACCTGTTTTCGTGTCGAAATACTTGATCTGGAGACCTGGGAACTCCACCAGGGGAGTTGTCTCGAGTTCACGAGGCAACGGGAACTTGAAAACCAGTACTCCCCCCGCTTCTACCTGACGAATTGCCTCGATGGGTTCGACCTTCAGCGCCGTCGGGGGATTGATCCGGATAAATGGCAGCACTCCCCAATGGGATTTATAGGCGGAATCAGGACCGAATGATTTGAGGATTGCTGGTGAGCCGTCCGTATGTGTCACCGTCCAGCTTTTGTCGGTTGCTACAACGGTTGCATTTCCTTTGCCATCCATGATTACTGCCTGAAAGATCACGCCTGCCGGTCCGTCAACGTTACGCGCATGGATTACGATCTTGTTGACGCCTTTCTTCAGGTAGGGCATCAGGTCGTAGGCTTCTACTGATTTCCAGTCGACATCTGCGCCGACGCTTTTGTCATTGACTACCAGTTCATAGCCGTTGTCAGCCGTGATTTCACACAAGGCGGCCACGGGCGCCGCGTCCAAGGTGAATTCTTTCGTGAAATCCATTGCAGGAATGCCGGGATCGTTCTCGAACCAAAGCACCTCGGCAACCCATCTCTGCGCTGCTGGAATCGCGCCAAAGCCCTCTTTTTCCTTTTTAGGAGGTGCTTTCACTTTCCCTTTGAGGACATTTGGATTCCAGAACATCACATCGCCCTTGGTGCTGGACATTCCCAGATCAAAACGCAATCGGGTCGAATCAGCCGGAACCTTGAAGGTGACATAAAGGTCCTCTGTCTCGAAAACACCACCCTCCGTAGTATGGAACATCAACAGGGTCGGCTTGCCTTCTGCATTGAAGCTATGGCATTGCAGAAGAATTCCCTTGTCGGTCTTGCCCTGCGCCGTCACTTTCAGGGTGTAGTCACCCGCTGGAAGCGTCGTCATGGTACGGTAGGAACTATAACCCTCGTTGGACTCCTGGATGACGTGGAGCACCTTCTTTCCCTCCACTTCGTCAATCGAGAACTTGGCTGCGGCCTGCGCATTTCGGGCAGGTTCCCATTTCTCTGCTCCCACCACAGGAAGCAACTGCTCTTCTGCGTGTAACATAGACATAATACCACATGCCAACAAGATAAAAAAACACAAATGATGTTTCATACTTCGCCCCTGTGTAATGATTCGCTTGACAAGCACAACGGCTCTGCCTTATGATATGCCTTAATTTATGACTTTGTTTAGTTAAAAACAAGCACAATAAAGACGTTTATTATCACAAAAACGACTTTTCAGACAGTGCGCAAAACGCTCTCGTATAAGTTTGATGCTAAAATGCCAAGCTATCGGAGAAAACAGCAGGGCAGAACGCAAACTCGCTTGCAATACTATCCGTCAAAGCAACAATTCCTACAAATTTTCCGCGTTTTCCGTGCCTTCCGTGGACAAAAACTGTGTGGTCATGCGGAGAAATGCGTAATTCTTGTGGTTTTAGGATTGCAGTTTTCTTGTTTTTGGTATACGTTATTAGTTTTACAGCATTTTTTTCATAACAGTTCTTTTATTTCGGTTTGCCAACAGGGAGATGAGAATGCTCAACGCCTCGCTATTTAGGAAAGTTCGCATCGTTTTTGTGGTGTCGCTGGCCTGTTTATTCTGCCGTTTGAATGCGGCGCCAGTCGGGCAGATTACAGTCGAGGTTACTCGGGGCAAGGTATTGCTTGAAGCGCTCGAACAGCTGGTTTTTTCCACGATCCAGACACGGAAGGGGGCAGAATTTTCGCCGGCGACTCTGACTGCGGATATTGCTGCTCTGTACAAGACTGGCAGCTTCAGCGATGTTCAGACTAGTTCGACCACGGCGGCGGATGGCTCGATCAAGTTGCTGTTTGTGGTTACTCCAAAAAAGACGGTGACGGAGCTTGCCGTCGAGGGCAACACCGCTTACAAAAGCAAGTCTCTGTTGCGTCTGTTGAAGCATCCGATCAATGTCCCACTTGATGATGCGAAGCTGGCGGCTGACCGCATGGCATTGATGGAGAAATATCGCGGTGGCGGATATTACGGGACAACGGTTACTACACGTTTGACCGATCACGAGGATGAAATCACTGCAACGCTGACTTATGTCATTCAGGAAACCAGCAGGGCAAAACTGAAAAAAGTCCTGTTTGAAGGAAACACCGTTTTCACTGATTCGGAATTGCGTGAGAACTTGCTGACGAAGCGCGCCTGGTGGCGTTACATCTTCCGCTTCGGCAATTATTTCAACGATCAGTTTTTGCAGTATGACAAGGACAAACTGCGGGAATTGTATGCCACAAAAGGCTATCTTGATTTTTCGGTCGAGGATGTCGTCTTGCAGTATGATGATAACCGCAAGTGGGTCTGCCCGGTCTTCAAGTTGTATGAAGGCAAACCGTATACAATCGGAAAGGTCACGCTGAACGGCAACAAACATTTTACATCCGAAGAACTCCTGGCAAAAACTACCAGTCGCAGCGGCGAGGTGTACAGTTCAACCGTCGCCAACCAGGACTTGATCGCCATGCGCAGAGAATATGAGGTGTTAGGCTATGGCGACCTGAAATTCGTCCCGGTGCAGAACCTGAACCGGGATACCCAGATTGTCGATATCGAGTACCGTGTGGAAGAGGGAATCCCCTCGAGGATCAAGGATATTTTGATTGTTGGCAATGACATCACCCAGGATCGCGTCATCCGCCGGGAACTGGCCATACAGCCCGGAGACCTCTGTGACGCCGGCAAAATCAATCTGTCCAAGCAGCGCCTGAACAACCTGGAATATTTCGAAAGCGTCGAGATTTTTCCGGTGGCAACGCCGGTGCCGGATTTGAAGGACCTGCGCATTGACTTGAAAGAGAAGCGGACTGGCTCGGTTTCACTGGGGGCAGGTTTTTCCAGTGAAGACTCGGTGCTTGGCTTTCTGGAATTTACGGAAACGAACTTTGATGTGCGGCGCATGTTCAACTGGCCTCCCAAGGGTGCCGGGCAGCGTTTCCGCACCTATGTCAGCATCGGTTCGGATGTGCAGAATGTCAGCATCTCTCTGGTCGAACCTGCTTTGCTTGACCGCAACCTGGAATTGAGCACGGATTTGTTTTTGAGCACCCGCTATGAGGATGAGTACGATGAACGGCACATGGGCGGCAGTGTCATGCTAAGCTGGCCGATCGCCTTCTCGTTGCCCGGCACGAAGCATGTTGAATACTGGCGTATGGGTGTTGGCTTGCGAGCGGAGCAGATACGCATTTCCGATGTCGATGACGATCCGTACGACGACTCTATGGAATACAGCGATGATGCGATCATCTACAACATTGATGAAGACGAAGGCAGCCACTGGGCCAATCGCCTGATTCTGCGGATGAGCCGTGACACCCGCGACCGCTTCCGCTTCCCGACAAAAGGTTCCCGCGTCCTGCTTGAAGGCGAGCTGATCACTGCCGCCCTGGGATCATACAGCAACTATGCGCGTTTCCATGCCGGAGGCGACAAATATCTGCCAGTGGTGAAAGATTTCACCCTGAAGATCGGTTTGGATGCCTGGGCGGCCACTCACATCAGCGGGGATGACATCCGGATTTTTGACCGTTATTTTGGTGGCGGCTACGGTACTATCCGCGGCTTTAAGCGTCGCGATGTCAGCCCAGTCAATTACAATGAGAATCCGATTGGCGGTCTGACCATGGTGATGGGCACGGTGGAACTGCTCAAGCCGATCAAGGATTTCATGTATCTGAGCGTCTTTTCGGATATCGGCAATACCTGGTGGGACAGCTTCGAGTTTGATCCTAGTGAATTGAACATGAGTGTCGGCGTCGGCATCCAATTCATTGCGCTGCCCATCCGCCTGGACTACGGATATCCGGTCATGACCCACGGAGACCATCTCGACGGCAAGAGCGGACGCTTCCATTTCAATATCGGATACACGTTCTAGAAGGAGGGGGCAGGGTGCAGGGGGCAGGGCAATACTCGCTACTTAAGATTTTTTAACCACGAAATACACGAAAAGGCACGAAATTTTTTTATAGGGTTGTTGCTTTGACGGATGGGATTGCAAGCGGAATTTCGGTCTGGTTTCTTCCGATTGCTTGGCGTCCTTGGCGTCTTGGCGG
>JAPXLT010000268.1:0-6359 GCA_033809415.1 Lentisphaeria bacterium
GGTCAGACGTGGTGGACGGTGTGGACAGGGTGGACGGTGTGGATAGGGCAAGGACATCCCCCTGCACCCCACGACAGTCAGAATAATCACAACCGGGACGGTTGCGCTACTTTTTAAACCAGCGCCCCCCGTACCCGTTCCCAACGCACTTCGCACCACGCACTACGCACCCCGCACCCCGCACCCCGCACCCCGCACCCCATTCCCTTGAACCCTGTACTACAGAAGAGGCATTACAAAATTTCCTGGGAACATCCGTGATCGTTGTTTTCCGGCTGCCCTTTTGCTGAAATGCCGATATATTATATGTTTTACGACAAGGGTGTTCATCATCAGGCAATTCAGGAAGAAGCGATGTCAGTCAAACGGGTATTAACGGGTATTCAGCCTTCAGGGACTCTGCATCTTGGCAATTATTTCGGGACGATGCGCCAGGCTCTGGCGATGCAGCAGGAACATAACTGTTTTTATTTCATTGCCAATTATCATGCAATGACCTCGATGCCGGAACCAAAGCAGTTGAAGGAACGCACATTCCAAGTGGCTTTGGACTTTCTGGCCTGCGGGCTGGATCCGGTTAAAACGGTTTTCTTCCGCCAGTCGGATGTCCCTGAAGTGCAGGTTCTGACTTGGATTCTAAGCTGCATTTGCCCGTTGGGCCTGCTTGAACGCTGCCACAGTTACAAGGACAAGCTTGCACATGGACTCGAGTCCAATCACGGTCTGCTGGCCTATCCGGTGCTGATGGCGGCGGATATCCTGCTCTATGATTCGAACCTGGTGCCGGTCGGCAAAGACCAGAAGCAGCATCTGGAAGTGACCCGTGACCTGGCCATCCGCTTCAACAACCGCTATGGCGAAAATCTGCTGGTGGTGCCCGATCCCCTGATCCAGGAGGAAGTTGCCGTGGTGCCCGGATTGGACGGCCAGAAAATGTCCAAGAGTTATGACAATACGATCGAGATTTTCGGGGAAGGCAAATCAGTCCGCAGTAAATTCATGCGCATTGTCACGGATTCCACGCCGCTTGAAGACCCAAAAGACCCCGACCAGTGCAATGTCTTTGCACTCTATAAACTGATGGCGACACCCGAAGAACAGCAGGAAATGCGCGAACGCTACAAGGCCGGCGGCATGGGATACGGACATGCCAAGCAGGCACTCTTCGAAAAATACAGCGAATACTTCAAGGAAATGCGCGAACGCCGTAAAAAACTGCTGGAAAAACCCGGGGAGATCGAGGATATCCTCCAAGATGGCGCCACCCGCGCCCGGAAAATCGCCCAGGTGACGATGGATAGGGTACTTGGCGCAGTCGGCCTGTAAAGACGACGTTTTCTGCGGTTTCTGGAAAGCATGGGAATGTAGTCATGAGCTATGCCGCCACATTAACAGAAGAGCAGCGCCGGAAAGCACGCTGGAACGCGATCTGCTCCGCGCTGTATGGTTGCACTTCGGAGTTGATGCTGGACAGCAGCGCGGTGATCATTACCTATATCGCGTTGCTCAATGGCAGCGACATGTTTTCGATGTTGTCCAGCAGCTTGAGCGCTATCGCCTATGTGCTGCTGCTGATCCCGCTGACCGGGATCAATGACCGGCTGGGACTCAAACGTTCCGTGCGCGTTGCCTGCCGCATAGGCTGCGGGGCTTATATCATGATGGCCTTGGCGCCCTTCTTTGGCGAGAAGGCGCCGCTTTTGGTGATCCTTGCTGCTTTCATCTACACCATGACCAAGCCGCTCTACCTGAATACCTGGTACCCCCTGCTCGATAATTTTCTGCTGCCACAAGATCGGACACTTTTTTTCAGCAGGATGCGCTTTCTGTATATGGTTCTGAATGCCGCCTTGTTTTCGCTGCTGGGGATGGTGATGGGGCGAAACCCTCCAATCTGGTTCTTTCAGCTGGTCATCGTTCTGACTGGTCTGAGTATCCTCGGGCGAAGCTGGCATATTGACAAGCTCCCGGTGGACCCGGCGAAAAAACCGGCAGCGCGCTACCGGTTCCGCGAGGCCTTTGCAACCAGCATCCGGAATGGCCCCCTGACCGGATTTTCCGTATATATCAGTTTTGTCACTTTTGGCTATGCCGCCCTGGTTCCTCTGGTCTTCATTTACCTGAAGAGTCATCTCGATGTGGCGCCCAGCACGGTGATCACTATTTCAGGGCTAGTCATGAGCGGAACAATTGCAGGGTACCTGGTAGCCTGGAAACTGCAGCGACTCATAGGCACCAAATGGATGCAAGTCGCCTGTCACCTGTCGTTCATCTGCATTAGCGTAGCCTGCTTCTTCTGCGGCAAGGAAAATCCACATGCAGTTGTGTACCTGACCTTGCTGTTGATTCTGCATGGCTTTGCATCGGCCTGTTTTGGCGTCTGCTTTTCGGCGGAAATTATGGCGCTGGCGCGACCTGGCAACAAGACGATGGCGACGGCATTCTGCAATACATATTCGCAGGCAGGGCTAGTGCTCACCCGTACTGGCACCTCGTTAGTGATTGGCAGCGGGATGCTGGCAAGCAGCTGGCAGCTGGGCGAACGCATCGTCAGCAGTTTCCAGACCCTGTTCCTGATCTATGCCGTGGCGCTGACCTTTTGCCTGCTGCTCGTAGTGCTGCTGCCTTCCGTCGTCCCAAAGCACGAAGATTATTACGAACCCTGAAAACGGGTTTTCTGTTCAGGAGTCAGACCGGCACCGCTAATGGTTATGCCCGGATCAGGGAAACCGCGCTTCCGCATGATGGAATCTTTTTTCAGGTGAAAATCACGTTTGGCGAGGCTGACGAAGCCGGGGTCGCCGGTGATGGAAAAACGGTCATGCCCCAGATTCTGCCATTCAGTAAAGTTCTTGCGCCAGGGTTCTTGCCCGGCGGAGGGCGTACCGCACAGGGCAAAGTCCTCCTGAAGATTTTTCCCGGTCGTATCATAAAAGCAGTTCATATCACTAAAGAATTGATCCGCTTGTAGACTTTCCGGCAGAGAGCAGCGAAAAAACGGCGTGCCTGCGGTGACGATGATATTTTTCAGGAAGTTATAGTTTTTGTTGTAGTTTTGGCCAGGGAAGGTATATCCGGTATTCCGGCTGCGACCAACTGATACTGCGAGGCCGCTTTGGGCATTAAAGGCGGAAATATTGTGACGTACCAGATTTTCACGCCCGTAGTGCTGATGGAAGCCTTCTTTGGAACAATCGTAACAGATGTTTTCTTCGATGACAATATACCCGGCACCTTCATCGGTATAGATTCCCCATCCTCCGTAGAATCGGCATTTGACATTGAAGATCCGATTGTTGTAGACTCGGGTTCCGGGTTGGCAGCCCAGCAGATAGATTCCCCCCATATCGCAGAGCACGCCTTTTCCGATATCATGGATCAAGTTGAATCCGATGCGGTTTTCACGGCAGCGGTTATCGACGTATCCCCAGACCCATCCGCAGGAAATACCACTGTAGTAGAGGTCATGGATGTGGTTGTGTTCTATGAGGTTTCCGAAGGCGTGTCCGATAAGGATTCCGACGGCACTCAGATAGACCTGTCCGCAGTCATGAATCCAGTTGTCTGCGATAATGATATGGTGGGTTGCAAATGCTTCAGGTCCCTGTGCATTGCTGCCGCTGACGTAGATGCCGCCTCCGCCTAGGGTGTGCAGATGATTTCCCCGCAGGGTGATTTCGGAGCAGCCTCCGGAGATGGTCATGGCGCTGCCGTTACAGTTTTCAATGGTGCAGTTGCGGAAGGTACAGTTTTTGGCGCCGGTGAGGAAAATAGCGCCGGGCACTTGGACTGAGGCCTGGTGGCAGCCACCGTATGATTTACTGTTAACCCAACCTGCGGAAATCAAGTTGTTGGGTAATTCGGGTAGGGGGGTGTCTCCTGTGTCGAAGGTCCTGCCTGGATGGAATATGCCTTTGCCGCCGTGACGAAATGTCAGTCCGTCAAAGGCAAGCCATTGTACAAACTGGTTGTTGTCAGGCTTGCCATGCAGCAGCAGTAGGATCGGCAGGACGGGGACGCTTGCCTGCAAGTTTTCCAGGTTTTCACCGGAGCGTGGCAGGTAAGCCACCGTATTTTCCAGATTGTCATAATAGAATTCACCGGGTTCTGTCAGAGCTTCCCGGACATTTAGCCAGAGATAGCGGGTGGTTTCGCAATACATCGTGCATCGACTGTATTTGCTGAAATGCACCATGTTGCTGTCGCGGTTCCAGTGATCGAGTGGCAGTCGGCTGTCATTCCAGAGCTGCATCAGCAAAACCCGGATGCCCTTGGGGTTATGCCAGCTTGGATCAAAATCCGAGTCTTTAGGCTGAAAAGCATTGTTCCCGGCGAAGAGTCCCTCATCGTCGGCAGGAAGCACACGCAGAGGCGCAAAGGCGTCGCGCAGGCTCTTCGGAAAAGCAGCCGGCTTGGCCGGCTGGCCATTGATAAAGAGCTGTTGGAGCTGTCCGTCATGGATAGCCTCAGCGGGGACTTTTGCCGTGAAAACAGTCTTTCCGTTAAGTTTCTTTTTTGACCAGTTCTGGATTCTGACGCCACCGTCGAAAACTGGTTTTTCACCGGGTATTGCCTTGAAGGTGACCGGCATGGAGTCTTCCGGGGTCAGAACTAGAGTTTTGCTCAACGGATAGGAACCGCCTTTGCACCAGACAGTAACCGGAAAATCGAGTTCGCCACGCTGCTTGAGTACGCGTAAGGAGGCAAACGCCTCTGCCAGTGAATGAAAGGTGACGATGTCCTTTTTTGCAGAATCAGATTTTTCAGGTGGCTCAAGAAAAAATTCTTTGTACATCGCAGACTCCTGAAGAAAGGGACCAATACCCGTCACTTATGCTTTTTTAACAACGAAAAGACACAAAAAAACTGACCGCCTGACTCAATTTTCTTCGCAAATACGAAATGTGGCCGATGATTAATTCATTTTACCAAGCGCTGAAAACCACTGAGGGCGATCGCTTCCGGCGGAAGAATCGGCTGTTTTGCATCCAATGCATCCCGCAGTTTTGCAAAGACCCGGTCCAATGCCTCGCTGAAATCTGAAACATCCTTTTCCGAGTGCGCCAATGTCGGATAAAAGGCGCTGCCGGCCAAGAACCCCTCATCAATCAGATATCTGGTATAGAGCGTTCGGAGTTCAGCGGCTCGTTCTCCTGAGAAGCTGAAGGCTGTCAGACAGGCAAAGTCTTCCTCTGATTGAACAACTAGGGGAAGTGCATATTTTGCAGCCAAGCGTTTCCAGTGTGCCACGACGGCAGCTCCGATCTTCTGCGCATGCTCCCAGACACGGCTTTCTTCCATCCGCTGCAGAGTCGCCAGTGCGGCGACTGGTCCGACCCGCTCTGTCCAATAGGTGCTGGAAATGAAGCTCTTTTCTGCGCTTTGCATCATCTGTCGAGTCCCAATGACCGCTCCAATGGGGTGCCCGTTCCCCAGAGCTTTGGCAAATGCCGCCAGATCAGGTGTCACCCCGAAGCTCAGATGGGAACCACCGAAACGCCAGCGCCATCCGATGGTGACTTCATCGAAAATCAGCGCACTGCCATATTGATTACAGAGTGCACGCATTTTTTCGAGAAAGCCGGGTGTCGGGTACATGCGGCGGCATGGTTCTGCGACCACGGCTGCAATCTTGTTGCCAAACTTTGTAAATAATTCTTCCAGACGTGCAAAATCGCCGTGTGTCAAGGGGATGGATGTGCCACGCAGTTCGGAAGGGACGCCATAGGGTGGCACCCCGGCAAGCCACATCCCCCGCAAGGCATCGCTGTCGCCGAGATTGCAGGCCAAATACCAGTCACTCCATCCGTGATATCCGGAGACTACGACTATCGAGCGGTCGGTGGCAGCACGGGCAATGCGCACTGCCAGCGCCAGCGTTTCACCTCCGGTACGGGCAAAGCGTACCTGTTCGGCCCAGGGATGGATTGCGCAGAGACGATCGGCAAGCTCGACCTCCTCCGGAGGATTCAAGGAACTCATGCTGCCGCTGCGGACAGTACGGATGACAGCCTCGCTGACAAAAGGATCAGCGTATCCAAGAAGACAGGCACCGATGCCGTTTGTGCTGAAATCGCGATAAGTACGGCCATCCAGATCCTTAATGGTGCAGCCATGAGCCTCCGCTGAATAGGCAGGCCAGTAATCTGGCGCCATATTTTCCGGACGCTTGCTAAGCAGACCAACTCCGCCAGGAATCCGCTCCTTGGCGTGACGATACAGCTCCTGAGTTAAATTCGTATCCATTTTTACTCCTTAGGGTGCAGGGTGCAGGGTGCAGGGGGCAGGGTGCAGGGTGCAGGGTGCAGGGTGCAGGGTGCAGGGTGCAGGGTGCAGGGTGCAGGGTGCAGGGGGCAGGG
>JAPXLT010000269.1:0-6324 GCA_033809415.1 Lentisphaeria bacterium
CGAGCCGCCGGCGCTCCATATCGCCTCCGACGCAATTGCGTAAAGCCGGCCTTGGCACATGGCGATCCGTCCGATCTGTCGTCCGTGTAAAGTCCGTGTTCCGTCCGTGTAAAGTCCGTGTGGGTTGCGGGCGATCAGTCCGCGCCAAGTCTTTTCGTGTGGTTCGTTGTTAAAAAATCCTACGGTTTCAGCGCAATTTATTCAGGATAACCGAATGCGGCAGCCGGAAATCCCTGGATTTTTCACCACAGACTGGGCATCGTCTATCGCGTTCCTGTCGGCGCAGCAGGAAAACCTGTCCGCACTTTCGGCAGGCCATCATCCTCGAGCGGGAAATCTGCCATTCCATGCTTTTTTTGCGAAGCCTAAACAGGATATAGCTGAAAGCAGTCACCCCCAGCAGCAGCAGGGTATAAAGCAAAAGACCTTCTTCCAGATACAGCGAAATATTCATCGTTCATTTCCAAATTGCGAGAGACGCCAGTCTACCTCCAAAAGCCAACTTTGCACGCTCTTTGACGCAGAAGCGGCGAGCAAAACGTCGTCTTTCCGACTGCGGGAAAGAAGATACTCTCGAAGCACCCTGATCGCCAGCTGATCAAAACGGGCATTGCCGCAAGACTTGCGCAGAGTTATCCGCGGATACGGCATAAACGGGATGCGGCTGACCTCGAGCAGAGTCATGCCAGTGACTTTTTTGACCTCGTCAGGGGTTCCTGCAAGGCTCGAAAAATCCGCTGGCATTTGAAGGCCGCTGATCTGTTTCGTACTGCCGGAAAGACGCCAGAAAACGCCTTGCGGCAAAGGTGCTTTTTCATGTGGAAGCAGGAAAATCGTTGTATCCCGATTCCATTGTTCGCGGATCAGCTCCGCCAGGGATTTGCTGGCTACCGCCAGGCTGCTTTCAGGATATTCCTTGCGAGGCCAGAAACATGGTTCGAGAGTCCAGACCGGCAACGACGGCGTAGGATAGGAAAAAACCGGATTGGCAAAACGGGAAAAGCCATGTTCCAAGTCCGGATGTAACATTCGCCGCGGGTCGGCAATATTTGCCCAGGCATAGAGATTGCGTTCAAACATGGAAATCTCATCGTTATAAACGGACGGCAGGCTGACCACGGCAGGCAGTTGTATGCCAGGAGACTCCTGAAGACTTTGATCCGTTCGGATGCTTAGCATGGAGAAAGGCAGATGCAGCAGGAAAAGCACACAAACTGCGAGGAGCAGGCGCACCCATGCCTGATCAAGCCAGTAATGCACACCTAGATGAAGCGTCGTCATATTCCCGCTCCGTCTGGAACAAAGATAGGCTCAGGCATCGTATTTGCTGGCGGATCAGCCGCAAGATAGACATTCAAGTCCAGGGAACGTGCCATGTCCATCACCCGTGATATGGTTTCATAGGATATATTTTTATCGGCTCGGACGATGACCATTGGGGCGATATGGGTGCCCGAGTCCCGCTCCGAGTCCAGACCGCTGACTTTTTCCATGGCGATCCGGCTTTCCCGCACCCGTTCACCGAGTTCGCGCTGCAGTTCATGCCAATCCAGGCTTTTTTCGTTGAAGAAGATTTCGCCGGAACGGGTGATGGTAATAATCATCTTGTCGGCGACATTGAGTTCAACCGAACGCACGGTTGGCAAAGACAGGGAGGTTTCCACCTTGGTTCCGGTCCAGAAAACCACGCTGTTGCTGATCATAAAAAGAATGATCAGAATAAAGAAGAGGCTGATCAAACCCACAACCGTCGGGAATGTATCAGGAGATTCTTTCAGACTGTGTGTCCAACGCGGCATGAGCATCACTCAGACTTCAAAAGATGGATTTTCAGCGGACAAGATTCTTTCGACGCCATTGGCATTGTTGACCGGAGAGTTTCCGGGGGCATTCGAGCTCAGGAAGAACGTAATTTCCGATGCCGCCTTGCTCATTTCGAGGATGATCCGGTCAATCTTTTCCACCAGGATAAAATAGAAGAGCTGTGCAAGGAGCGCCACGATCAGTCCTGCGGCCGTACAAATGAGCGCGCCTTTGATATCGCCGGCAAGGGTGATGGTCGTGACAAAATGTCCGCCTTCCTGTTCCATGCGGGTAAAAATGCTCATCATCCAGAACAGGGTGCCCAGCAATCCCAGCACTGGGGTAATATTGCTGATGCAGGCTAACAGCTTCATATTGGTTTCGAGCCGAGGTATGATCAGTTGAACCGTTTCATCGACTGCGTGGCGAATGGCACTTTCCCCCTCCGACCAGCGCTCGATCGCCGTCCGGAAAACTTCTCCGACCGGGCCGGTCTTGTTATCACAATTGGCGATCGCTTCCTTGAGGTTATTGTTGCGCAGATGATTCATCAGGCCGCGCAGCAATTCCTGCGTATCGACATTTGCCCGCAGAAAATAGAAAGAGCGTTCCAGGAAGAGGATAAAGGCCAAGGCTGCAAAAAACAGGATGACGTAGACCATAGGGCCACCGTCATTCAACAGTTGGCGAAAAAAAGTCATCGGCTCAGCTCCATTTCAAGTAATTCCAATCAAAAATCAAATTGCACGAATCATCTGTGGCATCTCACAAAGGCACAGAGGCACAAAGAGAAATGCCGGGATGCATGTGATCGGTTGGAGATAATTCATCCCCCCCGGTTCACCTCGAAATGTTCTTCTATCCGCCACCTCCGTGCCTCTCAGGGCGTTTTCATTCTTTCACCCAACTTCTTGTTGTGTGAAAGATTTTACCTGGGAATTACGCTGTGGCTGGTTCCTATGTCACGCCCTTTCAGGGCTTTGCGGATGGTGTGACCCTGACCCAGGGCGTTGCCCTGGGCTGGTATGTCGCGCCCTTTCAGGGCTAATCCCAACATCGCCGATCCGACCGATCCGTCGGAGAAAGCAACAGACCAGATCACAAATTCGCGTGCAATCCCATCTGTCAAAGCAACAACCCATAGAAAAATTTTCGTGTCTGTTCGTGTGGTTCGTGGTAAAAAATCCTTTTGGGATGTGATTTAATTAGGTCAGTTTGATTTTTCATTGGTATAAGTATGCACTCATTGGACAACCGGGGCTTCGATCTCGCCAGCCTTCGGTATGAATTTTTCCCCGGACTGGGGCAAGATCGCTTCCAAGCGAGCTGCCAGAGGTTTTGGAATTCTGCTTTTGGTTTCAGCCAGCGTTGTGCGCTGCATCTGTTCCCAAGGGGGCAACCCGCGGCGGCGTTCGGTTCCTTCGACAAATTTCTGATAGTGATCATAAAGCTGCCGAGCAATGGTCACATAGCTTTCGGCACTTTCATGCTCATCGATGGCCAGCTGATAATAGGCCTGCATCAGGTAGCTCTGCACGGTTCCTTGCGCCTGCTGGTAGGAGGCCGCCTGCATATCTTCGGCAAGTTCCTTCAAGACAAATTCATCCAGATTAGCCTTGAAGCGCCCCGGGTTGAGTTTGCGCCCCTTTTCTATATACTCCTTTGCCTTGGTCTTTTCGCCAAATTTATACAGGGTCACAACGGCATCGACCAGGAAGTTCGTATAGCCGCCTTCGACGCTGGACTGCTCGTAGAAATTCAATGCATCGGCATAGCTTTTGTCGACGGCATCGACCAGGCCGATATTGGGGGTCATCTCGAGATGTTCGATATCCTTCAAATAAACGAGTCTTCCCATCTGGAATGCGGCATTAAGGGATTGGAAGATCATGCGGTCGCAACTCAAGCGCTTGAATGTGTCGCTTTCCGAATGCCATTTGTCTTTACCACGCTCTGCCCAGTAGATGGCATGCGCTTCCGGCAAGCGCCATTCCAAGTCGCCGTAACGCTGATTCAGGGTAATCAGCCATTCCGGCTCGAGGCGATATTTTTTGGTCATCCAGCGATGTCGCAAACAAAGTTCGACTGTCTCGCGGATGCCGAGTTCTTCCAAGGCCGGCGCCACTTTCGGCGGTATGATCGCCTGGGTGCGGAAATCCTGCTCGAATTCGTTGAAATTCTTGTAGCCATTGGCGGCAAGGATATTCCAGAAGTCCGGCTTGTTTTCCAGTACCGCACGCAACTTGCTCTCTTCGAGTGGTGCCTTCTGGATTTTTTCCCATTGTCCGTAGTAATCGCCAAAGAGGCGGATCATTTCCTTGGCAAATTCAGTTTTGTAATAGCGGTTGGCGTCATCGAGGTCCTTGCCCATCTTATGCTGGTAAATCCATCCCAGTTGGCGGAACAGTTCCGGATCGCCTGGATTGAATTCGAGTGCCTCATCGCGGATCAGCTCGATACCTCGTTTCACCCAGCGCCAGCGATCCTCGAAGCTGGTGAAGGTCACGGAGATATTATAGGCCATATTCCAAGCCAGAAAGGCATGTGACCCGGTGAAGCGCGGTTGCAACTTGACAATCCATTTCGCCAGCTGCACCATTTCAAAATAGTTTCCCTCATCCTGCATTTTGCTGGAACGCAACCATAGCCAATCCCCAACCAAGCCCCGGAAGCCGCCCAATGCCACACTAGTGAAAGCCACCAGGGGCGGGGCGTTTTCCAGCGGATCGACATCGGTCAGATGATATTCGACACGGATGGCATTCATCCGGCTTTGCAGGAACGACAGCAGGCAGAGCGACACCACAATAGCCAAGCCGGCATAAATTAAATGGAGCTTCTTCTGTTTCATACTATAAAAATTTCGTGTCTTTTCGTGTCTTTTCGTTGTTAAAAAATGTTTTTAACGTTTGATCACCGTTCCCAGTTCACGCCGGGTCAGGATCCAGATGCCAATTCCGGATATAATCCCGGTGCGGATCAGAACCAGGTTCACAAAAGCCCATCCGATACGGCGATATTCCACCAGATTGCCCTTGATCAAATCCGAAGTCGCATCCAGATCGTCGACAGATACCACCGCAACACTAACCAGCTGGGCAAATTTATGTGCTGCCTTGTCAACAAATCCCTTATATTGATACGATCCATCCTCATTCTGCAACGGCGCAGTAATCGCTGCCTGCACACTGAACCCGATGACCAGATAGGAAATCGCGGCGAAGGCGGCGACTGGGGTCGAAAAAGCGGCTCCTACGGTGCACCCCAATGCTGCCAGGAAGGCAATCTGGAATGTAGCCAGGACTAGCGAGCGCAGATAATTATTCAGGAAGCCTGTGACTTTGCAAAGGATCACCGGGCGATCCTTGGCATGGAAAACTGCGGAAGCAGCCTTGCCCTGCCCCCAGAATTCCTGCGGCAGATTAATAAAGCGCACCACGACCCGGTACCCGTTCTCCACATCAACAACTTGTGCCGCCGACACCGGAATCTCCTGGAACGTCCCCCCGGGAATGCGCATATGCATCATGGCAAAGGGTTCTCCGGCTTGCTCCCGTGCAGCCGGGATCAGGAAGCCCCAGAAACATGGAATCATCAGCTGATTCGTATCGGAGGTATCGCCGGAATACATTCGATAGCGCAGAAAGAGGACATCATCGGATGACGCGGTCTTGACATTGTTGTACACCCAGGTTTTCTGGTCGCCAGGTTTGACTTCACCTTCCTGGGCAATCAGAGTTCGCCGGATTTCGCCCTTGACTGCCTGGGGGTTGTGTTGCTGTTCAACACTGCCGGAGGCCAGACGGCGCTGATATTCCTGCTCGATGCGTTGCCCCAGATTAATAGGTTCCGGATAAAAGGTGCGCCTTCCCACCAGGGTTTCCATTTCCAGGCGTTCCCTTTCCTCGTCGGAAAACTTTCCTCTGCTGACCCGCCATTGGATGAGGAAATAGATAATCATGCAGGAGATCAGCAGGATGACCACGTGCATGACAAAGACGCCGGCCCATTTTCCCAGCCAGATCAGCCAGCGCGGGCATGGTTTGCACACGACCATGTGCAGATTATACGCCTCGATTTCGCGTGAAAGCAGCGAACACGCCAACCACAAAGTGGTTGTCGAGATTAGAGCTACCACTACATTCAGTGAATAGGTCAATGAAATCTGTACCAAGCCGATTGCAGTGCCATCACCGGAAACGGTCATCGGCAACAAAAAAACGGCAAGGATGATCAAAACAAATAAAACATGGAAGACCTTTGAACGCATTGCCGAGCGCATGGTCTGTTTCATGATTGCAAAAAAAGCCTTCACCAGTCATCCCCTGTTATGTGATGGGTTGTCGCCTACCTGATTGGTAGATTTGTTAGTATAATTTTCCCAAGCGGATTTTTCAACCCGAAGAAGTGTTTTTATGAGTGATTGTCGGACAAAACACGGACGGGACACGGACGGGACACGGACGGGACACGGACGGGACACGGACGGGACACGGACGGGACACGGACGGGACACGGACG
>JAPXLT010000270.1:0-6313 GCA_033809415.1 Lentisphaeria bacterium
CTGTCCCCTGCCCCCTGCACCCAAGGAGTACTCGGATGTTGATTCGCATTGAAAATGAATATTGTCAGTGGCTGATTTCAGAGGACGGGATCAACCTTCGTTTTCTGGACAAGACTCATGGCATTGACTGGGCATTGCACAACCCTCCTGCCGCCTGCGCCTATGTGAAAAAGGATGGCTGGCGTGCGGATGCATGTCGAGTCACCCTCGAGGACAGCATCTTGACGCTTTACTTTTTCGGCGACGCTGGCAAGGCAGAGATTTCAGTGGAAACCCACGAGGGCTTCTTTGTCTTTACAGTATTGCGTATCGAGGGCGATTTTGACGAGCTTGCCTTTATCAACATACCCACCCGCCTGAAAGCACAGGCTGATGAACCTTTTTCGGCCTCGGTCATCGCGCTGAGTCTGCAAGCCAACGTCGAGGAGCTACCAGGCCCACAGGAACATCTCTGGAGTGCAGCCTACCGGCGTTTCGGCTTCCAAGGTGCCCAGAGTGGCCTGGTCACGGCGCCTTTCACGAAAATGCGTGCTTACATGAAGGAGATGGTTGGGGCAGCTCCGGGGGTGCCACATTCCCCGCTTTGTGGTCCATGGGCTCTGGATGCTGAACTGCCGCGCCGCACCAATATTTTTGCCTGCCCATCGGAAAGCGATGTGGACGACTGGATACAGTTTTGTCGGCAACTGGGCATTACTTCCATAGAATTCAGTGGCGCAATTGATTACGGAAGCTATCTGCCTGACCCCAAAGTCTATCCCCGCGGCTATGACAGCGTCAGGGCAGTCACTGACAAACTGCATGACGCCGGCATCATTTCAGGGCTGCACACGATGTCTTTTTCGATCGCAAAAAATTGCGATTGGGTAACTCCGGTGCCGGATCCACGCCTGGCCAAAGAGCGTTCCTATACCCTAGCCGCCGAAATCAGTGCCGAAGCAACGGAAATCCCAATCGTAGAAGATACTTCCGATCTTCCTGAGCTGATCAACTATTTCATTCGCCGGAGCATGACTCTGCAAATCGACGATGAGCTGATCGAGTTTGGAGGGGTGCGCAAATCCGCGCCCTATGCCGTTCTCGAATGTCGGCGCGGCATGCATGGGACGAAAGCGGCTTCGCACCGCCAAGGTGCTCTCGTGCATCATCTGAAGGAATGCTGGGGGTGTTTTGCGCCGGATGGAGATTCCACCCTGTATAGCGAAGTGGCCGGGCGCATTGCAAAGTGCCTGACAGACTGCGGCTTCGACTTCTGTTACCTGGATGGCTTGGATGGTGCCCACATTATTGGAGGCGAAGAAGCCCGCTGGTACTACAGCGCCAAATTCACCTTTGAAGTATTCCGTCAGCTGTCCAAACCGATGATGATGGAGATGGCTACTTTCCACCATCATTTGTGGTATGTGCGCTCCCGTATGCAGGCTTGGGATCACTGCGTGCGCGGACATAAAAGGTTTACTGACCTGCACGTTTATTCCAATGAGCAGGCACGGCGCATGTTCCTGCCATTGCATCTGGGCTGGGTCGGTCTCTTCCCATGGGTGGATTCCGAGGGTGAACCGACGTATCGCGATGATATCGAATACATGTGGAGCAAAGCCCTGGCGACTGATGCTAATTTCACCTTGCAATGCATCAGCCCTGAATCAATGCGCCAAGGGGCCTGGCTCAAAGACTTCGCAGAAACCATACGAACCTATGAAAAACTGCGCCAGGAGAATGTTTTTTCCAAGGAAATCAAGGAAAAACTGAGCCAGCCCGGCAGCGAATTCCAACTGCAAAAAGACAATTCCGGCGCTTGGGATTTCCGGTCTGTGCAAACAGCCCGTCACAAAGTCGAAGCGCTTGACGACCGGAGTAACCGCTGGAGCTTCCAGAACCGCTTTGGGAACCAACCTCTTTCCTTCCGGATCACCGCCCTGAACTCGGTAGCGGCCTATGACTCATCGGAAGCCATCACCCTGGTTGATTTTCAACAGCTGGGGCAATTCTGCGATCCAGGATCTACCGACAATATCCTGAACAGCGGAAAAATTTACACTTACCAATCTTCCGCGCCAGGCGTCTCGAGCGTAATCTGCCCTGCTCCGCCGGATGGTCCTGCTGAAATCTGCGGGCGTTGGAGCGCTGTCAACCAAGGTTTGCCGGATGTAGTGCCTACTTCCGCGCCGGACGACCGCTATTCTCTGCTGGATCATTGTGAGCGCGAGCACCGCTTGCATCAGGCGAGCTGGACCAGCCTGGTACATTATTTCCCGGAACCGCTTGATCTTAGCGGACACCGGGCAATGGGACTCTGGCTGAAAGGCGATGGCAAAGGCGAGCTGGCCAATCTGATCCTGAATTCACGATCCCACGGTGAGACCCTTCTGCAACACTATATCCCGATTGATTTCACCGGCTGGCGATACTTTGAACTCGTCGAGCCGGAGTGTGAGCGGGTTGATGACTATTCCTGGCCCTTTGGACGTTGCCAGTATAGCGTCTTCCGCAGCAAAACCCACTTTGCCAATTGCAGGGGGCTTTTCTTCTGGTACAACCAGGTACCTCGTTTTGGAACCGTAGAATGCCTGCTCAGCCCCGTCAAAGCCCTGCCTTTGCTCGAACAGAAAATCGTTCATCCTGCTCTCACGGTTAATGGACAGCAAGTCGTCTTCCCTGTCGAATTGTCAGCGGGACAATATCTTGAATGCTGTGGCAGCGACTGCCGCCTTTTTGACAAAAACGGCGATTTTCTTGGCGATGTCACGCCGCAAAATCCGCTTCCGGAACTTCAACCTGGCGACAACGAAATCCTGTTCACCTGCCGCCCGGCACCGGCTCGAACACGTGCTTGGATCAATATCATCACACAGGATTTTTAACCACGAACCACACGAAAAGGCTTGGCGTGGGCTGCCGCCCGCAACCCACACGGACGGGACACGGACGGGACACGGACGGGACACGGACGGGACACGGACGGGACACGGACTTTACACGGACTTTACACGGACGGGACACGGACGGGACACGGACTTTACACGGACTTTACACGGACGGGACACGGACAACAAATCGGACGGATCAGTCGGATCAGACGGATCGGACGAGACTCCGCCCCCTGCCCCCTGCACCCTGCCCCCTGCACCCTGTAATTTTATTTTCGAACATCCAATATATTTGAACAATATCTGATTTTCCTTGTTCGTTTATTGTGCGGATCGCTTTCGATCCTAGTGTGTGCTACTTCTCATAGGAGATTTCTTGATGGATCATTCTTTCCTGTCTTTTGCTTATATTGACATCGGTACCGGCAGCATGTTGCTGCAGGCTACTCTGGCCGGTTTGTTCGCCGTTATTGTCTTTTCGCGACAGTTGAGAGACCGCTGCAAGTCGTATTTTAAACGCGGCAAAAAAACGCTGCCTAACAATGAATAACGATATCGAGCCATTTCTGGCTTCTTCTTTCCGTGATCCCTGCGGTAGAGTAATGCGTTTAGGCGCACAGCTCTATCGCAGCGTTACTCCTGCCGGAATGGAAGATTATCAGCACTTCACTCGATGCGGGCTGTCTCAGTCTCTTATCGAAAAAAGAGTTCTCGTTCCATTTCAGGAAGCTGGTCGGCGTGGTGATGATCTATTATTGCAGCTCGAGGAGCTTCCTTTTATCAGCTACCCATACGAATGGTGTTTTAGCCAGTTGCGTGATGCGGCTGTGTTGACCTTGCGCATTGCCTTGGAAGCGCTGCAAAAAGATATGATTCTCAAAGATGCCAGCGCCTTCAATATTGCCTGGCATGAAGGAAAGCCCATTTTTATCGATCATGGCTCATTTACCCGTTACCATGACGGGGACCCCTGGCAGGCCTACCGCCAATTCACCATGCATTTTCTGGGGCCCCTGCTGCTGATGAAATATCGGGACTTCCGACATCTGCAACTGTTCCGCAGTCATCTCGATGGCCTGCCGCTGGACTTCGTCTCCCGGCATCTGCCCTTGAAAACCTGGTTCAGCCCCGGAATTCTGATGCACATCCATCTGCATTCCCGCTTCGAGCAATCACATTCTGACAGCATGAGACCAGTACAGGCTAAACCACCAAAAATGCCACGAAACCGCCTGCGGGACATGCTGCAACACCTCCATGACTATATCGAGGACTTGAAGGCGCCACAGAACCCTTCTGAATGGGGCGCCTATTACCAGGATACCAATTACTCGAAATCCGCTTTTGCCCACAAACAAGAATTGGTGAAGGAATTCATCAGTCGGGTGCAGCCACGCAGAACTGTCGATTTCGGTGCCAACAATGGCACCTTCTCATTCCTCGCAACCGGAAATTCATCCATAGTCATCGCAGCTGACTGCGATGCTGCGGCTCTGGAAAGTCTTTATCAGCGGGCGCGGAAGGATTTTCCAGGGGTATATCCTGTTCTTCAGGACTTGAACAATCCATCGCCGGGGCTAGGAATATTCAACACCGAAAGAGAAGCTTTTTTGAGCCGTGTTCGAAGCGACCTGGCTCTCGGCTTGGCGTTATTGCACCATTTGCGCATCGGTAGCAATTGGACTTTGCGGCAATGTATCGAGCTGTTTGCACAGACCGCTCCGAATGCATTGCTGGAGTTTGTTCCCAAAAGTGATTCCCAGGTGCAACGGCTGCTGCGCACACGTCCAGATATCTGTGATGACTGGACTCTGCCGGCCTTGTTAAGTGTATGTCAAAAGTATTACCGGGCGTGTGAAAGTGTTCCTATTAACGATTCACAGCGGGTTTTGATCCGACTGCAGCAACGCCTGTGATTTCAACAGTCTGTTTCTGATACCAATCAAAAATCAAACTGACCTAATCACATCCCAAAAGGATTTTTTAACCACGAACCACACGAACAGACACGAAAATTTTTCTATGGGTTGTTGCTTTGACAGATGGGATTGCACGCGAATTTGTGATCTGGTCTGTTGCTTTCACCGACAGATCGGTCGGATCGGCGATGTTGGGATTAGCCCTGAAAGGGCGCGACATACCAGCCCAGGGCAACGCCCTGGGTCAGGGATCACACCATCCGTAAAGCCCTGAAAGGGCGTGACATAGGAACTAGCCACAGCGTAATTCCCATGTAAAATCTTTCACACAACAAGAAGTTGGGTGAAAGAATGAAAACGCCCTGAGGGGTACGGTGGCGCGGAGGTGGCGGATAGAAGAACATTTCGAGGTGAACCGGAGTGGGGGGGGCGATGAATTATCTCGAACCGATCATCTCCATCCCGGCATTTTTCTTCGTGCCTCTGTGCCTTTGTGAGATGCCACAGATGATTCGTGCAATTTGATTTTTAATTGGTATGAATGCAATCTTTCCTATGAAAATGCAAACTTCTAGCGAATTTCGTCGCAGTTCACTCGCCGCATTGTGCAGTTCGGTAGTCATAGCCGGGTCTTTGGTTCTTCCCTGTATTGAATTATTTTGCAGCAACCGTGCCGAATTCACCTTTGGTTTAGGGCGCGTGCTGTTAATCAGTGCTGCTTTTGCGGTCTTCGTCATTTTGCTTCTCTGGCCGCTACAGATGCTCTTCCGGCACTGCAAGTTTTTTGACACATTGATTGCCTTGATGCTTGCCACCGGTGCTGCGATCTGGTTACAATACGCATTCTATTCTGAAATCGTTCCGGACCTTTCCTCTGACCAAGTGGGTTTTACCCCGATTGTTCTTTTGTTCATGCTGTTCAACCTACTGCTTTTGCTGTTGCCTTATGCCCTGTTCCTCTGGCAAAAAAAATGGTTTGTCCGGCACTGCCTCGAAGTGACTGTGATTATTCTGGCACCACAACTTTTGCCCGTAGTCTGGAAAATGGCAACTTATACCCAACCAAACTATGATTTTTATGAATATACCATCGATGAGGATGAAAAATTCACTTTTGCCAAGGAAGAAAACGTCATCCTTCTTGTTGTTGACGCCATGGGTGAATACATTTTCCGGCAAGTCTGGCAGAAGTATCCTGAATTGCGGCAAAGCCTGAAGGATTTCACCTGCTTTGACCGGATGGTCAGCACGGTGCCTAGTACTTCATATGCTGTCCCGGCCATGTTGAGTGGCATCAATTATAGCGGAAATCACCTCGAGGACGGTGAAGCAAAGCATGCTGAATACCTGAAAATGGCTTGCTGGTCGGAAAACTCGCTCTTGTTGAACTTCAAGAAGCTTGGCTGGCATACCGATGCCTACCCATTCATTCTGCAAACAGTCTGCTACAGTCCGGAATTACTTGATAATGCCGTCATCCGAAATGATCACGAGCAATCGAACCAACTTCTATTGGATGTCCTC
>JAPXLT010000271.1:0-6271 GCA_033809415.1 Lentisphaeria bacterium
TCACCGAAAACTCAAAAAGTTCAAAAATTTTCTCAAAAATGAGAAAGGCTTTCAAGGCCAGCAACTTGCGCATCTGGTTTTTGAAAATCTTTCACAAAAAACAAGATTCTGGGTGATAGTAGTACGAAAATTTTTTATAGGGGTTGCTGCTCCGACGGATGAGGTGGCACGTGGATTTGTGATCTGGTCTATTGGTTTCTTCGACTGATCGGCGATGTTGGGATTAGCCCTGAAAGGCGCGACATAATCTCTGTCCATCGTCCATCGTCCATCGTCCATCGTCCATCGTCCATTGTCCATTGTCCATTCAGCAGTCCATTCTTGTCCATTCAGTCCATCGTGTCCATTCTTGTCCCTGTCCATCGTCCATAAAAAATCTTTCCCAAAAAAGAAGAAGTTTGGCAGTAGCACGAAAATTTTGTATAGGGGTGTTGCTTTGACGAACCCCTGCCCCCTGCACCCTTTATTATTTTTTCTTTTTCGATGTTTTGCTGGCACCGTAGCCATAGCCGTACCCGTAGCCATAGCCATAGCCGTAGTTGTCGGAATAGTAGCCATAGCCGTAGTTGTCGGAATAGTAGCCATAGGCGTTTTTGGGTGCATCGACATTGTTGGCGATCAGCCCTGCAAGGCTGATATTGACCTGGGCAAGACGGTCACGGAGCGAACGCAGAACAGGGCGTGTCACGTGGAAAAGCCGTGTTGTCAGCAGGATGGGCACGTGATGACTGGCGATGATCAGAGTATCCGAAACAGCCAGGATCGGAGCGGTATCAATGATTACAAGATCATACTTTTGCTGCGCTTCCTCGAGGATTTCCTTCAAACCGCCGCTGCTGAGCAATTCGCTGGGATTCGGAGGTACCGGACCTGACAGAGCGACATCCATTCCAAACTGCTTGATCGGGATAATCACATCCTCGAGTTTGCAGTCACCAATCAGGACATTGCTGATGCCCTTGCGCTCGGTTCCCTCTGGCAGGAAAGGTTCGAGCAACTTATCCAGGCGTGGTTTGCGCAGATCCAAGCCAATCAGCAAGACGCGCTTTTTGTCCCGGGCAAAGCTACGGGCCAGATTGAGGGCGATAAAAGTTTTACCATCACGAGGCAGAGGGCTGGAAACCGCCAGAATCCGGCTGCCTCGGGTGAGCATCGACAGATTGAGGCTGGTTCGGATATTGCGGAATACTTCATCGATCGTCTCTTCGCCAGTGCTGTTCAGTAGCTCCATTTCATCTTTTTCAAAGAAAGGCACTGCACCGAAGACCGGCAGCTTGTTCTGAAAGAGGGCATTGACCTCCTCGATGCGAGTGACTTTGTTATTGATCGAGCCAAGAATATACGAAAGTCCGGCGGCAGCAGCAATACCAAGCAGCAGAGCCATGCGCAAGACTTTACCGGTGTTCGGAAAGAAAGGAACGGCTGCCTTGAATGCAGGCGTGACCAGGAAGATCGAAGAGGTATCTACCGTCGTCGCAGCACTCGATATCTTGATTTCATTGATCCGGTTGATCAGCATCGCATAGGTTGCATCCAGCGATTCACAGGCAGTTTCACGCATGCGGTAATCCCCGGAAATACGATCCAACTCGGTGAGCTGCTGCCGTAGGTCCGCGATTTGCTGGTCAACCAACTCGCGCCGCTTCTTTGAACGCTGATAACGCAACTCGAGACCATCAATGCTGGTGTCAACTTCGGCTTCCTGGGCATCCTTGAGCATCTGGCTGACCTGGCGGTGTGTCTTGACCGCAGTATGCGCCTCGTTGTACTGCATCAACAACCCGGGCAACGTGGTCTCATGCGTGAAGTACAACATCTTCAGCGAACTAAGATTGCCGCCGGCATCGCTGCCAGACGGCACCAGATACGGCATCAGACGCACGGCATTCGAGCGGTTTTCCTTGATCGAGGCCAAAGTCGTCGCCAGCTCCGTCTCCTCGAGTTTGGCATCCGTGGCAATCCCATTCAAAGAAGAAATCTGACTGACTAGAGCCGTATAATTTTCCTGCAAATTGAATATCTGGTGTTTGTTTTTGAATTCCAGTAATTCTGTCATGGCAACTTCGCGGGATTTGCGGACTTCCTCGAGCTGGTCACGTAACAGATTCATCCCGGTAAAAGTGATTTCAACTTTGCGGCTGCGCACAGATTCCAGATAGACTTCCGCTATCGTATTGGCCATTTTTGCAGCAACATCAGGATTGTGGGACTCGACGGAGAGATCGACTAACATCGTGCCGGGAACGCGTTTGACGATGGGGCCTTTGTAGCCCTCCTGGATGCCGGCTAACTGGTTGGCCTTGCTCAGCATCTCCGTGCTTTGCATTAGCAGAATCTGAGTGTTGATAAAGGTGTCGCCCGGCTGGAAATTGGGATCGACGATTCCGCGCATATCGGTCACTTTCAAATCCTGGCTGTTGACATGCAGCTGACAAGTCGAACGATACAAGGGTACCGCCGTCTTCAAATACACGACTCCGCCAATCAAAAATAAGATCACAGTCAGGATATCCAGCCAGAGATAAGGGCGTACATAGACAGAATACCCCTCCAAAAGCGTATGCAGGATATTGTCCTGTTCAGAATCCTGCGACAATCCCGCAGGCAAAGAACTCGTATTAGCAGATGCGTTATTTTCCATGAAGACTACTCGTTCAGATCAGATGAGGGAATGCAATCTTTTTAACCACGAAAACTTACGAAAATTCGTACTACTCTCAAAATCTTCTTTTTGGGGAAAATTTTTCTGGAAAGAAAGCTCCAAGTCATTGGCATACAGACGTTAGGACAACGCCAATTCCTTTCTTTTTTTCTCCGACCGATCCGACCGATCCGACCGATCCGACCGATCAGTCGGAGAAACCAATAGACCAGATCACAAATTCGCGTGCCATCCCATCCGTCAAAGCAACAACCCCTATAAAAAATTTTCGTGCCTTTTCGTGTGGTTCGTTGTTTAAAAATGTTTTTTTTACCAGAAGGATTCCTGTATGAAGAGGATATCGCCATTTTGCAATTCGGCATCTTTGGCGAGTTTTTGTGGGTCTTTGTAGAGTTTCCGCAGATCGAGCGGAATGATGTCCAAGCCTCGGATTAGCAGCACTTCCTTTTCCTTGGCCATGCCAGTGAAGCCGCCAGCCATGAAGATCGCCCGGCTGGCAGTGATTTTCATATTCAGCGGAAGCGTTAACGGCCCCGGTGTATTTACCTGGCCCAGCACGAAAATTTGTTCCGCATTGCGCACAATGATGTAATCCCCAGGCTGAATACGTACGTCGGACGGATAACTGCTATCGACAATCTTGGTCAGCGAGACGGTGATGGTACTCCGCTTGCCCGCTTCATCGGTACGCAAAATCTGGATATGATCCGGGTCCGCCCCGATGGCCAGGCTGCCGGCGCGTACTAGCAGCTCCGAACAGAGTGGTGGACGCTGCGTATCAATGTAATAAACCCCAGGATTGTTAACCAGGCCGGACAGATAGACCGGTGGTGCCTTGGGCACGATCAGAGTATCCTCCGGCTGTAGAACAAATTCATCGCCGCCACTCTTCTGCGAGACCAGCGCAGATACATCGATCGGCATCCGGGTCAGGGTCCGTGACTGGTGGTCACGCCGCAATACGGCGACATTGGTCAAGTCTGCACTTTCGGTGAAGCCGCCCGCCGCGCTGATCGCCTGCAAAGCCGTCATCTGGCTGTAGTTCGGCAATTCGAGGGACATGCCGCTGTTGTTGACCTCGCCCAGGATATAAACCGTGCGAGGCGCCCAGCTCGAAACGACGACATCGACATGCGGATCGGCAATTTGCTGCCCGATCCGGTCAGTCAGTTCTTTTGCAATATCGCGTGTGCTGCGCCCGGCAGCCTGAATCAAACCACATTGCGGAAAAGAAAAAAAGCCGTCTTCCTCGACACGCACGGTCAGACTTAATTCAGAAACCCGGAACACACTGACTTGCAGCATATCGCCCGGCCGCAAAGCAGCCGCATTCCATTCGTTGTCAGCAGAATAAGCGACAAGGGCAGCAAACAGACAGGCTGAAACAATGAGATTTTTCAAGCAGACCTCCAGTTTTTGACAAAAAAAACACGGAAAAACACGAAATACTTGGAAAGGCTGACGCATACAGTCAAAGTAGCAACCCTATAAAATTTTCGTGTCTTTTCGTGTCTTTTCGTTGTTAAAAAATTTTTTCTCGAATCAGAACTGCCAGCTGATTCCGAGAGTGATTTCGTTGCTTTTGAAATTATTGTCATCCTCATACTTGAAATGCGTTGTCGTATAGGTATATCCCGTGTAAATGTTCAGGCGTTCACGCAACGTGTAGTCCAAGCGCACATCGTATTCATACTGGCGGCTGTCCCAAGTACTGTTTTTCTCATCTCTGAGCGTGATAGCTACAAACTGGGATAATTTTAGCTTTGGACTGATGTTCCAGGCCATGCCCAGGCGCGACTCATTTTCCATGGCCATACCGCGGGTGTCCAGCTCGAAGCTGTCTTGCGGATTGTGGCTGAGGTAGAGCATAAAGTTTAGATTCGAGTGCATGTTGTAGACCAGGCCGAGGCGGTAGTTGGGGTGGATGTCACCATCACCGTTGCTGCCGTCGGAGGGGCCGCCGTCATAACTGGTGCGCGTGGCGCCAGCTTCCGCAGTCATATTGATTTTCAGGGAAACGCGGTAGTTGACAAACAGATTCATGTACAGCTCTTCGAGATCGTCGTGCTCGCGGTTGCTGCGGTAATCCGTGCGCTGATACCCGAAACGAATACCGACTTTGGTTTTCGGGGAAACGACATAGTACGGTGCCAGGCTGATGCCGTATTTGGCGTTGTCCTTACTGTCGAATTCATTTCCGGTGAAGTACTGATAGTTGTAATCCCCTGAAATGACGGCGCCGTAGCGTTCGTAGGAATTCAGGTCATAGGCCGCACGGATGACGGCATCGTAATACTTGGCAAAGCGCCGGTCGGAATTGCTTATGGTTTCGTCACGGTAGGTAATGCCTCCGCTCAGCATCAGATTGCCCTGATCCTGCGTGAACATGACATACGGACTCAGATCAATATCCGGCTCGGCTTCGCGTGAGCTGTTGTGGTAGTGGTTCCAGCCGACAGAGCCTTGCAAGCCATAGGTGACATTGGAGAGAGCGCGGTACAGGTCGATGTTTACGTCGGTGTTGAATTCCCATGCGCTGTGCGCATCCGCACGGGTGCCTTCATTGTAGTTGTCATTGAAGACGACCGTCTCGGAAATGCTGATCTTAAAGTCATTGGGAAGAAGCTTTCCGGTCTCATAGAAGTAGTCATTGAGTGTCGATGAGGCGGCAAACAGATTGCCTGCGGAAAACAGGCAGATGATGCCTGCAGAAAATACGATTATTCTATGAAACGAAGCAAGTGTGTCTCTCACAACAAAACCTCTCTATAGCCAAAAACAATGCAGCTGAAACAGGAATTTCCGCCGCTCGGATAAATCGCCAATGCCGACCGCCTTTACAATTTATGGTGTAGTAGCAGCGGCTGCACTGACAGTGGGGACATCTGCACCGATTTTACTGGTTTTTGGCGTGGCGTCTGATTTGGCCAGCAGGACGTTTCCATCGGCACCTACAGTACCGGTCAGGCCCGGAACTGCCGCCAGGAGGCTGTTCAGAGCCGCTTGACGATCGGAAACTGGTTTTTCATTGATGGTTTTCTGCGCTGCAGCAATGCCCACCCGGATAAGACGGGCGTTGCCCGTATCGACAATACTCTTCATGGCCGTATTGAACTCATTCTGGTTCAAGGTCTTGAAGTAAGCATGCAGCTGTTTGATGTTCATTTTCGACATTTCATCCGGCGTTTTGAGATCAGCCTGAACACTCAGTACCAGTGTCAATGCAAGACTAATCGCCAACATATAAACCGTTTTCATCTTTATTTTCTCCCTATTTAGTACTATCAATCAAAAACTCCATTCAATGTAATATCTGTTTACGCTATTTGCAAGAAAAACTAAAAAGTTTTTTGATTTTTAACACGGACTAAACGGAACAACAAAAGAAAAACCCTGTCTTATGCTATTATGCCCCCCGTTCTCCGTCCTCCGTCCTGTGCCGGCACTTCAGTGCCGGAGCCCCGTCCTGTGCCGGCACTTCCGTGGTCTGTCCTGTGTCGGCACTTCAGTGCCGAAAAAGAAAGGAGCTTCCCCATGCAGCATTCAATGAACAGGCGTTGCAATCACTGGGATTACTCGTCGCCGGCAATCTACATGATAACCCTTATC
>JAPXLT010000272.1:0-6257 GCA_033809415.1 Lentisphaeria bacterium
CTGCTTCAGATTGTTCTTGCAACTGATGCCGTCTGCCTTCAACCGCGCCTTGCTCAACGCAGGGAGCAACATGGACGCTAATATCGCAATGATCGCGATGACAACCAGTAACTCGATCAGCGTGAAGTGCTTAGGTGAACGTTTTCGGACAAGGCACATCATTTTGGGTTGTCTCCTTCTGTCAGGGGGATGTTATGGATTGAAAACTTTTCGCGTTTTGGAAGCTCTGAGAGATGAAGTGAAGTTTTGCGTCTTTCTCTGGATGAAGGCAGAAATGCACAGCCAGACGGCCAATTTCCGTGGCGTCCGTTGGGAAAACAGCCAGGGACGGAAAGACAAACTCAGGCAGCAAATAGTCATCGCTGCACGAGATGATGGACAGATTTTCGGGGATGTTCAGTCCTCTTTGAAGGGCGCTGATGCCGATAGCATACGCAAGGGAATTGGAACTGGCAACACAGCCATCAGGAAAATCTCTTTTGGCAAAATGCCGGACACACTGTTCGAGGTAGTATTCGATGGACGAGGATTTATAGGCGGCGGCTGAGCATTCCTGCTGGCCGCGTACGTTCACGAAATGGACAGCCTGTGGAAGCCCCGCCTGCTCGATTGCGGTTTTATAGCCGCAGTATTCCAGCCAGGACATGGGACCGGCGACAGGGTCTTTGTAATTCGGGTAGGTGAAAAACAAGATATTCTTCCGACCATCGAGGATGAGCTTCTCGGTCGCCTGCCTGCTGATGGTCTCGCCGTCCCGTATGATCCCCGTGATGCCGTCGCAGTGACTGCCAATTTGAACAAAGGGGACGTTGTCCTTGCTGATTTCCTCGATATGACGTCGATTCGAGGCCTTCCCGAGGACTAACGGCGAGATAATAATACCGTCCACCAGGCGCTCGCGGGCAGCCTCGAGATGC
This sequence comes from Lentisphaeria bacterium, assembly GCA_033809415.1. Classification (GTDB taxonomy): domain Bacteria; phylum Verrucomicrobiota; class Lentisphaeria; order Oligosphaerales; family Oligosphaeraceae; genus JAQVUB01. Next base: position 918 of record JAPXLT010000272.1, read on the forward strand.
TCTCTCTCCATTTCCAATGTGGAGGCGGGATAGATAACCAATGAGTATCCCGCATCCGCGCACGCCTGCTGAATGCTCTGCACCATGCGAGTGGAAATGCCAATGTTTGCGTGCGTTCCGCAGATGAAGGCAAGAAGGTAGGATTTCCGTTCGCTCAATCCACGAGCCAAGACATTGGGACGGTAGCGAAGCTCCTCCGCAACCTTCAGAACGCGCTCACGCATGGCTTCCGATACGCGAATGGAACTCTGCTTCCCAGAAAGAACAACACTGACAACGCCCTTGGACACATTGGCACGAGCGGCAACGTCATTGATGCTGACTGTAGAAGAGGACACACCCATAGAAAACAAATTCAATCACTTAATAAACCGGTTTATCAGCTTTAACGTAATGCAGAATTTGCTGCTGTCAAACTGCTTTAGCAATTTTTTTTAACAACGAACCACACGAAAAGGCACGAAATTTTTTATAGGGGTTGTTGTTTTTTCCGAGTGATTGATTGGATTGTTTTTGTTTATCGTGTCTGACAATCTGTTATGATGACGTTATATTATACATTTATGATATATAATGTAGCTGGCTGCTTATTGTCGGCAGATTTGTTGTATTGTTTTGTTTCACTTCGAGAGGGAAATGATGATTCCGAAAAAAGCATTGACGGTAGCAGGTTCTGATTGCAGTGGCGGTGCGGGGATTCAAGCGGACCTGAAGACGTTCCAGGAACGCGATGTATACGGCATGAGTGTAGTGACAGTGCTGGTGGCCATGCGTCCGGAAAACTGGGATCATGTGGTTCATCCGATTGATCTGGACATGATCAAGACTCAGTTTCGCACGATTTTTCCGGGCATTGGTGCAGATGCGGCAAAGACAGGGATGCTGCCGACGGTGGATATCATCCGCACGGTCGGGGAACTTTTTGCCGAGGCGAAGATACCGCACTTAGTGATCGATCCGGTCATGGTCTGCAAAGGCACCAGCGAGCCGCTTTTTCCGGAAAACACCCGTGCAATGATCGAATATCTGCTGCCCATCGCGGAGGTGGTTACTCCGAATACTTTCGAAGCGGCTCAGCTGGCCGGCATGGAAGACTTGAAAAATGAGAAGCAAGTCGAGGAAGCCGCCCGGCGCATTTATCAGCACGGCTGTAAAAATGTGCTCATCAAAGTCGCCCGTGTCATGCCGGATGCTACTGCCGATCTGCTTTTTGACGGAAAGACCTTCACTTGGTTCCGGGAGAAGCGGATTGACACCGCATGGACGCACGGAGCTGGCTGCTCGTTTTCAGCCTGCCTGGCCGCCGAACTGGCCAAAGGCGCAAGCGTCCTCGAAGCCAGCAAAACCGCGCATGACTTCGTCAAGGCCGGCCTTCGCAACTCCTTTGCGCTGAATCAGCATGTGGGGCCCATTTATCACAAGGCAATGGCCAAGAATGCCTGAAGAAATACAAGACGCGGAACAGGATTTCACACCGGAGTTCTTTACTCCGGTCAGTGAAGAACATGTCCGCCAGGAAAAGGCAAAGGCGCGGCTTTTACGGGATTCGCAATGGTGGAAGAATCTGCGCGGCAATGGGCTTTGCTATTATTGCCGGAAGCGTTTTCCGCCGAAGAAACTGACGATGGACCACATTGTTCCGATCATCCGCGGCGGCATGAGCAGCAAAAGCAATGTAGTGGCTTGTTGCAAAGACTGCAATAGCCGGAAAAAATATCTGTTACCCATCGAGTGGCAGGAATACGTCACACAAATACAGGAACCCCAAAAAAGGAATTGAATCATGGAGAAAATCAAAGTTGCCATTATCGGTCTGGATACTAGTCACAGCGTTGAACTGCCACGCCTGATGTGCTCGCCCGATGTCAAGCCGGAAATGAAGATCGAGGGCATGACAGTGACAGCCTGTCAGCGCTTTGAAACGCCTTTCCAGAACAAGGAAGGACTCGATAAACGGCAGGCGCAACTCGAGGAATGGGGCATCAAAGTCACTGAATCCTTCGAAGAGGCAGTTCGTGATTGCGACGCCATCCAGATCGAAATCAATGATCCGGCTTATCACCTCGAATACTTTGAAAAGGCCGTCACCCTGGGCAAGCCGATTTTCCTCGATAAGCCTCTGGCTGGCACTTTGGAAGACGGACGAAAAATCCTGGAGCTGGCGAAAAAGCACAATGCGCGGGTGTTTTCCGGTTCGAGCCTTCCCTTGACTCCGACGATTCCGGTTGCCATCGAGAAACTGGGTGGGGCAGTGACGGTGGGTCACACCTTTGGCGCACTGGGCACTGCACCGGCAGGAGACTCCCTGATCTGGTACGGCGTGCATAGCTTTGAAATGCTGCAACGCCTGATGGGCTGCGGCGCAGAGAAAGTCTTTGCGGTTGACAATGAAGTCAGCGTTGTTTCCTCGATTGTCTATTCCGACAACCGTCGCGGCCTGGTGGAATCGATCCGCGGCATGTGGGCCTACGGCGGACGCGTCCAGAGCGTGGAAAAAGCGGAATTCTTCCACGTGGACTCGAGCAAGCTGTACTATCACCTGATGCAACATATCCGTACCTTCTTCCAAGGCGGACCGGCACCGATACCAATGGAACAAACCTTCGAGGGACTGGCTATGATGGTCGCCGCCAGAAAATCCATCGAAACCGGCAAATGGGTCGAAGTCGAAAAATTCTAAAATAACAAGTTTTTTTTAACAACGAAAAGCACGAAAAGGCACGAAATTTTTTATAGGGGTTGTTGCTTCGACGGATGAGGGTGTACGCCAGTGGACATGGTGGACGGGAAACGGATACCTTAACGCATCGCGCCTACCCCCCTGCCCCCTGCCCCCTGCACCCTGCACCCTGCCCCCTGCACCCTGCCCCCTGCCCCCTGCACCCTGCACCCTGCCCCCTGCACCCTGCACCCTGCCCCCTTTAAACACAACGGAGCTTGCATGACTTGTCTGTATGAACAACTTCTTGAGCTGATTACGCGCACATCGACGGATTTGCCGGAGGATGTCGAGGCGGCCTTGCAAACGGCTTTTGCCAGCGAGCAGGAAGGTTCGAGTCCGCGCGCTGCCTTGGGTACTATTCTGGACAACATTCGGTTGGCTCGGGCAAAGCGGCTGCCGATCTGCCAGGATACCGGTGCCATTCACTTTTTTGTTGAAGCGGCAGATGGTCTGTCGCAGGAAAGTTTCCGACAGACTGCGGAGCGAGCGATTATCAAGGCTACGGAACTGGGCGTGCTCCGTCAGAACTGTGTGGAAACGCTTTCCGGTCAAAATACCGGCAATAATCTGGGCTATCTGAATCCGACGGTGCACTGGAAGAATTCCGGCAATGGGCAAAGCCGCGTCACCCTGATGCTGAAGGGTGGCGGCAGCGAAAACGTGGGATGTCAGTACAGCTTGCCGGATTCGCAATTGCAGGCCGGGCGCGACCTCGAGGGTGTCCGGCGCTGTGTGCTCGATGCGGTCTGGAAGGCGCAAGGACGAGGCTGCTCTCCCGGAATTCTGGGGGTAGCCATTGGCGGCGACCGCGCCGGCGGCTACGAGGAAAGCAAACTCCAGCTGTTGCGTAAAATTGGTGAACGCAGCCCGGAGCCTGCCCTGGCAGCCCTCGAGGAGCGCCTGAAGCTTGAATGCAACCAGCTGGGTATCGGAACCATGGGCTTTGGTGGAAATACCACCGTGCTGGATGTCTTCATAGGTACCCGCTGCCGTCTGCCGGCATGCTACTTTGTCAGCATCACTTATATGTGCTGGTGCTGCAGACGACAAAGCATCACCCTGGCCTGAACACGGACGGGACACGGACGGGACACGGACGGGACACGGACGGGACACGGACATTCGCCCCCTGCCCCCTGCACCCTGCACCCTGCACCCTGCCCCCTGCACCCTGCCCCCTCTTGCATAGGAGTTTTTTGTTATCATGGCTGATCCGTTATCGATTGTTCTGGTTGGAATTGGCGGTTATGGTGGTACATACTGCAGTTTGCTGCTAAATGATCAGCAATCCTGTGGAAAAATCGTCGGGGTAGTCGATCCCTTTGCTGAGAAAGCATTGTATTTCAACGAGCTGAAAAAGCACAAGATTCCCTTTTACAATACGCTGGCGGAATTTTATCAAGTTCACCACACTGCGGACCTGGCTATCATATCGACTCCCATAGCCTTGCATTCCCGTCAGACCTGTGAGGCGCTCGAACATGGCAGTCATGTGCTTTGTGAAAAGCCGCTCTGCGCACATCCACTCGAGGCAGAGGCGATGCTTGCGGCACAGCACAAGAGCGGGCTGCTGGTCGCCATTGGCTATCAGTGGTCGTATGCTTCGGCCATACAGAGTCTTAAGGCAGACATCCTGGCCGGGCGCCTGGGGCGTCCGGTGCAGTTCAAGACAATGGTTTTATGGCCCCGCACTGATACCTATTATGCCCGCAACAACTGGGCTGGCGCCTTGAAAAATGCGGATGGCGACTGGGTTCTTGACAGCCCCGCCAACAATGCCTGTGCGCATTACCTGCACAATATGCTGTATTTGGCGGGGCCTTCGACGGAAGAGTCCGTGACGCCCACCCAGATGCAGGCGGAGCTTTACCGCGCTAATCCCATCAGCAATTACGATACGGCTGCATTCCGTATTGCGACTCGAAACGGTCCGGAAATTCTGTTTTATACGACGCATGCCTGTTCGAGATTGCTGGGGCCGATTTTCAAGTATACCTTTGAAAAAGCCACTGTGGAATTTGTTACTGGTGGTGACATTATCGCGACCTTTGCCAATGGGCGGCAGAAAAATTATGGCAGTCCGGATCAGGATGGCGTTAAGGAGAAGCTGTGGGGAACGATGCGTGCCATACGCGGCGACGGGTCAATATTATGTGGGATTGAAGCGTCAAAGAAGCAGACACTCTGCATCTATGCCGCGATGCTGTCATGCCCGACCATTCGGGATTTTCCTGGCGATCTGGTTTACAAAGCCGGTATCCCCGGCAGACAAGTGCGGGTGATGACCGGGCTGGCAGAATTGCTGGAAAAAGCATACATCGAGTCCGCATTGCCGGCAGAAATTTCCGATGCATCCTGGTTGAACCCAGGCAAGCCCATACGTATACCACAGTCCAAAAAGGATTTTTAACCACGAACCACACGAAAAGACTTGGCGTGGGCTGCCGCCCACAACCCATTTTTTGTCCACGGAAAGCACGGAAATTTTGTAGGGTTGCTGCTTCGACGGATGAGCTTGCTCTGGCGAAATTCTTGCGTGTCAAGACCGATTTTACGTAATCGCGTCGGAGGCATCCAACGCCGGAGGCGTGGCACCATGAGTAACCCCAGGTGAAGCG
>JAPXLT010000273.1:0-6196 GCA_033809415.1 Lentisphaeria bacterium
TGAAAAAGTAAAGCCGACCTTGTCACGCAAGAATTTTGGCAGAGCAGGCTCATCCGTCAAAGCAGCGACCCTACAAAATTTTCCGAGTTTTCCGTGCTTTCCGTGGACAAAAAATGGGTTGTGGGCGTTAGCCCACGCCAAGTCTTTTCGTGTCTTTTCGTTGTTAAAAAATCCCTTCCGGCAGCGTAAATAAGGCTTCGTCACAGCGGGCGTGTAGCAGGGCTTCCGAAAGTTCCGGTGCACTGCCTTTAAAATACTCCGCAAAAAATTGCATTTTTGTCTGCGGCATTGGGAATCGCGAAAAAAACTCTGCTTTGATTTTCGGGTTGCCGACTTGTTGCAGGCAAGATTGCAATTCCGGCTGGCTCAAGATACTCGCATTGGGATTCAGCAATTGTGGTTCTTGCCGGAAGCAGGCTGCAAACTCCTTCTTCCAAAGGTTTTCCGCATAGCCGAAATGCGTACAGCACAACGCGAGAGCCAACGGCGTGTCCGTCGGAAGCATTGTCCTGGCCTGTTCGGCAGCAGCGGCAATTTTCTGGCGCACGGCAGGACTGTCGAACCCGTCTTCGAGCACGGTAGCCAGACCTGGACAGGCCAGCGAGGCCAAACGTTCCGGCGGAATGCCGGCTTGAAGCAACTGCGCCGTATACATTCCGGAGCGAATCGTAGTTTCGGTGCCCAGAATCAACAATCGCAATTCCGGCTGGTGCAGCATAGTCTCCGCAAAGAATTCGCTGGCTGGGCGCACCATTTCGATCATCGGAAAAGGCGCTGGTTTCGTCGTGGCGATTCTACGATAAACAATCGACAGAGTATTGCAGGCGATCAGGCAAAAGTCCGGTTGAAAGCGCGCCATGCCCTCGAGTGCCGCCGCAAAAACCTGGCTGCGTTCCTGATCATTTTTCAGCAAGTTGTAACCGCGCTGCGGATGTGGCCAGGCATTGAAATAAATCAGTCGGAAGGCACCATCCCCCCTGCCCCGGATTTGCTCGAGCAGTCTTGCGGCAATATCCAGACCGCCCAGCCCCGAATCGCAGAGAAGGATTGTCTTCATGGTCGTTTCTCCGTAAAATATCGTTGTGCAAAGGCGATATATTCCGCTTTGGCGTTGCGGATGCTGCCATCGACAATCCGGTTCAGGCCATCGTGCCAATGCCAGTAATGCTGGAGAGTCAGAATGCGGTTGCGCAGCATCGCAGCGCCCTTGCCCGGCGATTTCTCCCATTCCTGCAAAATCCGGTTGACTTCCTGAAAATACCCCTGCTCGCCATAATATGCCAGAAATCCATGCCAGGCATCGAGAACGCCGTCTGCACTGGCCAGCGGCAACGAGAGTTCCTGGAAAAGCCGGACAAATTCATCGCATCGAGCGCCCTCGAGCAAGGCCAGCCCACCGGCATTGATGGAATAGGGAATGACCTCGAGGCTGACCAGTCCACTGTGCCCGGCGCCGACTTTCAGCATATAACCGAGCTTGCGGTATTTCAGATCCGTTTCCTGGTAAAAGGCAAAATTGCCCAAGCTGAAACAGAGCGGCACCTGATTGCGGATGCACATGCCCTGGGGCACATGCGGATGATGACCGATCACCACGTCCGCCCCGGCGTCTGCCAAGCACTGGAAAGCCTCATAAACGTATGGCGGCGGAAAGGGAATATATTCCAGTCCGCAATGCGCAATAACGATGATCAACGCAAAATTTCCACGTTCCCTACGGATCGTTTCGGCAACCTTTTCCGGCTGCCAGCCATGCACCCCGGCCTTGTCGCCGACAGCAGCAGTTTCATCTTCGCCCTCGGACAGATTGAACAAGGCGATGCGGATGCCATTCACCTCGAGCGGCAGAAATGCGGAGGCTTCAGATTCCGAGCACCCTGCCCCCAGCGTCCGGATACCGGCAGCATCCATCAGCGCCCGGGTTTTCAGAAATCCCTCGATGCCGCTGTCGAAGGTATGGTTGTTGGCCAATGTCGCCACCTCGAAGGGCACTGCCGTCAGAGCCGCAAGGTGCTCCGCTTCGCCATGGAAGACCGTTCCGCTTTTGACCGCAGGAGTCCCGCCGCTCAATGGAGCTTCGACATTGACGACGCGCAAATCCGCAGAACGCAGGATCGACAGCAAGTCCCCGTAGATGGCTTCCGGCTCTCCCGCCATAATCGGCGCAAAAGCCCGGATCGGTGCCCAGTCCCCAGCCACAATCAGCGACGCAGCTATTTCCTCCGAAGATTTTCTGAATAATAAATCCGTCATCGTGCTATAATTTTCGTGGTTAAAATTTAACAATCCGGGAAGCGGTATAATTGTACACCGTTCGAGGCTTTCAGCAGAATCCAGGTTCCGCTCGAGAAAGCGCCTTTCAGCGCTGCTTTAGCGGTATCGGTATCCGGAAAATGCTCGATATCGAGGGATCGAGCCGCTTTGGCGCACAGCGCACCCACGGCAATAATGCGGGCTTCTGGGAAGTCCCGTCGCGCTTTTTGCAGCAACTCGAAATGCGCCATTTCGGCATTACCGCCAAGTTCGCGCATATCGCCTAGAATCAGCACCCGCTTCTCGGCATTGGCGGATAATTCCGCAAACCAATCCAGCGCTGCACGGGCGCTGTCGGGATTCGAGTTATAGGCGTCATTGCACCAAGTTATGCCATCGATTTCGCGCACTTCCATGCGCTGGCCAGGCAATACGCAATTCTGCAGGCCGCGGATGATTTCGTCCGGTGTAAGTCCAAAAGCCGTGCCGGCAGCAGCGGCGGCGGCGGCATTAAGCGCCTGATGCGCACCACCCAGCTGCCAGCTGAATTCTCGGGAAGTGCAGCTGTCCCGCCAGCTCAGGCGCACCCGGAAAAGCCCGTTCTGCAAGCCAAGATATTCGCTGCGGACATCTGCCTCCGGGCTGCTGCCGAAAGTCAGGCAGCGGCGTTTTCCAGCCTTTTCGAGCAGGATGTCATATCCTTCGGCTTCGCGTGGGAAGATCGCCCAGCCATTTTCATCGGTTCCGGCTAGCAAGGCTCCTTTTTCGGTGGCAACTCCACGCAGATCATGGAAGAATTCAAGGTGAGCGTGTCCAATGTTGCAGACTAGACCAACCTGCGGCGGCGCCAGCGACACTAAATGCGCGATTTCACCGGGATGATTGCTACCCATTTCGAGTACCGCAACCGCCGTTTCAGAAGTCAGCCGGAAAAGGTTTCGCGGGACCCCATAGTGATTATTGGTATTGCCAAGGGTTTTCAGCACTCGACCAGGCCAGCGTTGTTCGAGAACTGCCGCACAAAGCTCCTTGGTGCTGGTCTTACCGCAACTCCCAGTGACCGCCAATTCGAGCAGCGCCGGGAATTTCTGCCGGTGCGCCTGCGCCAGACGCTGAAAGGCCGTAAGCCCATGGCTCACCTGCAAGCACGGAATCCCCGCCGACCGCATGCGTTGCAAAAGCGCTTCATCCGGCGCCCGTTCCAGGCAGACCGCTGCGGCCTGCGCATCCAGAGCTTGCGCCAGATAGCGATGTCCGTCGGTCAGTTCACCGACTGTCGCCACAAACAACGCCCCGGGGACAACGGCACGGCTATCATCAAAAACAGACGTGACACCCGCAACCGACGAATCCGCCCCCGGCGCTATCAGCCACTCACCACCAGTGACTTCCGCCAACTCATTCCAAGAGAAAAATATACCCATGCCCTATAAAATTTTCGTGCCTGTTCGTGCCTTTCGTGGTTAAAAAAGACAGATTATTCCTCGGTTTCGATGGGTTCTTCGTCTTCGATCATCGCTCCCTCATCATCCATGGCAGCGGGAGTTATGCTGCGGCCCGGGATTTTTTCCCGGATTTTTGCCACCAGCTGTGCTTCGAGGTTCTTGTCCTGATCAATGGCTTTTTTGGCCTGTTCGCGTCCCTGTCCAATCTGGGTATCCCCGAAAGAGAACCAGGAACCGCGCTTTTCGATCAGATTCATCGACATGGCCACATCCAGAATCGAGCCCGAACGCGAAATCCCTTCATCATACATGATGTCAAACTCACATTCCTGGAAGGGTGCCGCCAGCTTGTTTTTCACCACCTTGACTTTGACACGATTGCCCACCGCCTGCCCATCCGGTGACTTGATGGTCGCCATGCGGCGAATATCAAGACGCACCGATGCATAGAACTTCAATGCGCGGCCGCCAGTCGTCGTTTCAGGATTACCGAACATCACACCGATCTTTTCACGAATCTGATTGGTGAAGATGATGCAAGTATGGCTCTTGCTGACTATCGCGGTCAATTTGCGCAGAGCCTGCGACATCAAGCGCGCCTGCAAGCCGACATGACTGTCGCCCATCTGACCCTCGATCTCCGCTTTCGGAACCAGAGCCGCCACCGAATCGACAACCAGAATATCAATGGCGCCACTACGCACTAGGGTATCCGCGATATTCAACGCATCTTCACCGCAATCCGGCTGCGAAACCAGCAGATCGTCGGTATTGACTCCAATGATCCGGGCATAGCGCGGGTCGAGAGCATGCTCCGTGTCGATATAGGCACAGACCCCACCCATTTTCTGGGCATTGGCCACCGCGTGCAGACAAACAGTCGTCTTACCGGATGCTTCCGGGCCATAAATCTCGATGATGCGTCCGCGTGGAAAGCCGCCGACGCCCATTGCAAGGTCCAGAGACAGCGCCCCTGAACTGATCACCGGAATGTCCTGGTGATTCTGATCACCCAGGCGCATGATCGAACCTTTGCCAAACTCTTTCTCGATCTGCCCCAAAGCCAGCTTCAAATTGCGTGCATGAAGCTCTTTACTCGATACATTTGCGTCTTTCGCCATCGGATTCTCCTCCTGTTATTACCTAGTTCACGTTTCAAACAAAAAATCTGTTTGCGGTTTTGAAGTTACCGTAATGCAGCATATCAAACCTGCAAACTGACAAACTCAAAATCATAAAGAATCATAAACACGGACGGGACACGGACGGGACACGGACGGGACACGGACGGGACACGGACGGCAGATCAGCCCTGCAAGGGTGCGACATAGGAATCATCACCGTGCAATCCCATCCTTCGAAGCGACCACACCATAAAAGTTTTCGTGTCGGTTCGTGTAGATCGTGGTTAAAAAATCCCTTCCGTATCGAGCAAGTCAAGCAGCATTTGCAAGGCTTTTGCTGCGCTCTGCCGACGGACTTCCGAACGGTTTCCGGCAAAGTGACAACATTCAATGCGGCGCTTTTCGCGGTATGCCGCGCCGACAAAAACCGTTCCAACCGGCTTGCCCGGCACCGCACCGCCCGGACCGGCAATGCCACTGACCGCCAGGCCAGCCTGCACCTGATATCGGCTCAGCAAACCACCCAGCATCTCGGAGACCGTTTGCTGACTGACCGCGCCATGCGCGGCCAATGTCGCTTCCTTCACACCCAGCAGCTGCTCCTTCCAAACGTTGCTGTACGTTACCAAGGCGCCCGCAAACCACTCCGATGCACCCGGAATTTCCGTCAGCAGGCTAGCGATGCCGCCACCAGTGCAGGATTCCGCAGTCGCCAATAGCAGACCACCTGCCTTCAGCTTCATGCCCAGTTCCCGAGCCAGCTGCAACTCCGTGCTGTTATCCTCGGGCTTCTTGTTTGCTATGAAAGATTGAGCCATGGCGGTTCTCTATATCACTACCTTACAGGGCTTTTTGATGGTATGATCCTCTAAAAAATTTTCCGCGCTTTCCGTGCTTTCCGTGGACAAAAATGGATCGTGCTCTTTAGCCCTCGGCAATGACTATGGCGCAAGCGTAGGCTTGTTCGTGCGAGATGCTTACATGCAGATGCCGGACGCCCAGCTGCGCAGCCGTCTCGAGTGCCGCGCCTGAAAGCGTCATTTCCGGCTTGCCGTCCTCGCCGCGCAGTATCTCAATTTCACGCAGGGCGCATCGGCTGCTAATCCCTGTGCCTAGTGCCTTGGACAGCGATTCCTTGGCCGCCCAGCGCCCGGCATAATAGGCATATTTTTGACGCTCATTTTCCGGAGCGGCGGCCTGTTCTGCAGCAGTAAAGACATGTTCGAGAAAATGCCCACCGGAGTCCCGCTGCAACGATTTCTGCAACCGGGCAATTTCCACAATATCCATTCCCACGCCAATGATCATTACTTAACTATCCTCACCCCGCACCCTGCACCCTAACCTGCCCCCTGCACCCCGCACCCCGCACCC
>JAPXLT010000274.1:0-6158 GCA_033809415.1 Lentisphaeria bacterium
CCGATGGTGTGATCCCTGACCCAGGGCGTTGCCCTGGGCTGGTATGTCGCGCCCCTTCAGGGCTAATTCCGGCATCGTCGATCCGACCGATCTACTTGATCCGACCGATCCGTCAGAGAAACCAACAAAACAGACCGAAATTCCGCTTGCCATCCCATCCGTCAAAGCAGCAACCCCTATAAAAAAATTTTCGTGGTTTTTCGTGTATTTCGTGGTTAAAAAATCTTAAGTAACGAGTATTGCCCCGTACCCCGCACCCCGCACCCTGCACCCTGCACCCTGCACCCTGCACCCTGCACCCTGCACCCTATCCCCATTTTATGGTTTATATTGTTTGTAGAAGTCATCGCTGATATCGTAATGGCTTCACCGGATCATTTTTATGCTGAGCAGGATATTCTGAAGAGGGTTGAAGAATGATGGAGAAAATTCGTCTGGGTGTTGTCGGGCTGGGTTCCCGTGGGAAAGGGATGTTTGACCTGGCGCTTCGCATTGATGGCGTGGAAGCCGCCGCGCTATGCGACTGCAATCCGGAGATGCTCGAGCCTTTGCGGGAAAAATACCCGCAGGCCTGCTTCTTCGAGGATTTCGACGAAATGCTCGAGAGCGGGAAAATCGACACGCTGTTAGTAGAGACACCCGCTGAAAACCACGCCAAATTCTGCGCGGCGGGCTTGGAGCGCGGGGTGAATGTGTTCTCGGACATCCCCACGGTCGCCACCATCGCCGAAGCGGAAATGCTGTGGCAGGTCGCCCGGAACTCCTCCGCCATGTTCATGTGCGGCGCCAATCCGAATTTCTGGGGCTTTGTGGAAGCGATGGTGGACCTCCATCGGCAAGGGATGCTGGGCAAACCATATTATCTCGAGGCAGAATATATCCATGACGTGCGCCATCTATTTGAAAAAACACCGTGGCGCAAATACATCCCACCCATCAAATACTGCACCCACTCGCTGGGACCGCTGCTGCGGATATTGTCCGAAGACCTGAGGACAGTGTCCTGCATTTCCACCGGCAGCCAGATCAATAAGGAACCCGGGCAAAACGACCTGATGACCGCGCATTTCCATACAGACAGCGGAATCGTCGTGCGCCTGACCATTTCCTTCATCAATGAAGCGGGCTGCGGACTTCATTCCTACCGGGTCTTCGGAACCGAAGGCTACTTCGAGCGCATGGCCGAACGCGGCAAGCAGCCGTCCCGGACAGTATTCCGCTCGAAACGCCTGTATGGCATGCAGAACACAACCGAGTTGGATGTAAACTACATGCGTCCGGAATACGCCAACAACGCCAAGGCGGAGGGACATGGCGGGGCGGACTACGCAATGTTCGACCGCTTCTTCGCGGCGCTGCGCAACGGCGAGAAAGTTTCGCCGGTCTCCCTGCGCGAAGGGTTGCGGATGACCCTGCCCGGCATCTATGCGGCGGAATCCGCCGCCGCAGGCGGGAAGCTTGTCACCATCCGCTATCCGTGGGATGCAATGGACGAAAATTCTCCACCCCAGGCTTGAGCATGGGTTAGGCATAGTTAAACGCCTACGGCGAAATGCGTTATACCTGTCCGACCCGTCCGACTTGTCCGACCCGTCCGACTTGTCCGACAAGCGCACCCTCACCGCACTATGCACTACGCACTACGCAACCGGGACGGTTTGCTTCTTATTGGATAGGAAAGGCTACAGTTCCATGCTTCTTGGATTTAACAGAAAATCATGGATATTCACCATGAGGAAGCCGTCATTGTTGTGCCATGGCTTGCCATATTCGCCGGTGACGATAATCTTTTTGAAGGAGTCGGCAATCTGGCGCAGTGGACGGTTTTCCTGTTCCCGCTTTGCGTCGTCGTAGATTCTGAAAGCAGATTGCAGGTAATAGCGTCGGCTCCCCTGGTTTGCCACAAAATCCACTTCTAGTTCGGTGCGTTGCTGTTTTCCAGTGGTGTCGCGGTTACGTAGTCCGATAACTCCGACATCTACATTGTATCCACGCAATCGCAGTTCGTTATAGATGATGTTCTCCATCAAATGGTTTTCTTCATTTTGCCGGAAATTCAGATGAGCATTCCGCAAGCCGATATCCTCAAAATAATACTTGAACGGGGTGCTGATATAGCACTTCCCCTTAATATCATAACGTTTAGCCTTGCTGACCAGAAAAGCCTCCTCAAGATATTTGCAGTATCTGGCAATCGTCGCCGGAGCTATTTTCTTTTTGACCAGAGAAAGAAAAGACTTGGAAAGATTATATGGATTGGTAAGGGAGCCGACCGCAGATGACAGGATGTCGATAACGCTTTCAAGTTCAGAAGGATATCGGACTTTATTTCGCTCAAGAATGTCTTTTTTGTATACTTCCTCAAACAGCGATTTCAGGTAGTTGGATTTCTGTTCATCCGTCCTCAGGGAAAGCAGAAAAGGAAGACCGCCATATCGCAGATAATCCTCCCAGGCCTTGAATGGTGCCCCGCCATGTGCCGGAAGATATTCTGCAAAGGAAAGAGGCTGAATATGGATTTCGTATCCCCTGCCACGGAATTCCGTAATGATGTCTGAAGACAGAAACTTTGAATTGCTGCCTGTCACATAGACATCCACGTTGTCGTAATGAAGAAATTCATTCAGTACCGATTCGAAATCTTCCAGCATTTGTACCTCATCCAGCAGGATATAATACATTCCGCTGTCTTTTATCTGCGATTCAACATGGGCGCAAAGCTTGTCCGGATTGCGCAACGGCGTATTCCTCCTGATGTCAAACGCTATCTGAATGATATGCTGCTTGTCAATGCCTTCCTGGAGGAGATATTCGCGGAATAATCTGAACAATAAGTAGGATTTGCCGCAACGTCTCATCCCTGTAATAACTTTTATCATTCCGTTGTGACGGCAGTCGGCCAGCTTCCGCAAATATAGATTCCGCTCAATTTTCATTATCGTGGCGTCCCCTGACTATGGTTATTATTATAAATCTAAAAAAAATGTCACAAGTGACGAATATTTAACATAAATGCTGAAATGCAGATTGCCCGTCGGAAACTACATAAATTTCAAAAAACTGGCACATGTGACAAAAATTTTAGCAGTAACCCTATAGAAAACTTTCGTGTCTTTTCGAGTTTTTCGTTGTTAAAAAATATTTTCAGTTTATTTAATTGGGCTTTCAACCAGTTTTTCGGCTTGGGTCATTAGGGATACGCTAGTCAATCCGGCTCTTTGGGCTGCCCGCATGATGGCCACGACGTCTTCATAGGGGCGTGATCCATCGGCGCGGATCAGAATATTCACCCCGGCGCCGCGCTGCTGCCGCAGGCGTATCAGGTGCTCTTCGAGTTCATGCATGGCAACCGACATCGAATCGATGCTGAGCACTCCGGCATCATTCAGGGCAATAACTACCGGATCCTCGATCTTTTCGGCTTGAGTCTGGCTGTTCATTTCCGGCGGCGTGACATCGGTCGCATACTCGATGACTGGGACGGTGATGACAAAGATGACCAGCAGCATGAACGTCAAGTCCATCATCGAGGTCAAGTCAATGCTGTTGAATGCCTTGGCTCTGCGTGGGCGTTTTCCGGTAGGCATCAGGCTTCTCCTTGGACGGGTGCTTCCGCGCCCGGTTTCCCCCCGCTGAACTCCTGTGGGAGGTTCGTTTCTTCGAGGCGCAGACTGGTGATGAAATCTTCGCAGAAGGTATCCATGGACACTTCGATGGTCTGCAGCAGGAACAAGATATAGTTGTTGCCGATCACAGAGGGAATAGCCACCAGTAGGCCGGCGACCGTAGTCAGCAAGGCGCCGCTGATACCGGGGGCAATGGCCGGCAGGTCCGGGCGACCGGCTTTGGCAATGCCGATAAAAGTCAGCATCACTCCCCAGACTGTTCCAAACAAGCCAAGCATCGGACTCATGGAAACAATCGTACCCAATGTCGACATGCGCTCCTCCATCTGCAGAAGATGGTTGGTCATGATGCGGTTCATCGTGCTGCGGATTTTATCAATCTCATCAGCCGTAAGTTTACGCGACAACAGGCAGTGCCGGAAAGAAAGCGCATATCCCCCGCCATCGCGTTGCAAGATGAGTTTCAGCTCTTCGAGCCCTGCGGCACACATTTCCTTGAGAGGTCCTTTGAATTGCCCGAGCGTATTGGCCATGGCCAGTGGGGAATAATTGGCCGCCTCGAACGCCCGACGGAACTGCTGGCAGGATTTTCGAATTTCCTGCAAGTCGAAGAATTTCTGCAACATAATGCACCAAGCATACATGCTGAAGCCAACCAAGGCAATGACAATGATCTGACCCATCAGGTCACTTTGGACAAACGCATAAATGACAGTATCGAGCATGATGTGTTCCTGCTTATAAAATGCTTTCTTCTTCGAGCAGAATTCCAGCCAGGGCTAGATACTGCTCCGGCGAAAGATGTTCGGCACGGGCTTCCGGGGAGATGCCAAGCTCGCCAAAAGCCTCTGCAATCGCGGAGGCTGGATACAGGCTCTGCAACAACTTCGAGGCTTTTTTGCGGCGTTGTGAAAATGCGCAGCCGGCAAGCTTCGAGGCCAGCTGGACGATCCGAGTTTCCGGCAAATTTGTTTTGAGCGTCAGCTGAAGGAAAGCGGAGACGACTTCCGGCTCCGGGAAAAAGACTTTTGGCGAGATGCTGCGCAGCATTTTGATCTGATATCTGCACCTCAGCCTGACCGTGAGCACTCCGTAGTCTTTAGTATCCGGCTCTGCAATCAGTCGGTCGCCCATTTCCTTTTGCAGCAGAATGAACATTTCCTGCGGCGGATTGGGCTGTTCACTGATATTGGCCAGAAAGACCGATCCGCAGGAATACGGCAGATTGGCAATGCAGCGATAGGGTTCCGCTCCGAAAATCTGCTGGTAGTCCAGCTTGCAGGCATCCCCTTCCAGCAATGTGAAATTGCTCCTTCCGGCAAAACGTTCCCGCAACCAGGAAACCAGGCGATGATCAATCTCGACTGCCGTCAATTCGCAGCCGGACTCGAGCAGCTTCTCGGTCATCGTCCCGGCACCGGGACCGATCTCGAGAATCCGCTCGCCAGGCAGCGGCGCGGCAGAATGCACCATCGCTTCCAGCAAATTGACATCCACCAGAAAGTTCTGGCCCAACTTGCGGCTGGGATGCAGCCCAAGGCGTTCAAAAAGTGCACACAATTCAGCTTTTTTCATGCGGACGCGGACGGGACACGGACGGGACACGGACGGGACACGGACGGGACACGGACGTCTGATCCTTCGTTCATTGCCGAAATATAATACCTGAAGTGGTCAGCGCAGATAGCCATCCCAGAATTTTTTGCCCCAGGCGGCTTTTCGGGATTTGCCAGCATTGGGCGGCTTTCTGGCGTCATCTGATGGACGGTTTTTCCGCGCTTTTTTCGCAGCTGGCGAATGCACTTTCCCGGCGATCATCCGGATGGCCAACCTTGCGCTGGCAAATGCGGCGTGCAGGTTGTAGCCGCCGGTAGGACCGTCGATATCCAGCACTTCGCCGGCAAAAAACAAGCCAGGGAGCTTGCGGGACTCCATGCTTTGAGGATCAATCTCATCAAGAGCGACCCCGCCAATCGTTACAATCGCTTCCTTTAGTGGGCGTATGGACACATCCTCGAGCGGTACCGCTTTCAGGGCAGTTGCCACCCCCGTGAAATCGCCAGCGGCAAATCCGGTATGCAGTTCCTGGCTCAAGCCTGCGGAAAAGACATGCTCGAGGCCAAGCGCATTCAAGGTGGCTGCCGCTTGCTTCGTCTTCCGCCAGGCAGCCTCGAGGTTTTGCGCAAGCGCCTGCATCGTCAAATCCGGGAACAAATCCATCAGCAGCGAAAAATCGCTGATATTGCGGCGCGCCAGGATTCGAGTCGCATCAAAAATTGCGCTGCCGCGCAGGCAATTGCCAGAAGCCAGCAGATTGCCTTCCGTGCCGGCAATCTCCCGCCCCTGGCTGAAAATACGTATGCGCACCGAAGGAATGCCGGCTTCCTCCCTGCTGGAACGAATCTGCAACCACTGGTTGCTGACCTCGATGCCCGCCAAACCGGCACGGTAAGGCTCGAGGCGCAGCCCCAGCTCGCCGGCCATGCGCTGTCCGTCGCCAACACTCCCGGTCTTCGGGTAGGAAACCCCGCC
>JAPXLT010000275.1:0-6101 GCA_033809415.1 Lentisphaeria bacterium
CCCTGCACCCTGCCCCCTGCACCCTGCACCCTGCACCCTGCACCCTGCACCCTGCACCCTGCACCCTGCACCCTGCACCCTGCACCCTGCACCCTGCACCCTGCACCCTGCACCACGCACTATAGAAGACAGAGGCATTACGGCTGGACACCGCTTGAAAAACGAAAAACAAAGTTTTATGGCAAGCTTGACAATAGAACAGATATATATTATCTTAATCGGCAGGGGAAAGTGTTTCCCTGTTTGTTAAAACCCTTTCATGGAGTTTATTTTGTTGTGATGTCTGATCGAGTATCGATTTACAGTATAGCTCGTACTGCGGGCGTCTCTGTCTCGACGGTTTCGAAGGTTATCAATGGGCAGGGTAAGATTTCGTCAGCGACTGCTCGTCGTGTACGGTCTGTGATGAAGCGTTTGAACTATTCTCCTCAGCAGCGTCGCAGCAGTTGCAACACGATTGGTGTAGTGATTTTTTCTGCGGACAACAAGCCATTTGGGTGTCGTTTCAACATTTCGCTTTTGAATTCGATATCCGAGCATTTATTTATGCGTGAGAAGAATTTGACGCTACTTGCTGGGGAACGCCTTGAGTCGTTGAATTCTGATGAGTTGTTTTGTTATTGCACTGCGAACTCCCTAGCTGGGTTGCTGGTGATGAACCTGCACTTGTCTTCTCCATTCAATGAAGTCTTGTTGCAAAGCAAGATTCCATTCATTTTGCTGGCCAATGCCAGTTCAGTTTCTCACCCCTGCAATTATGTAACTTCCAGCAACTATCGCAGCACGAAAGAGATGCTGGAATATATGATCTGCCTGGGACATCATCGCATCGCATTTTTCAGCGTCATCTGCAACCAGGTGGAAAGTCATATCGAGCGTCTGCGCGCTTATCATGATGTCCTCCGTGAACATGATTTGCCGATCAACAGCAAATATCTCCTTGATCTGCCCGATGCTAGTTTGGATACCATTTCCAACAGCTTGCAAAAACTGCTGGCGCCAATCGAGAAGCCCACCGCCTTGTTTCTTGCCAGCGAGATGCTTGAAAAAATTCCTCAGCTTCTGCCTAGTCTGGGATACCGGATTCCGGAGGATATCTCCGTTGCCGGCTTTATGAATGAAAAAGAAGATATAGGACAGACTCCCGACTTCTCCGCTATCCGCCAGGATACCGCTGAAATGGGACGCCGCAGTGTCATGCATTTGCTGAATCTGCTTGATCAACCCGAAGAAAAGGTGGCCGAGGAAGTTGCCTGCAAAATCACCTTCGGAAAAACCGTCCGCAGAATTGCCGATGAACCCTCGGCCGCTACATAACCCGTGTCCCAAAAAGAATTTTTTTACCACGAACTATTTTTGTCCACGGAAAGCACGGAAATTTATATAAGGGTTGTTGCTCAGACGGATGATAGTGCACGCGCCACTTTTTAAACCTGCACCCTGCACCCCCAATACTCTTAACTTGACGCTTTGTAACCACACAGACGACTCAACTCCGTAAAGCCGACCTTGGCGTCCTTGGCGATCCGTCCGATCTGTCGTCCGTGTAAAGTCCGTGTCCCGTCCGTGTAAAGTCCGTGTGGGTTGCGGGCGATCAGTCCGCGCCAAGCCTGTTCGTGTATTTCGTGGTTAAAAAATCCTTTTTAGATGGGGTCTACGTCAAAAAGTCATGCGTCCTCGATTCCGAAAAGTTTGCGGGCATTTCCCCGGGCGATCTTCTCGAACACCTCGGTCGTAATCTCACCGTTGTCGCGCATCTCCAGCAGGAAGCGGATGTAGTCGCGGGCAAAGTCAAAATTCCGTATCGAGCAGATATCGGTGCCGAAGTAGAGCTGATCCTGGAATTCGGTCATGAATTTGGCGGCATATTCGCGGTCGCGCATAAGAGCGTTGCAGCCGCTGCCAGCGGAGAGGTCTCCGTGCAGATTCGGGTATTTGCGCATCAGGAATGGCAGGCGGCCCTCCTTGTCAATCTTGCCCTTGGGATAGCCCAGGCGGTCTTGCTCCGACTTGATCGGGGCGATTTCCGCCCAGAAGGCCTGGGAGTGACCAAGGAATGTCAGGTTGCGGAACAGCTTGAGGACCAACTCGAGCCGCAGCAGACCCTCGTTATCAGCAATGCCGTAGCTGAACCCTGGCCGGATGGAAATATGAAAGGTGACAGGCATATCATATTCCTCGCAGGCGGCAAACAGATTCAGCATCAGCGGGTCGTCAAACCAGAGGTTGGTGCAGACCTCGCCAACGCCCTTGCAGCCGATACTTTTGTAGTACCGCACCAGGCGCTCCATGCCATCGGTATAGGCGCTGTTGTCCACCATCTGTGGAGCGATGTTGCAGTACGGAATCATCCAGGGGTATCGAGTCTTGGCCATCTGCACCAGCTCCTCGATCGACTGGCCACCACGTGAACAGACTCCACTGAGACCAGGCAGAACAACGGCCTTCTCGATCCCGACCTCCTGGTAAAATTTCTCCAATTCGTCCGGCGAGGCGTAGGTGGAGCCGTCGGGTCGCGGCATGACCGGTACAAACCTGGTGTGAACGTGGATGTCAATGAACATAACATATCCTCCTTACCATGCCATGAAGGAAAATGACTGCTTTTGGTCGGCAAGCTTACCTAAAAGCGCCTTCGGTCAACCGCATCAATGACGCTGTTGAGGCTCCAGGAGCGTCGCCTACACTCAACGCCTATTGATTATAATGGAACTCCGCCAAAAATCAATCCGCCAAGCATATTATTTCATCGCTTGTTAATCAGCACTTTAAATGTATCTCCCCTGGCGATTTCCGCGACAGCATAGAAACCTTTGGGGATTTGTCCTGACAAAGTTACCGTAAACAAACCATTGGTACGCTCGCAGAAGTCGACACCTTTGGCGACCACGTTGCCTGCTTCATCCACGATATGCCGTCCCTGGAAATTGGCGTTATCCAGCCTAGTAAAATAGCCGTAAAAGAAAGTGGACTCGGGACGAATCGTATAGGTATTTTTTCCAATCGGGGTGAATTCCAGCCGGCCAACGTGGGTTTTGCTGGCGTTGAGTGTGATCAGGTTCCCCTTGATGGAATCGATTGACCAGCTACTCGGGCGGCCTGCCCCGTATGATATCAAAGCTTTGCCTGTATTGGCATCGACGGCGACACCTTCATCCCACTGCACGGTCAACTGTACTTTCCCGCTTTTCTCGAGGACGTCGCTTACGCTCCCGGTCACGGCCGTGCCGGAGCTATGGTGCTCGCAGAGATCGCCATCCGCCCGGTAACGCCAGACCGCGACTTGCGCACTGCTCGACAACCCATGGAAAGCATGCACGGCGCCATCACCGACAAACCAGCAGTCCTTGCGTCCATCAGACAATTCTATCAAATAGGCGCGGACATCCTGGCCGCCGGGTTCCACCGGGATTGTCTTCACCGCCAGCACCCTGGAACCGGCATCGTTCTCATCGGCAAAATGGATGACTTTGGCAAATATGGAAACATCCGCCCCATGGTCCCTGCGTATGATGTAGGGCACTGCCCCCGCGTCATGGACAGGCATACTCTCAGCCCGATAATACTCGCGGCCTGGTTCACCGGGAAAGTCCACTGTGATAGCCTGCCGCAGAGACGCCTGGCCTTCAAAGATGGCATCGGTGAAACGGAAACGCTGGGTGGAATGGTCCGGCGCAATGGCTTTGGCTGGCTTGACCAGTAGGTTATACCCATCGCCTTCCGGAATCCAGTAATATGCCTTGTCGGTCTCGCCGCTGAGCCGATAGTCCGGCAGGAAATGCTGTCCCTTGAAACGGTCTCCGCCCAGGGCAAATTGATCCATGGGCGTAAATTCAAGCCGCGTTTCCATCTTTGACATGACACTGTGGTAACTGTCATCGCGGAATTCGCCGCCTTGCGCTATCGAAATGTCAATCCAATAGTCCAGCGAACCATCGGGGGCATCGGCCTGCCCCAGCAGGCGCTCATTGCGGAGAGCACCTTCCCGGACATAGCTGTATGGATGCTTGGCACGCACGTACTGCGCCGAGCCGTCCGGCTGCCAGGCCAGGATTTCACCGCTGCCGGAAGGAAGTGCGTTTTTGGCGTTGAAGGTGACCTGCTGGTGGGAGACGCTCGCCGAGGCCCAGCCAAAGCGATATTGGGCATCGCAATAGCCTGGGTCGTAGCTCCATTCCGCACCGAGATTATAAAACAGCCAGCTGAGGCATTCCGCCTGGCCATGCTCGTATAGCGCACCGAAAAGCAGCTGCAGGCCATGGGAGGCCGAAGGCGTGCCTCCGCGCAGGATGGCGTAGCCCTTGCCACCATAGAGGACGGATTTCCCGGCAAAGTAATCTGCTGGGGCGGGAGGCGCTGCAGCCAGCGCTTTTACATCATCCGGGGAGATGCGGAAAAGCAGGAACGAACGCGCAGGGACATCAGGCTTGTCACCGTATGCGGCGCGCAGAAACTCGGCGCAGCGCTGCTTGTGCTCCGGTTCTCGCACTCGCGACCAAAGATACCAGGCGTCCCTGAGCTGCTTGTCCATCGCATAATTTTTGGTTGATTTCCCAGTTCTAGGTGCGCGTATGTTCGTGGGGATGGTCACCTGTTTGTCAGGGCCATTGACATTGTCACCGTCCGTAGGCAGGTGCCCGCCTACCTCGGCGCGGTCGAAATACCGGAAAATCAAGTTGAAGAAGGCAGGTTCGTCATACAGCGGCTCGGCGCCTGGAATGCCTTGTCGCTTGGCAGCATCCAGCATGTCAGCCAAATCCATATACATGTCGAATGTATGCAGGCCATAGCTGTGGCTGCTTTCCACATAGAATCCATCCCTGTCTATGGTCACGCCCAGCATTGCCCGCAGCCCCAGCGCCTTGTCCAGCAGGACTTCGACCATTTCCGGGATGCCCAGGGCGACTCCGACGGAGGCTGTGCCGCGCAAATAGTCAGCGTGCCCGTTTATAAGCTGAGTGCCTTCCAGGGCAAATCCCAGGCAATAGATGCCGCCGTTGAAGAGGATGTTTTTTGCGATGTTGTCAAACATCGTTTTCCCGGGCGCGGTAAACGATGGCTTGCCAAGTTCCCCCGACGGCATGATGGCCTCGAAGCACCAGACAAAGTTCATTAATGCCCGCGCCACTTGAAAATAGGGCCGGTTGAGGCGCCCGCCGCAGTTTTCGTCGCCTTTGGCGATGGGATAGTCCAGTGGTCCGCGCACATCGGCGGCGTAGCAGGGGGCGATGGCGTCCAACAGGACAGCGGCGGCATGAGCATAGCGCTGCTCTCCGGTGATGGCATAGCAGTCCGCCAGTGCAGGCAGTTGCCATTCCAGCCATTCGTAGGCAAAGCCGGCGGCACGGGCGTGGAAATAGCATTTCTGGTTTCCAGGCCCTTTCCATCCTGAGCCGTCATCGGGATGGGTTTCATTCGGATAGACGACATTGCCCTTGCCCATGACGAACCTGGGATTCTCGTAGCCTGCCCATCGCAGGATGACGTTGTCCGGGTCCAAAGACATGCCGAGGCCATACACAACCGGCTGCCCGACAGGGGGGACAAGACCGCGCAGCTGGTCGTCGTCCATCTCCATGATAGGCGCAACATACCTTGCCCGTCCTTGCAGGAAGTCCTTTATCATAGGTGAAGTCGGAAACTCCTGACGCCGAGCGCGTATATCGCCAGCTGTATGAAACACCCTGGGATAGTCCTGCGGGTTGCTGGCGGCGTAGGTCAACGTGGCGGGATACTCGATTTTCGACGCCGTAATCATCCCCGGAGTCATGCGCGCAAACGCAGAAAAGGCTACGGTCATTAAAATCAATGCTGCTATGGATGCCTGGCATAGTCGCATGGCAGTGGAATTTCCTTATTCTTTGTTGAGACACGCTAAAACGCCAAGCAATCGGAGAAAACAACAAACCAAACCGCGATTCTACGTGCCATCCTATCCGTCGAAGCAATAACCCCTATAAAAAAATTTCGTAATACTATTGCCAAACTTCTTGTTTTTTAGGAAAGATTTTTTATGGACGATGGACAGGGACAGGAATGGACACGATAGACCGAATGGACAAGAATGGACTGCTGAATGGACAATGGACGATGGACAGGAA
>JAPXLT010000276.1:0-6099 GCA_033809415.1 Lentisphaeria bacterium
TGCGCCCCCCCCTGCACCCGTTCCCAACGCACTACGCACCCCGCACTACGCACCCCATTCCCCTAAACCTTGTACTACAGAAGACTGAGGCATTACATTTTTTGCTGTGTAAGGCGTCATTTAACAAGGAGTTGCGATGTTCAAGTATAGAAGTCCGGAATTGAGCGAAGTTCGTCTGCAAGATGGTTTTCTTGCGCCAAGGCAGCATTCGAATGGCAAGGTGACTATTCCCTCCTCCGTGCGTCAGTGCAAGGACACTGGCCGCATTGACGCATTCCGTCTGCAATGGCGTCCTGGCATGCCTAAAAAGCCGCATATCTACTGGGACTCGGACTTTGCCAAGGTTCTGGAAGGCATGGCTTTGCAGTTGATGATCGAGCCAAATCCGGAATTGGCAGCCGAACTTGATGAATATGTCGATCTGGTGATTTCAGCGCAGCAACCTGATGGTTTTCTGAACACCTATTTCACGCAGGTCGAGCCGGACAAACGCTGGGACAGGCTGATTACCAATCATCAGCTTTATTGCGCCGGGCACCTGATGGAAGCCGCCGTCGCCCATTTTCAGGCAACCGGACAACGGAAGTTTTTAGATTGCATGTGCCGCTATGCGGATTACATTGCAACGGTGTTTGGTCCGGAACCCAATCAGAAAAAGGGCTATTGCGGACATGAGGAAATCGAGCTGGCGCTGTGCAAACTCTATGATGCCACCGGTGAAAAACGTTATCTGAAACTGGCGGAATTCTTTGTTAATACTCGTGGCCAAGCTCCGAATTATTTTCAGACCGAAGAAGGCGTCGCGGAAGATTATCTGCCAGTCGTACAGGCACATCGTCCGGTGCGCGAGCAGCAGACTGCGGAAGGCCATGCTGTGCGCGCAGTATATCTTTATTGCGCCATGGCGGACCTTGCCGCTCGCACAGGCGACGCGGTCTTGCTGACTCGTTGCGAGGAAATCTGGAAGAATATCACTGAAAAGCGCATGTATCTGACTGGCGGGATTGGTTCGACACCGATAAATGAACGTTTTACTTGTGATTATCATCTCCCGCACGACGGCTATGCGGAATCCTGCGCTTCCATCGGCCTGATTTTCTTCACCCGGCGGATGTTGAATCTGACTGGGAAAGCCTGCTACGCAGATGTGCTGGAACAGATTCTTTACAATGGTGCATTAAGCGGTATCAGCCTGGAAGGCGACCGCTTCTTTTATGTCAACCGTCTGGAGGTTGGTGCCGATACTTGGGAACGTGGAGCAACCTATGTGCGGGAACGCTGCCCCTGGTTTTTCTGCTCCTGCTGTCCAACCTCATTCTGCCGTTTTCTGCCGCAGATGGGCACCTTCTGCTGGAGTTATGCCCCACAGGAACTGCGCCTGGAAATTCCGGCAGCAGGCCAGGCGCAATTCCGTAATTGCCAGATCAAGGTGCAAAGCCAATATCCTTATGATGGAAAAATCCGGATTACCTTCCACGGACAGGAACAGTTCACCTTTTCCTGCCGTGTTCCGGGCTGGTGCAAGCAGGCATCCGTTTCCCTTAATGGTCAGGATCAGAGTTCGCAGCAGTTGCAGAACGGCTGCTTTTCTTGGAGTCGCCTGTGGCAGAACGGTGATGTCGTGGAGCTTACCCTCGATATGCCAGTTGAAATCGTGCGTGCGGATTTGCGCGTTTCCTCATGTCAGGGCAAGGTGGCTCTCCAACGCGGGCCTCTGGTGTATGCTGTTGAAGGTCTGGATAACGCTGCTGATCCGGGTGCTTTGCTGCTGGACTTGGAAACGACTTGGCAATTCGAGCCGGTTCAGGGACTGCCTGAGGGAACGCTCGGCCTGCGTGGAAAAGGCTGGAAGGAAGTTCTGCCAAATGATCGCGGACTTTATTTCAGTGCAACTCCCCAATATGAAGAGACCTCCATTCTGGCGGTGCCATATGCCCTCTGGCAAAATCGTGGCGACGCCCGGATGAGTGTCTGGCTGCGCTGCACAAAAGGATGCTGACTACTCGCAACCTATTTTTTGTCCACGGAAAACACGGAAAGCGCGGAAGTTTTTTGCTGCTTGCAGAGACACTGGTAGTCCTGAAATTATTTTTCTTGGACGAGGAGCAGGCGGAAATCGTATCCGGGCAGGGAAAATTGCAGGCTATTGCCGTTGCATGGTAATTCTTTGCCGTTTTCCAGATTGGTGACTTGGCAGGCCTGGTAATTCAGCCCGGCCAGCACCAGCTCGACGTTCTGCTCCGCTTTTGTTTTTGAACCGATGCACAGGATGGTTTCCGGGCGTTTGCGGTGGCGGTGCACGGCGATGCGCACATCATTGCCTGCTGCCTTGACCGGTGGATTGTTCCAGCATGGAATGCTTTCGACATCGGCCGTGCCGTACCCGAAGTTGCGCAAGCGATCCCAGCTGCTGTGGAAAATATTGGTAATGCCGCCGGCGTTCATGACCACTGGAAGGTCATAGGGCATCGTAACGGCCAGAAAGGTTCTTGTCAGCCATTCGATGTGCGTGCCGGAATTCTGTATAAGAATCTGTGGAATGTTTCCGGTTTGTGTTCCGATCGTGGTGTTCAGCAGCCAGCCATCATTAAAACGTTCTTGGAAGTCGGTGCTGCCGTAGAATGCCTCGAGGTCGAGGGTCATGCTGCTGAAGCTCATATAGGGCACTAGGTTGGTGTTGGTCATATGGGCGATCAGGAAGGGGCGTCCATCCGGCAAGGTTTTCTTTTCCTGGTAGAGCATGACAGCGGTGCGCTTGATTAGTGCCCGCATATCAAAGATGTCGAAATACGGCTGAATGGTGCCGTCCGGCTTTCTCCAGGCGGGTCCGGTGCTGGTATCGCTGACTGGCCAATCGCGGATATTGTCATAATAGATTCCGTCGAGTCCCTGTCGTACCAGTTCGCGGGCGTAAAAAACCATCATGTCCTGGTAGCTTTGCACCGGGGTGTTATTATATTCGTCATAGCTATTGGCGCGGTAATCTGAACACCACCACTCATCCTGATAGACCGGATACGCATCCCAATCCTTGTGCAAAGTGCGGGCATTCAAATACGGGACAAGATAGTCGCAGAATTTTCCCCAATTCCGACCGCGCTCGATATGCCGCCGCACAAAATTCTGCCTCTCTTCGCCGACTTCGGCAAAATGTTTTTGCACGAATTCATTGATATCCTGTTGATTTTGCCAGGCATTACGGCGTTTATCTCGTGCCAGCTGCTGGATCATACTGTAGTCATGTCCGGCGGGGTAGGGGGCTGTGTTCTGAAAAGCGTTACCCCAGATAGCCGGACCAGCTAACGTGGCAAAAGGGATGGAATTGGGTGCCTGGCGTCGTGAAGACATTCTGCGCCAGTATTCCGGTTGTGGTTTGACGGGGGTTGCCTGAAATCCCATGACCAGCTCGAAGGGGTTTTCCCAGCTGGCCGGAGTATTCACTAGAAAAATACGCAAGATGAGGCGGTCTTTTTCCCGGTGTATTTCCATGGCAGGGGAATCTTCGTCTAGGTTAAGATGCTGATCAGACTGCGCAAACCAGCTCAAGCCACGATAGATGCCACCTAGCCAGATATAGGGGCGGTAATTGATTTTTCCCAAGCGGCCTTCGGGTGCCATCAGACTATGCCAGAGGCGACCTTCGCCTTCGGGAAGAATCATTGCCGGGTTCTTTTTCATCACATTGCCGACGCTGTGCATCAGGGAAACAACTTCATTGCGCAACGGAATTTCGAGCCAGACCTTCTGCAAGTCCAGCCGTTTTTCGGGACGAAAGCGCAGTGTTACTTTGCACATCCCGTCATAGTCATAATCTTGGTGCGACTCGACTTTGAGTCCTGGCAGGGCTAGAACGCTGGTGCATTGGACATTGTGCGGAGTCATCTGGTTGACCGCAAAGCTTGTCTCCTGCAAGGACGCACCGTCAATATGCAGCTTAATGGGAGCGCCCAGTATGTTTTCACCATCGGCATAAATGGCATCCCAAAAGCCATTGCTTACATTGTATGCGGTAAGCAATGCCGAAATCCGCCGTTGTTCCAGTTGCAAAGGGCGGAAAGGTGGGATAATGACGTTATCCAAGCCGATCTGGTTATGTTCCCAGGGAAAGTTACGCACTTGGAACTGGCGCTGATGCGTGCGGCCTACTGCCGTGGCTTCAATCGTATATGTATCCGGTGGCAACTTGAGTTCGTACCACTCAGCATGTCCATTGGAGCTTTTCAAGCTGTTTCCCCAAGGGATTCCGGCGCTGTTTTTCAGAGTGAAGGTTGTTTCGGTTGAGTTTTTCAGTTTTGCCTTGAGGTAATTCTGATAGGGATAGAAGGCAAAATCGAGTTCCTGCGTGCGGTTTTGTTCCGGATTGATCCAGGCGGGCTGTGTTGCTGGTTCCCAGGAGAACTGGCGTTGCATTAGTGTGAGGTTGCGCTCCTGATCGATGATTTTCAGTTGTAGGTGTCGCGCAGTATGCGGTGTGTCTTCAAAGCGTAGCTGCAAGAGTTCTTTGCTATTCGGCGCCAGGGGCCATTCTTTTTCTGCATGCCGCGGAGCTGCATCTGATTCCAGGATCATGCTGCCCTTCAAGGTCAAGGGCTTTCCAGTTGGGTTGAAGAGGTCACAACGAAGATCGATTTTACCGGAGAGATATTCTGCGCCTGGTCCTTTGAAATTCAGCACTGGCGCGTTTTGATCCATGATCATCACTCCCATCTGAGCCGGGTAACAGAACATCTTGCTGCGGTTCCATGGGCATTGCTCGGTTGGCTGCTGCCAGTCTCTTGTCATTTGCAGGCCCCATTGCTGATTCCATGGTACTTCGTTCAGCCCAAGCTCTTTCAATGGCAGTCTGAGTTCGAGCAGCCACCATGCATCTTCAAGGCGTCCGCAGGCAATTTCCACAGCTGGTTTCCATTCCTGATGAATTTCATGCGAAACGCTGCCATAGCTGACGGGGTATTTTATGCCTAAAGTATGGGCATTGAAATTCATCAGAAGCTGATAGACAAACTTTCCTCCGGGTGGCAGCAGAAGCAGTTCAACGGCATCATCAAGATAAACCTTGCCCTGGTTTTCACGGACGCGCGCAACCAGATTCAACGGAGGTGGCGGCAATTCACTCTGGCAGCGGAAATACAGATATTCCTGATCGTAGGCGATTTTGAAATGCGCACTGCGCTGGCTCAGAAACGCAGTGCCGATGCGCAAAGTGCCGAAACTGCCGCTGGCGCCATCCCATTCGCCGGGAGATTCCTGCCCATCAATCTGCGGCGGCACATTGCATGGCGGCAGGCGTAGCAGGGTTGCACCGGAGGTAGCCAGTAGCAGGTTGGAAAGCAGCACAAAGAAAACGAAAAGACGCATAGTGACTCCTTGGTTGATCCTGATTAGAGGGTGTTCAAAAAGGTTCTTAACCACGAAAAGCACGAAAAAGCTTGGCGTGGGCTAACGCCCACAACCCATTTTTTAACAACGAAAAGACACGAAAAGACACGAAATTTTTTTTAGGGTTGTGGCTTTGGCTGATGAAATGGCACGTGAGTTTGTGATCTGGTCTATTGGTTTCTCCGACTGATCAGTCGGATCAGGCGGATCGGACGGATCAAGTAGATCGGTCGGATCGGTCGGATCGGTCAGATCAGTCGGAAAAAAAACAGGAATTGGCGGTACCTTAAAAATGCTGCATGCCAATGACTTGGAAATTGCTTTTCTGAAAAATCTTTCTGAAAAAACAAGAAGCTTGAGGATAGTATTACGAATTTTTTTTAGAGTTGGGTGGTGTGCTGATCGTAACATTCAAAAATTCAGAAATTCCATCGCCAATTTTCATCTTTTTCTCCGGCAATCCGGCATCCTTCCTCTTGCAGATAAGCGCCTTCGAACGTGGGAGGGCAAACATCAATCACAACCGGGACGGTTGCGCTACTTTTTAAACCGCATGCCATCCCATCCGGCAAAGTAACAAACCTATACAAAATTTTTGTAATACTATCGTCCAACTTCTTCTTTTTTGTGCAAGATCTTCAAAAACCAGATTCGCAAGTTGCTGACCTTGAGGCTCTTTCTCATTTTTGAGAAGATTTTTGAACTTTTTGAGTTTCGATC
>JAPXLT010000277.1:0-6090 GCA_033809415.1 Lentisphaeria bacterium
GGCTCAAGGATATGATCATCCGCGGCGGTGAAAACATCTATCCCCGTGAAATTGAAGAATTCTTGATGAGCCATCCGAATGTCGATCAAGCCGAAGTCGTCGGCATCCCTGATGAACGCTACGGCGAAATCGTGGGCGCATTTGTCATCCCCCCACCGGGAAAATCCACCACGGAAGAAGAATTGCGCGAATTCTGCCGGCAGAACATCGCCTTCTATAAAACTCCGGCGCACTTCTTTGTTGTCAAAGAA
Organism: Lentisphaeria bacterium; assembly: GCA_033809415.1. GTDB lineage: Bacteria > Verrucomicrobiota > Lentisphaeria > Oligosphaerales > Oligosphaeraceae > JAQVUB01. The sequence goes on from JAPXLT010000277.1 coordinate 252, forward strand.
TTCCCGCAAACCGCCAGCGGAAAAATCCAGAAGTTCAAACTCCGCGAACAAGCCCGGAAAATCCTCAACATCCCCTGACACGGACTTTACACGGACGGAACACGGACGGGACACGGACGGGACACGGACTTTACACGGACGGGACACGGACGGAACACGGACGGGACACGGACGGAACACGGACGGGACACGGACGCCCTGCCCCCTGCACCCCGCACCCTGCACCCTGCACCCCGCACCCCGCACCCTGCACCTATTACGACCTCTCCCTCACTTGAAAAAAGGCACTCTGTCATGAAAAATCTGGCAATTGCAGGCACCGCACACATCCATACCCCGAATTTCCTGAAAATCCTTGGGAAACGCACAGATTGCCGGGTATTGAAAGTCTGGGATCATATTCCGGATCGAGCTGCCCAAAATGCAGCCATCCTGAAGGCGTCCGTCTGTGCTTCTCCGCAGGAAATCTGGCAGGATGCCGGGATTGATGCAGTGATCATCTGCTCCGAAACCAACCGCCATCGGGAACTAGTTCTTCCGGCAGCCGAAGCCGGAAAACACCTCTTCGTCGAAAAACCACTTGGATTTTCCGCTGCCGATGCGAAATTGATGGCTGAAACCATTTGCAAAGCCGGCGTCCTTTTCCAAACCGGATACTTCATGCGGGGAAACCCCGTCTATCAATTCCTCAAAGAGCAGATTCAGAAGGGAACCTTTGGGAAAATCACTCGCGTGCGCCATAGCAATTGTCATTCTGGTTCATTGGGTGGCTGGTTTGACCATGACTGGCGTTGGATGGCTGACCCTAAAATCGCCGGCTGCGGCGCTTTCGGAGACTTGGGGACGCATTCTCTCGATCTTCTGCTCTGGATGCTGGGCACCCCCACACAAGTAACTGCTCAAATCCGCATTGTCACTGGACGCTATCCTGAATGTGACGAAACGGGCGAAGCGATGATGTGCTATGTGGACGGTTGCCTGGCCAGCCTAGCCGCCGGCTGGGTCGATGTCGCCAACCCCATCCAGATGGAAATCTCCGGAACTGAAGGCCATGCTTTTGTCATGAACTCCGAACTCTACCTGAAAACCGACAAGCTGCCCGGAGCAGATGGTCAACATCCCTGGACGGCTGATTTGCCGGCCCCCCTGCCCCACGCCTTCGAACTCTTCCTCAATGCCATCAATGGACAGCCAGCTACTCTCGTGTCTGCCAAGGAAGCAGCCCTGCGAAATATCGTCATGGAAGCAATGTATAAGGCGGCACAAAATAATACGTGGGAAAAAATCGGCTGAGGCGAAGGGTGCAGGGTGCAGGGGACAGGGTGCAGGGGACAGGGTGCAGGGGACAGGGTGCAGGGGACAGGGTGCAGGGGACAGGGTGCAGGGGACAGGGTGCAGGAAGACCCATGTTCTGCCTGACCTGTCCGATCTGTCCACAGCCCTTGTCCTCTGGAGTATTCAGACGTGGAGGAGTAAATGCACTACGCAACCGGGACGGTCGCGCCACTTTTTAAACCTGCACCCTGCACCCCAATACTCTTAACTTAACGCCTTGTAACCACACAGACGACTCAACTCCGTAAAGCCGATCTTGGCACACAAGAATTTTGGACAGGGATTATGTCGCGCCCTTACAGGGCTTTGCCGATGGTGTGATCCCTGACCCAGGGCGTTGCCCTGGGCTGGTATGTCGCGCCCCTTCAGGGCTAATTCCGGCATCGTCGATCCGACCAATCTACTTGATCCGACCGATCCGTCGGAGAAACCAACAAAACAGACCGAAATTCCGCTTGCAGGCTCATCCGTCAAAGCAGCAACCCCTATAAAAAATTTTCGTGGTTTTTCGTGTATTTCGTGGTTAAAAAATCTTAAGTAACGAGTATTGCCCTGCACCCTGCACCCTTATATATTTTCCCGCCGTGAAAATAGCAGCCAGAGGAAGAATGGGCCACCCAGCAGAGCCGTAATAATTCCGGTGGGGATTTCGACAGGTGCAATCAGGCAGCGTCCGAACGTATCGCAGATCACCAGAAAACTTCCTCCGAAAAGGATGCTTGCCGGTGCCAGTCGCCGATGGTTTTCTCCGACGATCATTCTGCAGATATGCGGGCATACCATGCCGACGAATCCGATCGGACCGCAAAAGGCGACTACGCTGCCCACCATCAGGGATACTGCAAAAAAGAATAACTTGCGCACCCTGGCGACATTCACTCCCCGGCTAATGGCAAATTCATCACCGAGCGCCATTAAATTCAGTGCATCGACCTGCCATAAAATCAGCAGCATGCTGATCCCGCAAAAAAAAGCAAGCTGCCGGACTTCCCGGTAGCCGACCGTTTCCAGACCGCCCATCAGCCAGCGCATATGCTGCTGCAATTCAGTGAAATTACACAGATATTGAAACAACAAAATCAAACTGGAAAAAAAGAAGCTGACCGCTACGCCGGCCAGCAGCAGTACTGACGGGGTAACACTGCCGCGAAAACTGGTCAAGCCATAGACCAGCAGAATGGTTGCCACAGCTCCCAGAAATGCTGCCGTGCTCGAAGAGGTGAAGCCGGGCAGTGCAAACATCCCCCCCAGATAAATATGGATGGTCACTCCCAGTGAGGCACCGCTCGATACCCCAAGCGTATACGGCGTCGCCAGCGCATTCCGGAACATTCCCTGAAAACACATCCCGCACAACGATAGCGAAGCACCCGCCACATAAGCCAAAAGGACACGCGGAACCCGCATCTTCCAAAAGATCGTATGCCCAATCCCCCCGCCGCCGTCCCTGTTTAATATTTCGTGCAAAGGAAGTTGCGGTCCCATCCAGGGAGCCACCGCCAGTGCCAGCAGGGAAATCAGCAAGAAGATAACCCAGACCAAAGCCGGGTTGCTTGTCTTTTTTTCCGGCATGTCAATAACCGTCAGACCTCATCGCCAAGGTGGGCATTCTTCAGCAGATAGCGAGCATAGTCCGCCACCGCATCCTCGAGGGACATCGGTTGCTTGGCGTAGCCGGCCGCATACAGCTTGCGTGTATCCAAGCAGGTGTAATACTGATACCGGAGCCGCAAATCCTCCGGCATATCAATGAACTCGACGTCAAAAGGCTTTTCCAGCGCAAAAAACATTGCCCGTGCCAAGTCCAGCCAGGAACGCGCCTTCCCGAAACCGATATTGAACAGTCCGCAGCTGCTGTATCCTCCCAGCATAAAGAAAACGGTCATGTCAGCAGCATCCTTGACATAAAGAAAGTCGCGCACCTGTTCCCCATCACGGTATTCCGGACGATACGACTTGAACAGCTTTACCTGACCACTGGCCTGGATCTGCTCGAATGAACGCAGCACCATGCTGCGCATGTGCGCCTTGTGATATTCGTTTGGGCCAAAGACATTCGAGTACTTCAGACCAGCAAAGGAAGCACCGCTGTCAGAGGGCTTCAGCAACAGCCCCTGATGCAGAAGATACTGGTCAAAAAGCTGCTTGGAATAGCCATATTTGTTCAGGGGACGCAATTGCCCAATTTGCGCTTCATCGTCGCAAAATCCGCATTCGCCGTCGCCGTAGGTTGCGGCACTCGAGGCATAGATCATCCGGCTGCCATGCAGCAGGGCATAATTACAAAGCAGTTTACTGTAGGAAAAATTGTTATCTATCAGATAACTTGCATCCCCTTCTGTCGTGTCCGAACAAGCCCCAAGATGAAAAATCACCTTGAACGGACTGCTAAAATGATTTGTATTCAGCAATTCCCGAAACGCATCCTTTTCATAATAATCCAGAAACCGCAATGCACGCAGGTTCTGCCATTTTTCCCCCTTGCCCAGATGATCGATCACTACAATCTGGTTGCAGCCAAGCTGATTCAAACGCCAGATCACTGCACTACCAATCAAACCGGCGCCGCCAGTCACCAGTATCAATGTATCTTTCGCAATTTCCACAACGGATGCTTTCGACATTATTTTTGAATCCTTTTCCATAATCCTTGCATTAAAAATTCAGGGTGTTTTCATTCTCTTTCATAGACGGAATGGACAGGTTCAAAGACATCACCTGCTGTACGTGTGTCCATTCTGTCCATAAAGACGTGTCCATTTGTGTCCATTGCGTCCATCGTGTCCATTCTGTCCATGTCCCTGTCCATTAAAAACGAGCTATTTCCCGATGTGATTGAGAGAATGCAAACGCCCCATGTCAGTCCCAGCCCAGTTCTTTCAGCCGGGTAACCGCTGCGGAAAGATAGAGGTCGCCAGTATTCGGCATGAAATGATTGCCGGTCACTTCATATCCACCGAGCGCGAACTGCTCCTCGAGCGGCAGATACCCTTGATAGCCCCCAGTAATGGAAGTAAGAATCGCCCTCGGACAGGCTGCGCGGAGACGCTCCCCGATCACGGACAGGCACTCGAACGGCATCCCAACCAGTGTATGATTGCCCAGCCGCAGAAACTGCAACGGCATGCTCAGATTATCACTCGGGTACCGCAACAGACTCTCCATCTTGCTAGTTGCAGCATTAAACTCCTCGGAAAATTTCGGTTGCTGCATTGCCCGCTGACGCATTTCCTCGTATTCCTGGGCAAACTTTTCCCGATCCAGCAAGTTCTTTATGGTCACCGGAATCGTCAAGTTTGCGGTTTCAAGGGTAAATTCCGGAACCGGGCGGAAACAACGCGCATTCATCCGGATCGAACGAGCCATGATCTCACCTAGGTCGCGCCGGCTTTCCCCCTGCCGCTGCATCGGCACCACATCGCCTGCGGCACCCAGCATGAAAAAGGCCGGGCAGCCGAACAATTCCTGCACCGAATGCCGGAAATGCCAGGGATAATCCCCGGAAATATACTCCGACCCAAGGCTGCCGCCGGTCACCGGATGGCAGCCGAAACGTCCCAGAATCGCTACGATCCCCTTCTCATCTGAAAAACGCCATACCGAGAAAAGCTCATCCCAGGAATTGAAAGTAAAATCCTCCGGATTGGGGGGATAAATGTAATTTGTCTCGATCAGCCCATCGGATTTTTTGCGTGTGCGCCGGTTGAAGGCAATCCCTGGCAGAGGGATGGCGGTATAGTCGGCACGCACCGGGCGGAGAGCAGCCAAGGCTTCTTTGGCAGCCGTCACAAACTGCTGACGCAGCAGCGCCAGAAATTTCTCATCGCGGGGATATACTCCCAGAGCCATTTCGCCACCGGGAATCACCACCCCGATTATTCCGGCAGCGGGTGCGAAATGCGTGTGTGAACCGCAGATGTATATGTCCGGATAGGAAATCCCGGTGGCTTCCGCCAGGTCTTCATACAGCAGTGCACATACATCATAGCTGATGCCAATGATGTCTACGGTGAAAAGCAGTACCCGCTTGCTTCCATTGTCCAGCGCGAGGCAGCCAAGCTCCACCGGGTCCTCGACCTTGTCTGTCCGGTAATTCCTCGAACTATATCCATGCAGATACACCGGAAAATCCGGCAGCAGACTCCGTGTAGAACAACCAATTTGCAGCATACCATTTTCTCCTTTTCCAATATGTTAAATGTTGCCCTTCGCAAAAAACAACCGGATAGTAATATACATCGCTAATTCCCGTTTTTTCTCCAACCGATCAGTCGGAGAAAAACAACAAAATAGACCGCGAATCGGTGTGCCATCCCAAAGTAACAACCCTATAAAAAACTTGTAATGCCTCTGTAATACAAGGTTCAGGGGAATGGGGTGCGTAGTGCGTGGTGCGTAGTGCGTTGGGAACGGGTGCAGGGGGCGCTGGTTTAAAAAGTAGCGCAACCGTCCCGGTTGTGATTATTCTGACTGTCGTGGGGTGCGGGGGGCTTGTCCTGTCCAC
>JAPXLT010000278.1:0-6088 GCA_033809415.1 Lentisphaeria bacterium
AGTGCAATCTGCAGGCTTCCGGGCTGACCTATATCACCTTGGTTTCAATGGTGCCAATTCTGGCGATTATGTTCGCCTTCAGTAAGGGGCTTGGCATGCAGAACCGCCTGATGGCCGTGCTGGGACTCGAGGAGGTCGTGAAGATCGAAGTCATCGACGGCAAAAAAGTTGAAACAAAGAAGTTTCAGGTCATCAAGCTGCCGGAGAGTGAAGCGGTCGAGAAAGCAGAAAAACAGCCGGAAAGTGCAACGGTGTCGCCTGCGGCAATCGAGGGCGTCCCCGAATTCACGGCGCCGAAGACGAATCATAACGGCATCGGAGTGATTGCTACGAAATTGCCTGAGCCGATGCAGCAGGTGCTGGTGAATATCTTCACCTATGTCGAAAAAACCAGTTTTGCAACACTGGGTCTGGTGGGTTCGCTGATGCTTTTGATGACCGTCATTTTTTCCATGGCCAAGCTCGAAGACAATTTCAACACCATTTGGGGTGTCCGCAAAAGCCGTCCGTTCTCGCGCAAAATCAGTGAATATCTGGTCGTTCTAATTCTGATGCCAATCGTATTTTTGGCGGCGACCAGTGTCAATGCCATCCTTTCCTCGAACAGCATCATGAACTATCTGGCAGAACACGCCAGCACCTTGGAATGGCTAATCCGTAAAAGCCTGGTGCTGGTGGCGATGCTTTTCATCGTTGGCGGTTTCTCTTTCTTCTATATCTTCATGCCCAATACCAATGTTAAGATTTTCCCGGCAGTGGTTGCAGGAGCCGTCACCGGCATCCTGTGGTTTGCAGTCTATTGGGCATATATCGTATTGCAAGTGGGATTGACAAATTACAATGCCATTTACGGTACCTTTGCAGTAGTCCCATTTTTCCTGGCATGGCTCTATGCCAACTGGAGCATTATCCTGATTGGTGCGGAAATCAGCTTCGCCGTGCAGAATTACCGGACGATGCAATGGGAAAAAACGACGGAACACGCTTCGTCCTGGGCCTGCACCATTCTGGGTGTTTTGGTGGAACTGAAAATCTGCCAAGCCTTCCGGGATGGGAAAGGCGGCTGGAAACCGCTCGATTTCGCCCGCGAAAACGGGATTCCGACCCGGCTTATGCATTCGGTGGTCGAGACTTTGCAGAGGGCGCGCCTGATCGTGCCGGTGGCCCAGGAAAACAAGGATGATGTTTGTTTTCTACCGGGACGGGCACCTGAGCATCTGACTTTGGCGATGATCGAGGAGGCCTTCCGTAATACGCACAGCCATGATGCACAGGTGGTTATGCGCCATCTTCCGGAGAAGGTGAACAATGATTTTGCGAGGGTGTACCGGCATTATCAAAATGAACTTTCCGCCCAGAACTTCCGTGACCTTGTCCAAAGCATCCCGCAGGAAGAAGCATGAACCGGTTGTTTTTATTGATCATCGCATTACTGACCTGCAACGCCCTGCCTGCACAATGGACGGTTTTTGTCAGCGTGCCTCCGCAAATCGAGGCCGTCCGGAAGATTGCCGGCGAGAACGTCTGCCTCGAAGTGCTTGTGCCCCCTGGAATGAATCCGGAGAACTATACGTTGACTGCAAAGCGGATTTCGTTGCTGCAGCGGGCGGATGCGGTTTTCCTGATTGGCATGGGGTTTGAAAAAGTGCTGCGTACGCGGCTCGAAGGCAGGTTGAAAGCCGGAGTTTTGCTCGATACGCGTGAAGGCATGTCTCTGCGAAAAATGGACGGGCATGAGCATGATGGGCATGAAGCGCACGGCTGGGACCCCCATGTCTGGTTGAATCCTGAGAATATGCTTGTGCATGCCCGGCATGTTGAACGGGCTTTCATCAGACTGGATCCGGAGCACCGTGAACTGTATCAACAGCGCTGCACAGCCTATTGCCAGGAATTGCAGAACCTGAAAAAGCAGCTTGATGAGATGCTCGGGGGATTTTCCGGACGGCGGATTTTAGTTGTGCACCCCGCCTTCGGTTATCTGCTGGATTTATACGGCATCGGGCAGCTGGCCATCGAGCAGGACGGCAAGGAACCCGGCGCACGACATCTCAACGAACTGCTGCGCATCGCCAAAAGTGAAAATCACCGGGTGATTTTTACCCAACCGCAGTTCAGCGACAAATCTGCACGCGTCCTGATGCAGAGCCTCGAGGGCAGTATCGTCTTGCTGGACCCTCTTCCTGAACAATATTCACAGGGCATGCTGAAACTGGCACAAACCCTGCTGCAAGGCCAGAAGCAACCATGAACATACAGACAACAGCATCCGAAGCACCAGTCATCGAGATTGAAAATGTCTGCTTCCGTTATGAACGCCAAGAGGTGTTGCATAATATCAACTTGTGTATCCGACGGGGCAATTTTGTCATTCTGGTCGGACCCAACGGCGGCGGCAAAACGACGTTGCTGCGGCTGATTCTCGGACTGCTCGAACCGCGCTTCGGGAACATCCGCGTACTGGGCGGAAGCCCTGCGCAAGCCCGGCGCCGTATTGGCTATGTTCCGCAGTCGCTGCAGTTCGATGCCGCCTTTCCGGCCAGTGTGCTGGATATTGTGCTGATGGGGCGTGTCGAGCGCCACCGCTTCGGCCCCTACCGCAGGGAGGATCGTAGGGTTGCCCTGGACAGTCTTCGGCAGGTTGGTCTGGGTGACTACGGCAAGCGTGCCTTTGCCTCGCTGTCAGGTGGCGAACGGCAACGGGTGTTGATTGCCCGGTCGCTTGCCTGCCAGCCGGAGCTGCTGCTGCTCGATGAACCCAATGCCAATCTGGATGCGGTCGGCTCGAAGACCATCTACGAACTGCTGCGAGAATTGAATAAAAACCTGACGATTGTCCTGGTATCCCATAATCTCAATACCGTCGAATCGTATGCCAGCCATATCGTCTGTGTCAATCATACGGCCGATATGCATTGCATCGGAGAAGTCAGTGTCAGTGTGGACGGAAATTGGATGCACCTGCACCACGCTGACAACTGCCCAGTCAGCTCGAATGCCAACTCACAAGCATGCTGCCAAGAAGACCATCCCAGGTGATTTTTTAACCACGGACTTTACACGGACTTTACACGGACGGGACACGGACTTTACACGGACTTTACACGGACAGGACACGGACGTTACACGGACGGGACACGGACAGGACACGGACGGGACACGAACGACAGATCAGCCGAACCGGTGATATTGGGATCAGCCCTGAAGGGGCGTGACATACCAGCCCAGGGCAACGCCCTGGGTCCGGATACCCACCCATCCGCAAAGCCCTGTAAGGGCGCAACATAATCCCTATCCAAAATCTTTCGCAAAACAAGGTTTTGGATGAGTAGTACGGAAAAATTAGCTGATAACTTCCATGCTTCACACTTTTGTTCAAGACTTATGTGCTCCGGGCAGCCTGCTCCGATTGACGGTTGTGGCCATCGTTCTTGCTTCGGTTGCCTGCGGCATTGTCGGCAGCTATGTGGTTGCCAAGCGCTGCAGCTACATGGTTGGAGCGGTGTCGCACTCCCTGCTCGGCGGAATTGGCTTGGCGAGATTTTGTCAGCTGCAGAAGGGCTGGAGCTGGTTCTCGCCGCTGCTGGGTGCAGTCTTTGCTGCGATCGTCGTCGCCGTTCTGATCAGCATATTGACCTTGCGGCGGGGCCAGCGCGAGGATTCCGTTCTCAGTGCCATCTGGGCGCTTGGCATGGCGCTCGGCCTCAGCTTTATCTATGCCATTCCAGGCTATCCCGAGGATTTGCATAGCTATCTGTTTGGTAATATCTTACTTGTAGCCCGGCGCGATGTTTGGCTGATGGCCGGCATGGACCTAGTGATCCTGCTGACGGCATGGTTTTTCCACAACCGCTTTGTCTGCCTATGCTTCCACGAAGAATGGCTGACCTTGCGCGGAGTGCGAACCGGATTGTTCCAGCTGCTGCTGTATCTGCTGATTTCCTTGACGGTCGTGCTGCTTTCGCAGATTGTCGGAATCATCCTTTGCCTGGCTCTGCTGGTTCTGCCGGTTGCCACCGCCTCGAATTTCTGCCGAGGCCTGCCGATGATTATGCTGCTGGGAACCCTGATCTGCCTGGGCAGCTCCCTGGGCGGATTGCTGCTCAGCTATCAATACGATCTGCCCACAGGAGCCACCATCGTCGAAATCGCCGGTGCCATCTGGCTGCTGACGGTAAGTGCCCATTTCATCGCCCGGAAAACCCGCACGCCAATTCGTACATTTCCCCAGACCAACAGGAGTTGAACATGCCACAGGAAAAAAAAATAGCCCCGCTGGCCAGGGAACTGGCGGAAATCATCTCGAGAATCTCCGACCGCTCTGAACTAGAGATCTTTCTGCAAGGGCTGCTGACCCCCTCGGAAATCGAAGAAATTCAGCGGCGATGGAAGCTCTTGACGGCTTTGGCCGAGGGACATACGCAGCGCGCCATCAGCAGCAATCTCGGCATCAGCCTGGGCAAAATCGCCCGCGGCTCGCGCCTGATGAAATATGGCGACGAAAGGTTCGTACAAACCGTGCAAAGAATACATGACGAAATGCGAAAATAACTTATTTTTTAACAACAAACCACACGAAAAGACACGAAAAATTTTCGTGTCCTTTCGGGCATTTCGTTGTTCAAAAAAAACCTCGCTTACCCAGGTTCAATGACGCCTTACAGCAACAAAGGCAAAATTTAAATTTTTTTTCAGAAAAACTTGAAATCTCATTTTACATGAATTAGGTTATAACGAAACGCCTGACTGAACCGCTTCAGTTATTGTTCAAGTCTTGTTATCCTCGATCAGGTTTCATCATCATGTTGGATCAGATTGCCAGGGAATTGCATTTAGCCAAGAGTACTGTTTCGATGTGTTTATCTGGGAATGCATTGAAATACAAGATCAAGGCTGAGACTATTGCGAACGTCTGCGCTTATGCTGCTCAGCTTGGCTATGTTCCCAACCGCATGGCGCAGCGATTAAGCCAAAAAGGTTTATCTCCTGTCGGGATCATGTTGCGCTTTGACAGTTGTACAGAGAAGCGTTTGGCTGCGCTTCAGGCTGCCGTTCGGCAATTGTCGGAGTCTGGGCGCGATTATTTGATTTATCATTATTCGCTTGGGGGATTGGCCGCAGGCATTGCGGAATTAAAAGGGTATCGTATTCAGGAAGTTCTGTGTTATTCCGCGTTCGACTTTGTGAAGATTCACGAGCAGGAAAACATTTCCGATTTATTATCCTTGTCGCAAGGCATGGAGCTTTTCTTCATGGACACTTATTTTCCTGTTGTAGGTGACTTTTCCTGGCCTTCGCGCTTTCACCTATATGGTTTCAACCGTCAGGCTCTCTACAACGATTTTTTTCGACGGTTTGTTGATGCAGGCATAGAGCTTTTTGTCATAGAGGATGAATTCTGCGTGCCAGCAGCGCTGTCGGCAGGTATTTCCCGGGATAAAATTTTCCCTTTGCCTGAGCAGGGTTGGTCTCAGTATTTGTCGGAAAACATTTTTGACATTGGGATTGCTGCGGGGGAATTGATTGTTGAAAGAATAGCCGGGAGGCGATCCATGATTGTTGTCAGGGATGATCGCCGGGCGGCTGGAATCATGGATGTTCTTCTGCGGAAAGGATGCAGGATTCCCGAAGATGCTCTGGTTATTGGCTTTGACAACATTGAAGCGGCGCCATTTTTTCGGGTGCCGCTGACCAGCGTGGATTTACCATTTACCCTGATGACTCACGAAGTCATTGATGGAATCATCAAAAACAAGAAGTTGCCCAGGCAAAAAATTTTCCCGTTGGAAATGGTCTGGCGCACATCTTGCCCGGAAGAAGCCGGGCTGGCAACAATTAAATAGACCCCATCCAAAAAGGATTTTTTAACCACGAACCACACGAAAAGACTTGGCGCGGACTGATCGCACGCAACCCACACGGACGGAACACGGACGGGACACGGACTTTACACGGACGACAGACAGATCGGACGGATCGCCATGTGCCAAGGTCGGCTTTACTTTTTCAGTCGGAGGCGATATGGAGCGCCGGCGGCTCGCCGGCATGAAGCCGGCTTCCCTCTTCCATCACCGAAAAATCAAAAAGT
>JAPXLT010000279.1:0-6067 GCA_033809415.1 Lentisphaeria bacterium
GTTGTGATCAATAGCGCCGGCGCGGTAGTGGCCAGAGCAAACGACTTGATCAGAAATACCTGGCAAGCGAAGCTTCCTGCTCCGAAGGATTTCAACAGCTATGCCTGGTGGGTGGAAGCGGTTGCCGCCAATCAGCGAGCCGTCTCTTTCACTTGGGGATTCAACCTGATCAAAAAGACGTTGGCGCCCTTGTTGAATGCTGTCACTGCCGACAATACAGGAGTTATCCTGAATTTCGCACCCTACGGAGAAAACCTCGCACTGGTCAGCTATGAGGTGCAGTACTTCTCCGTTGACCCCGTCAACATCAAAAACAGCAAATGGTATAACTTCATGATACCAGGCGACGTCCCGGTGGATGCCGTAAATCCACCGGCTGATCATCCCACCAGCGGACGCCTCGATCTCGAACTCCCGGTTAACAGCAAGGCAGGCGATTTCATTCTGCTGCGCGCCTTCTACGACGGCAAACAGCAGGGCAACTTCGTCCTCTATTCTGTGCAGTAATTCCGAAGGAATTTTGAGCGGTGCTGACCAAAGTCAGCACCGGATTGATACTTTCTTTTGTACATACTTCTCTGTAAAAAAAACAAGGAGCTTTCCAATGAAATTAATGCGTTTTTTCTGCATGGCATTCAGCATTGCCGGACTGTCGATCCTGACTGCCCAGGGTCAGGCACAGATTGGTGAACAGTCAAAAGTCCAGCCAGGCAGCTGGCATATCGGACTGGGTGTAAGTTACCGCGACTTCCGCAACCCCAAATTCCAAAGCACGAGCATCCCGAATTTCACTGGTGTCTTCAGTGCCGCCCATCCGGATATCATCGCGTATACGCCGGAAAACATTGCTAAATTTGGGGCTTATGGTCTTGAAACCGTCAACGTCGTGCATTTTTCTGGTGGTTCGCTTGGATCGACAGGGCATTATGGTTTCGAGGAATCCCTGGCGCCGGTCGTCAACTTCAGCATGGGTCTTGTCCAACAAGACAATATGGAACTGAATTTGGTAGCCAATCTGCAATACTTCAGCATGGACTCTGCTTCACGGCGCAACAGTTTTTCCGGCGGTAGTGAATATACCCGCCTGATGAGCGTGATGTACGGCATTCCTTCCGGTGCGGAATATGATGAGATTGTTGGCGAAACCAACTACACCAATTACCTGAGCGGCTCGGGTCGCAGCAAATTCGCCATGGACCTCTATGTGCTCGATCTCGGAGTGAGCCTGAATTACATCTTTGAAAATGGGCTGCAAGCCTTTGTCGCCGCCGGTCCCTCGATCTCCCTGGCCGACATGGAATCCTCGAGTTCGGCGGCAATCAGTGGTGGTCTTGCCCGCAGCGGCGGTCGCGACAACGATATCGACTATGTCTTTGGCATGTATGCATCGGCTGGCGCTTCCTACTGGATCACCGAAAAAGTCGGCCTGAGCCTTGAAGTACGCTACGACGAAGGCTTCAATGATGCTGATACTAGGTTCGTTTCGCAAGACCTCGATGGCTTCGGCGGCATGCTAAAATGCCTCTTCCGCTTCTAATCTCATTTTTTTCTTAACAACGAACCACACGAAAAGGCACGAAAATTTTTTAGGGTTGTTGCTTTGACGGATGGAATGGCAAGCGGTTTAAAGTAGCGCAACCGTCCCGGTTGTGATGGATGCTTGCCCGCACGCGTTCGAACGCTTTAAAAAGTAGCGCAACCGTCCCGGTTGTGATGGATGCTTGCCCGCACGCGTTCGAACGCAACCTATGTGCAAGAGACGGGATGCAGATTGATCTGGTTACTGTAATGCTTTGCGCCGTAGGCGCTTCACTATGCTTAACCCCAGGCTTTAGCCTGGGGTGAGAAACCCCACAAAGACAGTGCCTTGTAAAGGCACCACAAAACAAGATTCTCCGGACAAATAATACAAAAGGCACGAACAGGCACGAAATCGTTTCGTGTTTTTCGTGCCTTTCGTGGTTTAAAAGGACGATTATGCGCAAGAACATCCTTTATTTCCTGGCAATTTTTATCATGCCAATGTTGTTGCTTGCTGAGCCAGTCCTGTCGCTGGTCGGAGTCGACTCCGATGGCAACCCGATGCGCTTTGGCAGCGGTGCCTGGACGGAAAGTTTCTGCCACCCCTCGATAGTCTCTGACAATGGCACCGTCCTTTTCATTGCTCAGATGGCGGATGTGTTTTTGGACAGAGCAGAAAATCGTGATCGTTTCCGAGCTGTTTATGAGAAAAAACAGGCAAACGCCGGCTCTGAAATACTTGTTGAAGGATATGATCCCATCGCTTTGCTACTTGGCTCTAAATGGTGGCGTACCACTTGGCAGATCACTGGTGCCGGAACGTCAGATGCTTTTTATCTGATTCGCGAGGATGTGACGGATGATACAGGCAACAGCAACCTGAACGTGCTATGTTTTCCGAATCCGAATATATCCACTTCCCTTCCCTCCGATGTTACCAGACAGACATTGCGACTGGCCAGTGGCGGCGATATGGTCGCGGTCACCGCTGATTATCTCGATGTGCCGCTGTTTTATCAAGTGTCCGATGCCAACTTCACCGCCGTTGATATCCAAGCGGCCTTTAATGGCTATACTCAAAAGGGAATTGCCCTGAATCCGGATGCTACTGTAATCTATTTTACCTCGATAGAAGACCTCAGCGATTCAGATGAGTTTGTCGAAGGCAAACTAGGGTTATATGCCTATGATCGCAATCAGCAATCGTGCAAACTGGTGACTTTTATCGGTGGCAGCAGGCTGGATTCGCAAGTACAATGCGCCGCCTCTGCCGAAGTTATAGTTTACCGTAGCTGGCTGGCCAACGGAAAACTCACTGCCAACCCTCAGATTTTTGTTTCCTGGCTTGATCAATCTGGAAACTATGTTTCTCGACGATGCAGTCAGGAGGAGTTTCCCGACTGTGCCGATCCGCAGATCAGTGCCGATGGACGCTTTGTCGTTTTCAGCGCAATTCCACAAGACAACTCAGTCAGCCAGATTTTCCGTTTTGACCGTTTGACCGACACACTCGAACAGGTCACCCAAGCTAATGCAAATGCGCATACTCCGGCGATTTCTTCGAATGGGCGCTATATCGCTTTGGTCAGTGCCGCCACCAACTTCGGCCATAACATCACCCTGCCCCAGGTCTGGCTGGCCGACATGGGACCTGCTCCACTCGATGCTTCTCTAGATATCTTCCAGGAGCAGACTCTCGAGCTGCCAATCGAGATCGGCGGGGCATCTGAAAATGCAAGAATTACATTGATCTCCGGCGAACCTGTTCCTGCTGGAATCTTTTATGACAAGGACGGAAATCCGCTAGTCCCCAATCAGGAATACTCTCTCGATTCCTTGCCTTGGCGCTATAAGGCCGGTGAAACTGAAACCGGTACGGTAACTGTTACCATACAAATCACGGATGGGGCTTTTACCAAAACTGCCGAGCTGCAAATACATATTTATGACAAGAATAAAGCGATCCTGTCTTGTGTCAGCCTGAATGTACAGGGAAAATACGTTGGCGACTATCGTTTTGCTGTCCATGATGTCTCTTGCAGTGAAGACGGTAGTAAAATCGCTTTTGTAACCAACCTGCCGTTGGTAATCGCTAATAATTATAATGCTTCGCATGCCTATTTGCGGGATTTGAAAAATGGAACATTAAAACTGCTTAGCGGCGACCAGGATCTATCGGTTGTTACAAACATCACAATTTCTGGGGATGGCAATTTTGTCTATTTTATCCGCAATAGCAAGCTTTGGCAATATGCTGTAAACACAAAGCAGTTGACCGAATTGATCTCATCAGGCATTGATGATATCAAACCCGCCACGGATGTCAGCGGATCAATTCTGGCATATAGTCAAAATAATGGGCAAGCCATTCTGCAATTTCCGGGACAGAATCCTATCACCCCGGCACCAGACCTGACCTGCACAGCGCTGCGCCTGAGCCGCGATGGTAAAGTGCTGGCCTTGCTCGATAGTGACAAGAGGCTGCACATCTGGTTTACGGATGCCGCACAACTCGTCAAACTCGCCGATAATGTTGTCGAGTTTGCCATGAATCAGGCCGGCAGCGAAGTGTTCTTCCGGCAAGGCGACAAGCTCTTCCGTCAGCATACGGCTATGGGTGAAGCGACCGAAGTGGCACTTCCGGCTGGAATTACGGCAACGAATCTGCAGAATCTTCAGGTTTCCGGCAATGGGCGTTTTCTGACCTGGGTGCGCGACTTTACGCTGAATGAAGTCCCCTACCCTGCCCAGCAATTTCTCTTTGATCTGAGCAACTCGCACGAACTTCTGATTAGCAGAAACGACCAAGATCAGCCGGGAAATGGTCCATGCAGCACTACTATTTCGGCGGCTTTCTCCGCAACCGGACGAAAATTGTTTTTTGCCTCGATGGCATCCAATCTACTGACTGCAGACGACAATAATACATGGGATTTCTTCCTGGCCAGATTGCCGGATATTCCCGCCGATGCTCCCTCTGTCAATCCGGACGTTCTGCATACAGAGGAAGATACTGATCCTCCTGCAGAGCTGCCGTTGACTTTGATCAGTCCGGAAGGCAATGCCCTGGTGCCTATGCTGCATGCCGCCCACTCGAGATGGGGAATGCCACTGACTCTGCTCGGCCCGGTTCCCGGACGTAATGGCTACGCAGTGCGCTATGAACCGGAACAGAATTTCTGCGGCAAGGATCAGTTTAAGATATGGCTCTGGGACGGTGCAGCCAGAAATGATAAACCGCAAACCATCACGATAAATGTCACAAATGTCAATGATCCGCCAGTGGCAGAACCTGTGGATAAAACCATCGACGAAGGCGCAGGAGTAACTGTCGATCTTCTGGCTTTCGCCGATGACCCTGATTTACGTAATCCAGACCCGGATAAGGATGAACTCACTTTCACCTTGCAGGCAGACGCCCCGGCCTGGGTGCAGGTAGATGGCAATGAACTGCGTTTAACGCCTGGCTATCTTACAGTCAGGCACCCTGACAATAGCAAGGAATTCGAGTTCACGGTGCTGGTTCGCGATAAGCAAGGCGAGGAAGTTGAGATGCCGGTAACGATTACGGTCAAGGATGTAAATCAAGCGCCGATCCTGAAATTAAAGCAGAACACGATCATCCAGCAAGGCAATGATATCACTATCTCAGCAGATGTTTTTGATGCCGCAGACCCCGATCCGGAAGATATGGACAGGTTGCGGACCTTTGTGCAGGCGGGAAGTATCAGCTATGAAATCCCATATACGTTCACGCCTGACGCTGCAGATCAGCTGCAATTCACGGTGTACGTGAAGGATGCCCAAGGAGCGGTGTCTAATCATGAACTCCTGACCATCCTATTGCGGAAAGTAACCTTTCAGACTGCGGAAGTCTGGGAATATAACGAGTTAGGGGAAACGCCCTCCTGGGAAGCACTCTATCGTGGTTGGAATCTACTGTCAATTCCTTTTGCCGCAAATGCAGCGGAGATCAGCGGGATATTTGGCGAAGAGACCGTCTTGTGGGTCTGGAATACAGAAAACAGTCGGTATAACATAGCCAATTCGCTCGAACCTGGTCAGGGCTTTTGGATTTATATCGATGACCTGTCAGAAATCAGTCCTGAGGCGCAGACATTGAGCAGCGGAAGAATCGCCCCCCCTGCACTCGAGCCGGGCTGGAACCTGCGAGGAACAGATTGGCAGGAAACAGAATTGCCGGAAAGCGGCTGGATGTTATCACCAGCCAGCAGCTGGAAAAAAACCGGAGTCTTCCTCCCCGGCAAAGCATATTGGCTCTTTATACAAGAATAATTGTCACATCCGATCTATACGCACCCTTGGCGCTCTTGGCGTCTTGGCGGTTCAATGAAAAAGAGGTTAACCGCCAAGACGCCAAGAGCGCCAAGTTTTTTCGTGTGGTTCGTGGTTAAAAACTCTCTTTTTATATTTCGAAGATGCCGTTGATATCCTTGCCGAATACGCCTTCGGGTGTTTCGACGTGGATGACCACGCCCTTTTCCTGGACGTCGGTCTTTTCGAGGAAGGTCAATGCATTTTCCTT
>JAPXLT010000280.1:0-6061 GCA_033809415.1 Lentisphaeria bacterium
GTCATGCAGGTGCTCGAGACCTATCCGGGTCGCTGCGATACGATCCACCTCAAACCCTACAGCACCGACCCCGATAAAGGCTACAAACCCTTGATCGGCGAAGACGATATCCCATGGCAGGAAGTCTTCGATTTCTGCCAAACAAAGGGGAGGACAGAATGGGCAATCGTTGAATATGAATGCCCAGAAATCCCCGCACTCGAAGCCGTCGAAAAATGCCTTAAAGCCCTGCGAAAAATGGGTTGGTAAGGGAAAATTCTTAACAACGAAAAGACACGAAAAAACACGAAAATTTTTCGTGCCTTTTCGTGGCTTTCGTGGTTAAAAACATGTCAGAAGAACTGACCAGACTTGATCAGGATGTTGACAAGGGAGATGAAGCACTTCTGCCTGAAGCGTCTCCTGTGCAGCAAACAGATGAGAATCTCACGGAAGTCATAGCACCGGAAGACAATACCAGCGAAATCCTGAGCATACCGAAGCAAACCCTCGTTGATCTGGGCATCAACTTGGAAAACAGCGCACCGGATTTCAGCAATATGGGTGAAATCGGGCGTGGCGGCACAGGTCAGGTCATGGCCGCTACCGATGCTGCGCTGGGGCGTCTAGTGGCTGTAAAAATGCTGTTGCCGGAATATCGCTTCAGTCGTGAGCATATCGAGCGGATTGTCCGGGAGGCGAGAGCCACTGCCCAGCTCGAGCATCCGAATATTGTGCCGATGCACTCCTTGGGCCTCGACCGAAAATACGGCGTCTATTTCACGATGAAAAAGCTGCAGGGTGACACCCTGCGCAATATTCTCCGCCAGCTGCGTGATGGCAATCCGGAATACATTATCGAATATTCCTGGACCAAGCTACTGACTATTTTCCTGAAAGCCTGCCAGGGGGTTTCCTACGCACACAGCAAGGGTGTCATCCACCGCGACCTGAAACCGGAAAACATCCTGGTTGGCAAGTACGGGGAGGTGACGATTATCGACTGGGGGCTGGTTCGCAAGATGAAGCCGGTGAAAACCTCCGTCAATATCAGCAACGAGCGGGAATATACGGTTGAACGACATGACGGCAAAGAGGAAATACGCTTTGCTAGCGGCAAAGAACAGTCTAACCTGACTGTCGATGATTTCATCAATGGCACACCACGCTACATGGCGCCGGAACAGGCCGTCGGCTGGAATTCGAAGCTTGACCATCGCTGCGATATCTATTCCATGGGCGTCATACTCTATGAAATCCTCACTTTTCATAACCCTTTCGACGGCCTGAGACTCGAATCGGAAGTGCTCAACGCGGTCACCAACGGAACCTATCCTCTGCCCCGGCAAACAAAACCCAATGGGAAAAGCATCTCCCCGGAAATTGAAGCGATCTGCCTGAAAGCGATGGCACTCAACCGCGACAATCGCTATCAGAGTATCACCGACCTGATCCATGATCTCTACAACCAGCAAAGTGAACGGGAAGTGAGTGCCTATAAGGCACCCTGGTATGCCAGTGTGCTCAAGTGGAGCAAGCGCAATCCGATCAAAGTCGCCTTGCTGATTGGCGCATTCATGGCCGTGCTCGCCTCCGCTTGCTCCGTGTTGTTGTTGGATCATATCAACTACCGGAAAAATATCCGCCAGATTCAGGAATTGCGTGAACGCGGCAAAGGTTGCCTTCTCGAACTGGGAAAGATGCTGGATGACCGCGCTTTGCTGTTGCAGAATCTGCCTTTGTTTTCATCGTTTGCCGGCTATGAAGCGACTGCCAATCTGAAAATTGAGGAGAAAGAGAGTGAGCTGATCAATATCTACGACCAGGCTTATCTGCTGCTCAAGGGATTGTCAACCATCTCACAGCACCGTTCCCTCGTCACTACCATCCGCGAGGAAATCATCATCGAGCGCCTCGAATTTGCCAGAAAATATCAGCGCATGGTCGAAATCAACCGCTGGCTCGGCATGGCACGAACAGAATTCGGCTATAATTTTGAATTGAGCAGCCCGAAAACGCACGCATTCCTCAATGAAATTGAAAAGTTCCGCCGGGGGGATTGCCAGCTGCATCTGGTCAGCCAGCCTTTTGGCGCTGAAGTGGAGATTTTTTCGGTCATTCAGGACCCCTCGGATAACTGCCTGAAAGTTTCTTCTGAGGCGCTGAAGATACCGATGCTTTCCCGTCAGGCGGGTACATACCCCTTGCCAAAGGGAAATTATCTGCTGAAGCTTTTCCTGCCGGATCGCCCTGCCGTCCTTTTCCCGCTTTTTCTGCAGCACGGTGAAACCCTCGATCTGATAGTGCATATTCCCAAAAGTATTCCTGCGGAAATGGTCTATGTTCCTGGCGGACGCTGCCTGCTTGGCGGCAAGGCCTCGCAAAGCACACAGCTCCGAAATGTCAATGTCCCGGGATTTTTCATCCTCGAGCGGGAAGTCACCTTTGCCGAATACCTGGAATTCTGGTTGAGTCTCGAGGATGAATCCGAGCGCACGCGTCATCTCAGCCTGGTGCATCTTTCCGCCGACAATATGAATCCGGTTCCGGCATGGTCTGAGGACGGAATCCTGATTGATGGTCTTTCCCTCAACCGTCCGGTTGTCGGCATCAGTGCTGAAAGTGCCATGGCATTCTGCCAGTGGTTGAGCCTGAAAACCGGTCGCGACTGCCGCTTGCCAAGTGCCGATGAATGGGAAAAAGCCGCACGCGGGGTCGATGGAAGGATCTTCCCTTGGGGGAACTTCTTTGACTCCGGCAAAGCTTTCATCCGGGAGAATTTGCAGGCGGGCGTGACTTACGGGCGCTGGGCACCGCCACGTCAGTTCCCAGGCGACGTCTCGATTTACGGTGTCTTTGACATGGCCGGCAATGTCCGTGAATGGACTGGGACAGTCTTTACTGACGGCACAGGGTTCTACCAGATCAAAGGGAGCAGTTCGGTAGCCACTAAACGCTATCTGCCGCTGGGTAGTGCTGCCGACGTGCCGCTGGTTCCATCCGATCTCGGCTTCCGCTATGTCATTCCCTGTGGATATGAAGCCTCCGTACAGCCAGGCAACCCAGGGCATGTTCCGTTGCCGGATCCACCTTGACCGTTCTTGTTTTTTAAACAACGAAAAGACACGAAAAAGTACGAAAGGCGGTGCGGCGATGAAAGCGATAATGAAGACCCGTCCCGGTGAAGGTCTTGAACTTTGCGATGTTCCTGAACCTGAATTCGGCATCAATGATGTTTTGATCAAGATCGAGAGGACCTCGATTTGCGGCACCGATGTGCATATTTATAACTGGGATGAATGGTCGCAGAAGACGATCACCCCTCCCATGATCATCGGGCACGAATTTGTCGGGCATGTTGCCGCTTTCGGCGCCAATGTGCATGACCTCAAAATCGGAGACTTGGTCAGTGGCGAAGGGCATCTCGTTTGTGGGCGGTGCCGCAACTGCCTGGCTGGGCGGCGCCATCTTTGCCCGAAGACTCTGGGTGTGGGCGTCAACCGCAGCGGCGCCTTTGCCGAATATCTGGTCATCCCGGTGACTAATGTCTGGCACTGCAGCCCGAAGCTGGATCATGATGTGCTGTCTTGCTTTGATCCCCTTGGCAATGCTACCCATACTGCGCTGAGCTTCCCGGTGCTTGGCGAAGACGTCCTGATTACCGGCGCCGGTCCGATCGGGATCATGGCGGCGGCGATTGCCCGCCATGCCGGTGCTCGCTATGTGGTCATCACTGATATTCTGGAAAGCCGCCTCGAATTGGCGCGTAAAATGGGAGTCACCCGGGCGGTCAATGTCAAGGAGCAGCGCTTGCAGGATGTGCAGAAAGAGCTTGACATGAAGGAAGGCTTTGATGTCGGCCTCGAAATGTCAGGCAGCCCCGCCGCCTTTAATTCCATGGTCGATAATATGTGCCACGGCGGCAAAATCGCCATGCTGGGAATTCAACCGGCCAATACCGCAGCCGACTGGCATAAAATTGTTTTTAACGGGCTGACCATCAAAGGAATCTATGGACGGGAAATGTACGAAACCTGGTACCTGATGACTAGCATGCTCGAATCCGGCCTGGATATCTCGCCAATTATCACTCATCGCTTCCATTACCGGGATTTCCAAAAGGGCTTTGACGCCATGCGCTCGGGAAATTCCGGCAAAGTCATCCTACACTGGGAAGATTGAATTTTTTAACACTTTTTTTGTCCACGGAAAACGCGGAAAAATCAAAAAAGTTAGTGTTTTTTCGTGCCTTTCGTGGTTAAAAACCTTTTTGCGCGCCCTCTACATAAAATATTCTTGGTGTGGCATCAGGCAAATACGAGTTGCGGAATCGCATCGATTTCTTTTTGTGATTTTGCTGCGGCAACGCAGAGGTCATAATTTGCTTGAAGATTGATCCAGAATTCCGGACCGGTTCCGAAATACTTGCCGAGCCGCAACGCAGTATCGGCGGTAATCGAACGTGTTCCTTTTGCAATTGCATTGATCCGGGGTGCTGGAACACGGATGTCCATCGCCAATTTATTCTGGCTGATGTTCATCGGCAGCAAAAATTCTTCCATAAGAATTTCTCCGGGATGGATCAAATTTTTTGTTCTGATCATGACACGCCTCCTCAGTGATAATCAACGATTTCGACGTCATGGACATTTCTATCATGCCATGTAAAGCAGATACGCCATTGCAAGTTGATGCGGATGCTGTATTGCCCTTCACGGTTGCCATGCAAGGCTTCAAAATGATTGCCCGGAGGAATCCGCAGCGTTTCAACATTGACAACAGCTTCAAGCATATCCAGTTTCCGCAGTGCAATCCGTTCTATTGCCCGAAATTTCCGGCTGCTACCTTCAGCTTTCAGTTTCTGAGTCTCTTTACACTTATAGCTTGCGATCATTGCTGATCCTTTCGCTAAATATAATATATAACGCCTTGCATTAAACGCAAGGCGTTATACGCAAAAGATTGCAAAAAGCCAGAAATGTTGTAATGGGTCAGGGTTTGATCAGTTCGAGTCTGCCATATTCCTCGATGATGTGGAAACTGGGTGTTTCGGCCTGTTGCGGGAATGAGGATAGTTCCTTGCTTGGCAGATAGCGTGAATAATTATATCTTGCCAAGAAAATCCGCCAGGGGTGTCCCGGTTCGAATTTGGCGCCGTATCTTTCGATTTCCTTGCGCGGGATGGCCATCTCCATGCTCCAGCTTTTGTCTCGATCATGCCAGTTGTTCAACGTGCCTTGCACTTGGGCGGCGACTTTGAGGTCGAACGGGGCGGAAGTCAGAAGTTCACCCATCAAACAGCCTCGTCCCGGAATAAAATACGTCGTCATTTTACTGGCTGGAGTGGCGTACAGCTCCCAGTAATAGGTGTCGCTTTCCGGTTTGATGAAAACTTCGGCGAGATCACCAAGCAAATAGTGCGGCAGCTGGTCTTCCTCGCCGTAGGCGTGCAGGTCCGAATCGGAAAAGATCGCGCCTACATACAGGTAGTTGTCATCCCAGAGCAGACGATATTCGCCGGCCTCACGCAGAACATTGCCAACGGAAGCCTGCATGGCCAGAGGCGTCTTGTCGTATACAGCACGCCCGAGCTGCAACCAATGCGACGGAGCTGTTTGCCAGGCCGCTTCGTCCAGATGCCCATCCAGCTGCACCGGGGTTGACGTATAAATAGCTTTGACAACAGCCGGTTCGCAGTTCTTCTGCAGGCAAACCGTGCTGCAACCCGTAAGCAAACCAGCCAGACCGATCGCCAAAAGTGATTTCAGGGAAAATATACGCATCTTTCTTGCTTCCTTTCTTTGCATACCAATCTCATTCAGTTTATTGTCTGATTGCCACTGGATAATATACCCTGAAAAATTCAATAGAGTAAGTAGTCCGCGTCCAAAAAGGATTTTTTAACCACGAACCACACGAACAGGCTTGGCGTGGGCTAACGCCCACAACCCATTTTTTGTCCACGGAAAACTCGGAAAACTCGGAAAATTTTGTAGGGTCGCTGCTTTGACGGATGAGCCTGCTCTGCCAAAAATCTTGTGTGTCAAGGTCGGCTTTACTTTTTCAGTCGGAGGCGATATGG
>JAPXLT010000281.1:0-6039 GCA_033809415.1 Lentisphaeria bacterium
GGTTGCGCCACTTTTTAAACCTGCCCCCTGCACCCTGTCCCCTTAATATTATACTTTTTCGGGGGCTGGATGCAAGCTGAGTGAGGAGAAAAGCGGGGAAACTGGTTTATATTATTAATTTTCAGGTCACTTCATTTTTTCTGCGTAAAACCACGTTTTTTTCAACCCGTAAAGGGCTATGGCAAGCATTTCTGAAACAAGTACCAGCAAAGAGACGCTTTTGGCGGAGATTCTGGCGGGCCCGCAGCAGGCCATCTATGATATGCGCAAGAAGGTTCTGCCGGCTCAGATGTTGCGCGAACTGGCCGACCAGAATTCCACCCTCGAGGTTCGGATGTTTCTTGCTGCCCAGGCCAATGTTCCGGGGCGAATCCTTGATCAGCTGATGGGCAGCGATGAACTCGAGGTGCTGCGCGTACTCGCTGCCAATGACCGGTTGACTTACGGACAGCTCCAACGTCTGTCAAAGCATGACGATGTCCAGGTGCGGGTGGCTGTGGCCGGCAACAAGGCAGTCAATGGGCCAATCGCAGTGGCGCTTTGTACAGACCCAGCGCTGCAAGTGCGTCTGGCGCTGGCAACGAACCAGGCAATTTCACCCCGGATTCAAGCCATGCTCAGTTCCGACGAATGCTCCTTGGTGCGGGCGGAATTATTGAAGTTGAGCCGCTTGGATGAAGAAGTCCAGTTTGCTCTCTGCGATGACTGGGATTTGCTGATACACATTAAAACTCTTCTCAGTCCGCGTTTGTCATATACCTGCTTGAAAAACTGGGCTGCTTCCGGTGAACTGGTTTCTCAGCTGGCAATCGCCAGCCGCAAAAAACTTGCCGAGGAAATTTGGGGGATACTAGCTGGGAGTCCGCATCGTCTTGTGCAATTGGCGGTGCTTTCCCAAGGAATTTTGACTGCCGAGCAGATGATGCAGCTGGCGCGTGACGGAGATGAGGAGGTTCGCCAACAGCTGGCATCACGTCCGGAACTGTCACTTGCACTGCAGCGGATTCTGTCTCAGGACAGCAGCGAGGATGTCCGACTGGCTTTGGCCGGAAATCCCAGCCTTGACGACGGCATAGGACGCTTTCTGGCTCAGGGAAGGCATCCAAAGCTGCTTGAAGCGCTTGCGATGAATTCAGGCACCCTGCCAGGCACCCGGGAATGCTTGATTGCCTGCGGTGATCCTGCTCTGCATAAGCAGTTGCTGGCTAACCCGGCGCTGGGGACAGACGAGCTGTCCGCGCTGGTGGAAGTCTGTTCGGAAGAGGTTTTTTATCATTTGGTTTATCGCAAGTGGGATTGCAGCGCACTTTCCGCCCAGGCTCGAGTGCGCCTGCTGGAATCGCCGCTGCCCGCAGTTCGGCGCCTGGTCGAAAAAAGTGCATGACCGTCGCCAGACATGCCCCCTGCCAGAATTTTTGCATTATTAACGATTTGTTTCGATTTATTTGTTTTGTACGGTAATAAAAGAGGATTTTCGGAAAAATGGCAAAAGCACCAGTGGCCAAAACTCCCCTGAGTTTTGTGGAAATTGTGATGCGGGCGGATGTCGAGACGATCCGTGCTGCATTGGAAGCCCGCATAAAAGTCGATGAGCTGCTTGCTGAGCGCGAGCAGGCTTACCAGCGCATTGCAGAATTGGAGTCCCAAGTCGAGGAGCTGATGGGGGAACCTGGCGTTTTCGTTTTCCCACCGCCGCCGCTTCCCGTGGCCAGCTTCAGCAAAATCGCGCCGGCACCCGCCAAAAAAGCGGCGCCTGCACCGGCTGTTGTGCCGCCAGCGACTGGCAAACCGCAAGCTAAAAATCCTTCTGCCGGAGAGTGAACTCTTGCCGCATTGAATGGTGACCAGGCGAAGGGATAGACTGCCTGTTGTTGCGGTATGCCATTATGGATATTTTGCAGGAAATACAAATTATTGATCTGCTTTGCCGCCGCGAAGCGGAACTGGTGAAGGTGGCTCGCGCCGAGGAGACTATACGCAATCTCCTTGGCGGCCAGGCTTTCCCATTTCCGCCACCCCCGGATTTGCCGTCGCGACGAAAAGTGGTGAAAAAGCCGAAAGCCCGGCTCGAAGGAGCAATCCCAGAGAAGACAGTGCCAGGGCTGCGACAACTGGAATTTCCTGAGGAAAATGCATATCGCCTGGTCTATCGTTTCAACGGCGAAGACAAGGAGAGTTTCCAGAATGATTTCGAGTTTTTGAAGATTTTGCTGAATTTTCCCGAGGAGGCCTTCGAGCTGCGGAGCATCGAGACGGTGTTTTTCCGCAAGCCGGATGACTGGCAACGCCGCCACGTGCTCTGGCAGGCAGATGCGTAAAATCAGCTCGATGGCTGAGTTTTGGGTAATGTGTCTTACTATCCATGATTTTTTTCGTGTCCGTTCGTGTCTTTCGTGGTTAAAAAAAATCCCCTGTCACCTGGGGTGGTTACTGACGCCTTACGGTTTTGGATGTGTTTTTGAGATAAGGGTACGCAATGAATTTTCGTTCCGGAAGAATGCGCTTTGGCAGTTCCAAGCCAGGTTTGGCCCGTAAGCTTCACGCCTGGCTGGAGTTGTTTCGCCTGCCGAATTTGCTGACTGTGCCTGGAGATGCCCTGGCAGGCGCCTGCCTGGTATCTTTATTCAGTGGGCGCTCCGTCAGTGCCTTCGAGTTGGTTGGGGTTGGGTTGTGTGTGCTTTTGCTGTATGCCATGGGGCTGGTGCAGAATGACTTGGTGGATATGTCTGAAGACCGGTATTTGCGCCCGGAGCGTCCTTTGCCCAGCAAGCGGATCAGCACTTCACAAGCGGTTCTGGCTTTCTTTGTCTGTTTTCTTGGCGGCATACTGGTGGCCTTCTGCAATGGGCGGGTTGTGTTGATCGGCGCCGGGCTGTTGACCATCCTTATCTGGAGCTATAACCTTATCCTGAAAAAGCGGTATTATGGGGGTGCGCTCGGCATGGGCCTATGCCGAGGCATGAGTCTCCTGGTAGGTGCGTCCACAGTGGGTTGGCATATTGGCATCGTCCCGGTTTTCCTGGCTCTGACTGCCTATGTTTATCTTGTCACCCTGTTTGCTGAAGGGGAGAACCGCCGCCAGGTGCCTGACGGCAAGGTGTTCTTGCCACTGGCCTGCTTTTTTGCAGGAGGGCTGGGCTGCCTGCCGATTCTGCTTTATCATCATAGCCGAATCAGCGGCGTCTCGCTACTGCTGTCAGTTCTGTGTTTTCTCTTGGCCTTGTTGGCCGCCGGTGCTGCCGGAGTACAGGTATACAACCGCTCGGTTCGAGCAGAGGAAATGCGGCACTTCATCGGTGCTCTACTGCGAGGCCTGCTGCCATGGCAGGCCTGCTGGCTGGTGTTGAGCGGAGGAACTTGGACGATAGTCACCATGGTGATCTTGCTATTGCTGTGGCCGCTGACGATCCTCCTGAACAGGGAATTCTCACAGTCCTAAATGGATTTTTTAACCACGAACCACACGAAAAGGCTTGGCGTGGATTGATCGCCCACAACCCACACGGACTTTACACGGACGGGACACGGACGGGACACGGACAACAAATCGGACGGATCGGACGGATCAGTCGGAGAAAAAAGACAGGAATTGGCAGTACCTTAAAAGGGCTATATGCCAATGACTTGGAGCTTTCTTTTCAGAAAAATCTTTCCCAAAAAAGAAGATTTTGGACGATAGTAGTACGAAAATGAAGAAACGGATATTAAGTCTGGAGTGTGCCGGGTTAGGGATCGAGGTATTGTCCTGTTGCCCGGAGTTTTCAGGATTGTGCGGTTTTCAGTTTTCGCCGCTGACTTCTGTTTTTCCTGCGGTCACCTGTACCGCCCAGGCGACGTTTCGGACAGCATTGCCCCCGATGCAGCACCAGGTTGTCTGCAACGGGCGATATGATCGCAAAACGCACAAGGTGGATTTCTGGAATCAGTCGGCAGGGCTTGTCCAAGGCGGGCGGATATGGGATCGCCTGCGGCGAGCTGGCGGGCGTGCCGGCGTTCTTTTTCATCAGCAGAGTCTCGGGGACAGTTGTGACCTGGTGGTGAGCCCTGCCCCGGTGCATCGCCATCATGGCGGCATGATCCAGGCTTGTCATTGCCGACCGGAAGACCTCGAACAACGCCTGATTGATCATGTGGGCAGACCCTTCACCCTGATGAATTACTGGGGACCGATGTCAAGCCAGAAATCAACTGCTTGGATTTGTTCTGCCACGGAAGCAGTCATGCAACAGGACCAGCCGGACTTCCTGGCGGTGTATCTGCCGCACATGGATTACTGCCAGCAGAAAGTCGGTCCGAGCCAGACAAAGGCCATGGAACGCGAGTTGCGAGTCCTGGCCGCTTTTCTGAAGCGCTTGCTGACAGCTGCGGAGTCCTGCGGCTATGAGGTTCTGGTCTGGGGAGACTACGGCATCAGTCCGGTTGACCAAGTCATTTTTCCGAACCGGATTTTGCGTCAGAAGGGTTTGTTTTCTGCGCGGCGCGTCTCCGGCGGGCTGACCTATCCGAATCTTTATGACAGTGCGGCTTTCGCGATGGTTGATCATCAGGTGGCACATCTATATCTGCACGACCCCAGGGAACTGGAAAATGTGCGGCAAATTTTTACCGGGATGCCTGGAATATCCCGAGTGGCACCGCCAGTGGACTTCGGCCTGCCGCCCGGCGAGAGTGGGGATTTGGTTCTCGAGGCCGCTGCCGGCTGCTGGTTTGCCTATCCCTGGTGGGAATCTGCGTCTGAGGCGCCGGACTACGCCACACATGTCGATATTCACAACAAAATTGGCTTTGATCCCTGCGAGCTGTTCTGGAAAATTCCGTTTTTGAGTACGAGTATGGATTGTTCCCTGCCTCGGGGCACTCATGGCCGTCTCGATTGTCCAGCTTGCTTTGCGGCAACTCCGCGACTTGCCGAACGCTTGCAGGGCGAAAATCTGCTGCAATTGAGTACTTCTCTCGAGGGGGTGCTTGCCAACTTGCGGGGATGATTGGCTTCGCTTTAGATAGAGGGTGTCCAAAAAGGTTTTTAACCACGAAAGGCACGAAAAAGCTTGGCGCGGACTGATCGTCCGCAACTCATTTTTGTCCACGGAAAGCACGGAAAACTCGGAAATTTTCGTGTCTTTTCGTGTGGTTCGTGGTTAAAAAATCTTTTTTGGATGGGGTCTGGATAAGGAAGATCATGATCATTTTGGGTATTGAGAGCAGTTGCGATGAAACTGCTGCGGCATTGGTGCGGGACGGGCATGAAGTCCTGGGGGGAAAAATTGCCACCCAGATCAAGTTGCATGCCGGATTTGGCGGAGTGATCCCCGAACTTGCCGCCCGCGAGCATCTAAAGAATATCACACCAGTCGTTGACGTGGTTTTTGAACAGGCCGGACTCGAAATCGATGCGGTTGATGCGGTCGCGGTGACCAATCGCCCCGGACTGATCCCCGCGCTGCTGGTCGGCAATGCCTGGGCCAAGGGCTTGGCACTCAGCCGGAAGCTGCCCATCGTGGGGATCAACCACTTTGAAGCGCATATCTATGGAGCGTTTGTGAAACGCCCGGAACTGCTGAAAACTGCGGAAGCATTCCCGGTTCTCGCTTTGGTGGTGTCGGGAGGACATACTGCACTTGTGCTGATCCAGGACTCCGGGCAGGCGGATTTGCTGGGCACTACGCTGGACGATGCCGCAGGGGAAGCGCTGGACAAGGCCGCCAAGATTCTCGGGTTGGGATATCCAGGCGGACCGGTGATTGACCGCATAGCCAAAACGGGCAATGACCGCGCCAGGGATTTCCCGCGTGGGTTGACCGGAGGTTCTGGGCGTGCCGCACCTCCGGAACATCGTTTCGATTTCAGTTTCAGCGGTGTGAAGACGTCCTTGCTTTATGCCGTAAAGGATCGTACATTAAGTGATTGCGAGTTGGCGGACATCGTGGCCAGTTATCAGCGGGCAGTGATGGAGGTGCTGGTCAGCAAGACGATGCTGGCTGCGAGGGAATACCGCGCCGGCCTGGTTTGCCTCTGCGGCGGAGTGGCCTGCAACAGCCT
>JAPXLT010000282.1:0-6006 GCA_033809415.1 Lentisphaeria bacterium
TTTACAACTAAAAACACTAATGGGCACGAAAAAATTTCATGGAAAATACGGCTTGTTCTCGCAGAAAAAGCCACTTCCATGAAATTTTTTCGTGTCCTTTCGGGCATTTCGTTGTTCAAAAAGAATTTCTTGCTTACCCGGGTTCACTGACGCCTTACCGAAAAAACACGAAAAAGCACGAAATCTGAATTGCCGCATTTGTAAAAAAGGAAAGACAGGATAAATTTCATTATTGCCCAATTTGCTATTTTTTTCTTTATTTGGCAGACCCACAGGGAAGCGGCTATGCATCTTGCGAGTCTGCCATATTACTTGGTTCCTAAGATCTTACTGGAGGTATCATGAGTTGTTGCTGCGAGAAGAAAGAAACTGCCGTGGAAAAATTAGCCAGGCTGGAGCCGGAGAAAACAGCACGGCTAAATGCTTTTATTGACAAGCTCCCGCTAGGAGACGATGTCGAAAGCAATCGTACACACCTAATTGTCACCCTGCATCAGGCTCAAGGTATTTTCGGATACCTGCCCTGCGAAGTGCAGCAGCTTATCGCAGACCGCCTGAAGCTGACCCGCTCGGAAATCTACGGCATTATCAGCTTTTATTCTTATTTTACCGATAAACCAATCGGCCGCTTCAAGATCAATATCTGCTGTGGAACTGCCTGCTTCGTCAAAGGCGCCAGCGCAATTGTCGAGCAGTTCTGCCGCGAACTAGGCATCAAAGAAGGCGAAACCACGCCGGATGGACGTTATTACTTAGGCGTTCTGCGTTGCGTCGGCGCATGCAGCCTCGCTCCGGTGGTCATGGTCAATGAACGGGTTTACGGCAACGTCACTCCGGCCATGGTTTCAAAAATTATTGCCGACTGCAAAGACTGAAAAGCAAGGAACTGAAAAACCATGATGATTAAAACCCCCTCTGATTTAAATGCCCTCAAGGCAAAAATCACTGCCGCAACTTCCGGCAAAACCCAGATTCTCATTTCCCTTGGCACCTGTGGTCTCGCTGCAGGCGGTGCGGCGGTCGCAGCCGCGTTCCGCAAAACCATTGCCGAACAGGGTCTCGACAAGGATTTTGAAGTCATCGATGTTGGATGCATGGGCATCTGCTACTGTGAACCCAGCATCGAAGTCAAAAACAAAAGCGGAAAATCCATTATCTACGGGCATGTCACCAGCGAACAGATTCCAGCCATTCTGAAGGCGGGTCTGGACAAAGCCGCCGAAGGCGCCACAGTCATTAAGCGCACCTGGTATTATCCTGAGGAAGAGGCAAACTCTACAAACGCATTGCAAGCCCGCATTGCTCTGCGCAATACCGGGCGCATCAACCCCGAGCATATCGAGGATTACATTGCCAAAGACGGTTACCAGGCTCTGGCCAAAGTCCTGACCACCCTGAAGCCCGAACAGGTTCCTGCGGAGCTGCTCGAATCCGGCTTGCGTGGCCGTGGCGGCGCAGGTTTTCCGACTGGCAAGAAGTGGCAATTTGCCACTGCCCAGCCGGCGGGTCAGAAATACTTCATCTGCAATGCTGACGAGGGCGACCCCGGTGCTTTCATGGATCGTGCCGTTCTCGAGGGGGACCCCCACGCCGTTCTCGAAGCGATGGCCATTGGCGGATATGCCATCGGCGCCGACACCGGCCTGATCTACATCCGCGCGGAATATCCGCTGGCCATCAAGCGCCTGCAAATTGCCATCGAGCAAGCCACTGCCGCCGGACTGCTCGGCGACAATATTTTCGGAACCGGATTTAATTTCAACATCTCGCTCAAATATGGTGCCGGCGCCTTTGTCTGCGGTGAAGAGACTGCGCTGATTCACTCGATCGAGGGCAAGCGCGGCGAGCCGACCTTCAGGCCGCCGTTCCCGGCAGTCAAGGGACTCTTGGGCAAGCCGACGATTGTCAACAACGTTGAAACTCTGGCCAACATCGCGGCCATCTTCCGCAAAGGTCCGGCCTGGTTCAAGACCATCGGCACTGCGGGTTCACCCGGCACCAAAGTCTTTGCCTTGGCTGGCAAGATCAACAATGTCGGCCTAGTCGAAGTGCCAATGGGCATTAAACTGCGCGACATTATTTTCAACCTCGGCGGTGGCATCCTCAACAACCGTGAATTCAAGGCTGTTCAAACCGGCGGTCCTTCCGGCGGCTGCATCACTGCCAAGAACCTCGATACTCCGATTGATTACGAGTCCCTGAAAGCACTTGGCTCGATGATGGGTTCCGGCGGTATGATCGTCATGGACGAAGACACCTGCATGGTTAACATCGCCCGCTTCTTCCTCGAATTCACCGTCGATGAATCCTGCGGAAAATGCACGCCCTGCCGCATTGGCAACCGCCGCCTCTTTGAAATTCTGACGAAAATCTGCGACGGCAAGGGCACACCGGAAATGCTCACACAGCTGCATGAACTTGGCGAGGTCATCAAAGACACCGCCCTCTGCGGCCTGGGGCAGACCTCGCCGAACCCCGTTCTCTCCACTCTGAATAACTTTGCCGACGAATACAAAGCTCACATCTTCGAGCATCGTTGCCCGGCGCATGTCTGCACAGCTATGCTCAACTACACGATCAATGAAAAATGCGTGGGTTGCGGCCTCTGTGCCAAAAACTGCCCGGTTTCCTGCATCAGCGGTTCCCCCAAGACCCGCCATCATATCGATCAGAGCAAATGCATCAAATGCGGTGCCTGTATGCAGCGTTGCAAATTTAGAGCAATCGAGAAGAAGTAACCCCCGAGTCGGAAGAGCTGGCCGCCTGCTTTTGGGGCAGCCAGAAGAAATGAGCTTTTGAATATAGTCAACAATTCGGAGTCCGAAAACGATGATTAATCTGAAAATAAACAACAGTCCAGTGTCTGTTCCGGAAGGATCGACCATTCTGGAAGCCGCCGAAAAATTGGGTCTGAAGATTCCCACGCTGTGTCACATCAAGTGGGACTGCTTCAAAATGGAGCACCGTTGCGGTTCCTGCCGTATCTGTGTCGTTGAAGTTACCGGACGTCCGAACCTGGCGCCGGCCTGCTGCACGCCGGTTGCCGAGGGCATGGACGTTCACACCAATACTGTCCGGGCGATTCGCGCACGCCGCACGATGCTCGAGTTGCTGCTCTCGAATCACCCGAAGGATTGCCTGGTTTGCAGCAAAAACCAGGAATGCCATTTGCAGGAACTCGCCAGCGCCTTCAACATCCACAAAGTCAAATATGAAGGTGCCCAGACAGAATTCCCGGTTGATGAAAATGGCGCTGCCATCCGCCGCGACATGAGCAAATGCATCATGTGCCGCCGCTGTGAAACGGCCTGCAACGTCATCCAGACAGTCGGCGTTCTCTCCGGTGTCAATCGCGGCTTCAACGCTAGCGTCGCCCCGGAAAATTTCGCTCAGCTGACCAATACGGCCTGTACTTTCTGCGGACAATGCGTACTGGCCTGCCCGGTCGGCGCTCTGACCGAGATTGGCTACAAGGATGAAGTATGGAAGTACCTGAACAACCCGAAGAAGACGGTCATTGTGCAGACTGCTCCCGCAGTTCGCGTTGCCATTGGCGAAGAATTCGGCTTGCAGCCAGGTGAGATCAGCACCGGCAAACTGGTCGCGGCTCTGCGCCGCCTTGGTTTTGCCAAGGTTTTTGACACGGACTGGTCTGCGGACTTGACCATCATGGAAGAAGGCACGGAATTGCTCGGGCGTATCAAATCCGGCGAAAATCTGCCGCTTCTGACCAGTTGCTGCCCGGGCTGGGTGAATTTCCTCGAGCATCAGTTCCCGGACCTTCTGCACATGCCTTCGACGGCCAAATCCCCGCAGCAGATGTTTGGTGCGATCGCCAAGAGCTACTATGCAGAAAAGATTGGCGTTGATCCCAGCGATATGGTTGTGGTTTCCATCATGCCCTGCCTGGCCAAGAAGTATGAAGCCTCCCGCCCGGAATTTGCCAATGACGGCGTCCGCGATGTCGATTACGTCCTCTCGACGCGTGAATTGGCCTCGATGGTCAAAGAGGCCGGCATCGTGTTTGACCGCCTGCCGGATGAACAGTACGACAGTCCGCTGGGTGAATCCACTGGTGCTGCCGTTATCTTCGGCGCCTCCGGCGGCGTTCTCGAAGCTGCCCTGCGTACCGCCGCAGCTTGGATCGAGGGTGATAAGGACAGCCCGATTGACTTTGTCGCCGTGCGCGGTCTCGAAGGCATCAAGGAAGCCACGGTTACGATTGGCGGCATCGAGCTGAAAGCAGCCGTTGCCTCCGGCCTAGGCAATGCCCGCAAGTTGCTCGAGCGCATCCAGCGCGGCGAAGCCCAATATCACGCCATTGAAATCATGGCCTGCCCCGGTGGTTGCATTAACGGTGGCGGACAACCCTACAACCATGGCAATACTGCCATCCTAGAAGCGCGTAAGGATGCCCTCTACCGCGCCGACAAGGGACTGCCCATCCGTAAATCCCACCTCAATCCCTCGATCATCAAAATCTACGAGGAATACCTCGGCGAGCCGAACAGCGAGAAAGCGCACAAGTTGCTACATACGCATTACTACGCGCACACCCATCACGATACAGAAGAATAAAACGCTTCTGGTAAGAGTGTGACATGATACAAAAGCGTCCTGCGGCTCATTCCGCAGGACGCTTTTTTTGTCGCCACTACCGCCACAACTCAGCAAAGTCGGCCTTGGCACCCAAGAATTTTGGACAGGAATTATGTCGCGCCCTTACAGGGCTTTGCCGATGGTGTGATCCCCGACCCAGGGCGTTGCCCTGGGCTGGTATGTCACGCCCCTTCAGGGCTGATTCCAACATCGCTGATCCGACCGATCAGCTGTCCGTGTAAAGTCCGTGTAAAGTCCGTGTAAAGTCCGTGTGGTTCGTGGTTAAAAATTAGGTTTTGACCCGCAGCCAGGAGAGCGTTCGTCGCCCGAATTGTTTTTGGCGTTCGAGTTTCCAGGGGGATTGCGGATACCAAGGCAATTGGCTGCCGGTTTCGTGTTCCAGCACAAAAGCCGCTTGGCTGCCGCACCATTCGACAAAAGCCGCACTTTGCAGGAGTTCGCGTCCACCAAAGCTGCCTGGTGGCGGATTATAGGGGGGATCAGCCAGGATGAGGTCTATCTTTCCGGCAAGCTCTGGAAGCTTGTCTGGAACTTGGCGCACATCCGCAAGGAGAATCCTGCTTTTTCCGCAATCCTCCTGCATGGATTTCAAAACTGCGGAAAGATTCTTTTCAATAAATGGAATATGGCGTGGATTCTTTTCCACCATGACGACTTCTGACGCACCGCGGCTCAAAGCCTCGAGACCAAGCGCACCGCTGCCGGAATACAGGTCCAGGACCCGCAATCCCTGCAAGTTTCCAAGGGTAGCAAACAACGCTTCCTTAACCCGGTCTTCCGTGGGACGCATGGCATCGCCATCCGGCGCCTGCAAGCGAATTCCTCCCGCTTTGCCACTGATAACACGCATATTAGACTACTATCACCCGACTTCTTGCTTTTTTCTCATTTTTGAGAAACTTTTTTGAACTTTTTGAGTTTTTTGAGTTTTCGGTGATGGGAGATGCTAAAACGTTTCCTTGGCGTCTTGGCGGTTCAATAACGAGGAATTAACCGCCAAGAGCGCCAAGGACGCCAAGGAATCGGAGAAACCAATAGGCCAGATCACAAATTCGCGTGCCATTCCTATCCGTCAAAGCAGCAACCCTATAAAAATTTTCGTACTACTATCACTCGATTTCTTCTTTTTTGGGAAAGATTTTCAAAAAACCAGGTGCGCAAGTTGCTGACCTTGAAGGTCTTTCTCATTTTTGAGAAACTTTTTTGAGTTTTTTGATTTTTCGGTGATGGAAGAGGAAAACCGGCTTCATGCCGGCGAGCCGCCGGCGCTCCATATCGCCTCCGACGCAATTGCGTAAAGCCGGCCTTGGCACATGGCGATCCGTCCGATCTGTCGTCCGTGTAAAGTCCGTGTCCCGTCTGTGTAAAGTCCGTGTGGGTTGCGGG
>JAPXLT010000283.1:0-5976 GCA_033809415.1 Lentisphaeria bacterium
TGTTGCTTTGACGGATGGGATGGCATGCGGTATAAAAAGTGGCGCAACCGTCCCGGTTGTGATGATATCTTTAGTCTTTTCCTGCCGAATGACAGAGGCAGGGGACAGGATTCACCCCGCACCCTCCTGTTTACTTCTTCAGCTGAAAGGAAAACTTCTGGCATTGGCAGGCATAGCGTTGATTGATTTTCGCCCAATAAGTGAGCAGGAGGTTTCCGTCGGGCAGAAGCAACAACGCCGGCTGGCCGAAGCGCAGATTGGCAAACTGCGCCTCGATCTTTCCGGCAACATTGCACATATTTTCAAGCGTCAAGAGCGGTTGGCTGTCCAAGCATTCTCCGGTAACACTATCGAGCAGATGCAGCATAATGCCTGGATTGCTGCCTTCGCGAACCGTGCCGACAAAGAGCATTCGCTCGGGATTATCCGGCAGTGCCAGCAGATTAGACGCCTGGCAATGGATGCCGCTGTCAATAGGCTCGCTCCAGCTCTGCCCGTTGTCATCGGAATAAACAAGGAAATTATTGAGGTGCTTTTCTTTGGCCAAGTCGTAAGCCCAGAAGACCAGCCAGATGCGTCCATTCGGCAGCAGGCAGGCACGTGTTTCCCAGGGGGCGATATCAGAATGCTCAAAATATTGGCTCTGCTCCTGCCAAGATTTGCCGCCATCCCGGCTGACATAATTCAAGCCGCGCTGTTTTTGTCCACGCAAGACAAAAGGCGGTCCAAAAAAGTGCAGCTGCCCCAAGGCGTCTCCCACTGCCGGCCCTGAGGTCTCGATGCCATCCCAGGCATGTTCAATAAACAGCGGGCTGCTCCAATCGCACTTGCCGGTTTCACTGAAACTGACAAAATTCCGGCATTTTGGGAAATGCCCATATCGAGTAGCATAATCTGAGAGACTCAAGGTGCAGTCATCGCGTTCAAATCCATAGCCGACAGCAAGAACGCGACCATTATGAAGCGTTGGCTTGCAACAACAACTGAACAGCCCGCCGGATGGCAGCCGGAGTGCCGGAAAGAGCGGCTTTCCGGCTGTCCAGGTTTGTCCGGCATCACTGCTGTACGAATAATAGGGAAGTTGATCCGCAGACTCGAAATCCGATCCGACTACATAGAGCGCCAGCAGTTCGCCACCAGGCAGCAAGGTCACTCCCGGAAAAATTGTATTCAGGGCAGCGTCAGACAGCCCTCCGATCTCGACACCCCCCAACGCCCGCAATTGCATTTTCATGTTGCTTCTCCCGAAATTTTCGTGCCTTTTCGTGTCTTTTCGTTGTTAAAACTCGACCACAATCATGCAGTAGCCGCGCATCTCCGGGAGCGTAATGGACAGATAGTCCTCTGCAACCGAGAATGGTATCTGCTGTTTGCCGGGTGCGACATAGACCTTGTTGACCGTCTTGCCGTCCAGGCGCAATTTCAGCTTGACTTGCGAAAGCGAGAGTTCCTCCTCGACGACCAAAGTCTTGCCGCGCAGTTCCGGCAGATAGTTCAGCAGATGGATCATGCGTCGATTTGCATTTCCGGTGACGAAAGCCCGGGCAAACGATGGTATCGAGGCATCAGTGACCAAGAGCGGCTTCGGGAGCAGATGTTCGAGCATGATTGCCAGCACCGTCCTCAGATCAACCGAGGCCTGTTGATAATACCCCTCAAAAAGCGGGAAGGCGCAATAGGCGCACTGCTTGTTCAGCACCAAGAATGGAAGTTCCGTGTCCTGGTTTGGCGGGGCATAGTAATAGGCGTAGACGCCGTCCCAGTGCTTGTTGTAATAGGGTGCGACCACCTTGCCGGCCACCGTGCTGCCGGGCAAGGCTTCGATATTGAGACCTTTTGTATTGGTTGCCAGCGGCATGTCGGGCACCCGAGAGGCAAATTCCCCGGTCAGGCGGAAAAAGGCCGGGGAGTATTCGCACTCGCCTAGATATTTCACCCCCCATTCCTTTTCAAACCGGAAAGCGGTGCCTTCCGGATTCAGCCCGGAACGCCCAGTGGCCAGCAGGGATTTCCCCGCCGCCAGATGTTTCTTCACCAGTTCCGCAAGCCTGTCATCGAGGATGACCTCATCCGGCAGGATCACCATCGAGTAGCGGCTCCAGTCGCTGTCCGCGTCGATGAAGTCAAACTGCATTTTGAGTTCGGAAAGCATGCGGGTTGCCCCGACCAAGGTCGGGCTTTTGCGCAGCGCCCCGGACAGCACCACGCCGATGTCGACCAGGTTTTTTGCGCACGAGAACCAGGGTTCGTATTGCCGGAGCTTGGCGTAGATCCTGCTGGCCCGTTCGAGGGCCGCCCGGTTCAGTTTTCCGCTCGGGTGGAAATGGTCGCCGATATTGGGGCGCATTCCGTTGGCCAAACCGAAGAACAGATCATATTCGACGGCGGCCTGGGGACGGAGGCTGCCGAAGTCCCCCCAGTCATTGAAGCGTCCGGTCATGTTCAGCACCGGGCCGTTGGTGAGATTGCGGTAATACCTCGAGGTCAGCGGCAGGTAGTCGTAGCCCCAGCCTGGATTGGTGGGCAGGCACTCGCATTCGAGGTAGGTGCCGATCCGGGCATTGTCCTTCGCGGCAATGCCGAGGAAATAGACCAGCAGGTTGTTTTCCTGCGGGCGCAGCAGAGCCGAGATGTCCTCAGCCAGGCGCAATGCCGAACTGCGTCCGAATTTCAGGAGCACCTCCTCGTTGCGCCAATCGAGGTTCTGTTTCCGCATTTCCTCGATGCAGTAGGGGCAGACGCAGGGAAAGCCATTGAAGCTGTCCAGCAGGAATCCCGCCACTGGATATTTGTCGCGAACCTCCCTGATCAGATTCATCAGATAGTCCCGGTACGGCGAATTCAGGCACATCGTCCGCATGTATGGGGTTATCCAGCCGAGGTCATAGATGTCCGGTCGCAGAACCTGCCCTTTCGGGCTGATCATGCACCAGTCCGGATGCCGGATGGCGTCCTCGTTGCTGAGGCCGCAGTTCAGGTAGGCGGTGACGGCGATGCCGCGCTCATTGCAGGCGCGGACGGTTTCGCCGAACAAGTCGCGCCCATCCGGGATCGAGGGATGCCGGTTTCCGATCTGCGTATCGAAATAGCAGAAGCCCTGATTGCATTTCGCGTGCCATCCCAGCAGGTCAACACCGGCTGCCTGCAAACTTGACGCAAACTCATCCGCATGAAAGTCATGCCCGACATCCGGGCAGGCCTTCATCGTATGATGGTCGAAAAACATGATAAATTTCGGCTGATGCATGGTTTTGTTTCTGTTCATTGCTTTACTCTGAAAGATACAGGCTCAATAACTAAGGATAAAAACGTCCTACAAGTAACGTAATGCTTCTTTCGCTTTCGTCTATGACAACACATTTTTTAACAACGAAAAGACACAAAAATTTCGTAATACTATCCTCAAGCTTCTTGTTTTTTCAGAAAGATTTTTCAGAAAAGCAATTTCCAAGTCATTGGCATGCAGCATTTTTAAGGTACCGCCAATTCCTGTTTTTTTCTCCGACTGATCTGACCGATCCGACCGATCCGACCGATCTACTTGATCCGTCCGATCCGTCTGATCCGACTGATCAGTCGGAGAAACCAATAGACCAGATCACAAACTCACGTGCCATTTCATCAGCCAAAGCCACAACCCTAAAAAAAATTTCGTGTCTTTTCGTGTCTTTTCGTTGTTAAAAAATAGGTTGTAGGCGTTAGCCCACGCCAAGTCTGTTCGTGTATTTCGTGGTTAAAAAATCTTAAAGTAAAGAGTATTGCTCCGCACCATTATAATTTGCGTTTTGTTATTTTCATCTTAAATTACTATAACGATTTCTGGATGCGGCAGTCGCCCGCGCCAATTCCACTCGAAAAATTTGTATTGAGCAAGGAGTTGATAGATGGATCTTGAACGGGAAGGGAAGTTAAGTTCCAGCGAACGAGGCTGGCGTATTCAGGGGTCCGGTTTGGAGTTGGAGATATCCCGGGCGGATGGCTGTGTGGCGCAACTCTCTGTCCTTCGCGATCAGGCGAAGGTCTGGACTCCGGATGCCGGGGATGTCACCGTGCGTGACGACCGCATGCAGCGTTGCTTCGGGAAAAAGGACTTGGCGCATGTGGATTTTTCCACATCGGACAAGGAATTGCGGATTCGCAAGAGTTTCCATGGCGCACCATGGACTCTCGAGGAACGCTACTGTTGCGATGGTGCATTGCTGACTTGGTCGGCAGAGCTGTCGATGGAGTCCGGCGAATATCGCTCGTGTGCCATCAGCTGGAATCTGCCCTGGCCGCAGCCATCCTATCCGATTTCATTCTGGGCGGCGCGAGAAAATATGCCTTCCGCCCCCCCACCGCTTTGCTGAACTGGCACTCGAATATGGTGAGATCACCAGTGGAATCCTGATACCGGCCCTGTCCAGCTATTGGAGCGATCAGGACATAGGTCTCCTGATCAGCATGCCCTTTGATTTCCGAACGCCACGCATGCGCTTCCGCAGCGGACACCGCGAACTCGATTTGCGTACCGAGTTTGACTGGCTGGCTCTCGAACCAGGAAAACCTGCCAAAGCCAAACTCCTGCTGCATGGAACACCCGGAGACTGGCGCCCGGCACTGGGCTGGCTCTATCAGCTATACACCGAGTATTTCGAGCCGCGCTCCCACCAGATCGCCCAACTTTGGGGAGGACATATTTCCGGAGGATTCAATGTATCGGATGATGATGCCCGGATCATGGCGGCATTAAGCATGAAATGGCATGAAATCCATGCCCATTTCCCGGCCTATGGCAATTATCATCCCGAGGGGATGGAATCCTGGCGCAGCGGGCACGCCCGGAAGAATCCCACGATGATTTCAGTGGAGATGATCAAGAAAACGATCTCGACTTTGCATAAGCATCAGATTGCCGCTATGCCGTATTTGCAGGTTTCCGGTGATGGAGATGTTGAAAAGCTTGATCCTGCAATGATATCCTCGCGCTTGAGGGATCGCCGCGGCGAATATTTCAGCGCCTGGCCAGGCACTGTTTTGATGAATTCCGATCCTTCACTGCCGTTTGGAGCGGACATCACCCGGCAAATCCGCGGCATGATCGAGCGATATCCGGATATTGACGGAATTTTTCTCGATCAACCCTGCTACAATTTTTTGGACACAGCACATTCGGATGGGATCACTGCCGTTGACAACCGCCCCGCCTATATGTCCGGATTCAACTATTTTCCCCATCTGGAACTGCTTTCCAAATTGCTGCATCCAAACAAATCGATCATCGGCAATGCCCCGTTTGGCATTGGGATCATGAAATACATTGACGGTTTCATGGCTGAAGGTTCGAGCTGGCTCTGTGATCATCTGCAATATTACGCCCTTGGCAGCAAACCGCAATTCTTCCTGATGTATAAATACGATGACGCCAGCCTCGAGATGATGTTCCAGAAAGCCCTGCTATATGGTGCGGGGTTCGCCAGTTATCCTGCGGCTCTGCCAAGCAAGGATTTGTTTGACGCCTACTGCCCAGTGCTGCAAAAACTGTTCCGCCGACGTTGGATTTTTGATCCAAACCCCTTGCAGCTGCCGGCGACAATGCAAGGTCATATTTACCGTGGGGAAACGGGTTCTTTGCTGGTTAGCCTGGTACGCACCATGGCCCGCCTCCCACGTTCCGGCCAGCAGGACGGCAGTATTCGTATCGCAACGAGCGACAGCCAGCAAATCCGCAAGGCCATCCTGCATTGTCCGGCAGTGCTTCCCAAGGAGCTTTCCATCGCCCGCGAGCAGGACGCCATCCAGGTTGGCATTCCCCCAGAAATGACTGCCGGTGTGCTGGAATTGACTTTTTAAGGAGTTGTAACAAAATTACTTTTACACTTTGTTGTAATACCGTGCTCTTCATGGAAAAGCATTTTCTGCCGCCCCGCCGGGGCTGCGTGTTTGGGCGGGTGTTTTACCCAGGGCTGCGCTTTGGCCTGGCGGCCGCGCTTGCCC
>JAPXLT010000284.1:0-5973 GCA_033809415.1 Lentisphaeria bacterium
CCTGCACCCTGCCCCCTGCACCCTCTCGCTCTATGAATGATAATTCCGGCACGCAAAGTGAATGGCTCGTTTCCATCGAGCAGGGCGGCATGCGCCTGGATCAGGTGCTTGCCGTCGTCTGGCCGGACTATTCGAGGGCATTCTTTCAGAAGTGCATTGCTGAAGGAAGGGTTTTTCTCAACAGTTCTCCTTCGAGTTGCTCCCAACGGATAAAGCCCGGCGACCGGATTCTTGTGCACTGGCCGGAACCCGTCTGCGAGGAACTTCTTGCAGAGAACATTCCGC
The DNA here is from genome assembly GCA_033809415.1 of Lentisphaeria bacterium. Taxonomy (GTDB): domain Bacteria; phylum Verrucomicrobiota; class Lentisphaeria; order Oligosphaerales; family Oligosphaeraceae; genus JAQVUB01. The sequence continues at coordinate 286 of JAPXLT010000284.1, forward strand.
TGGACATTCTCCGTGAGGATGCAGATATCCTAGTTCTCAACAAGCCGCCAGGACTGGTTGTTCATCCCGGCAGCGGAAATACTACGGGCACCCTAGTTCAGGGATTGCTTTTTCATGACGAGGAAGCCTTCGGCACAATGGATGCCGAGAACCTCCGCCCCGGCATTGTGCACCGTCTGGACAAAGATACCTCAGGCGTACTGGTAGTAGCCAAAAATGCGGAAGCAGCAGCTTCCCTGAAGGAAAGTTTCAAGAGCCGGCACACTGAAAAGACATATCTGACTGTCGCAATCGGTTCTTTTCAGCAGGTCTCCGGTGAAATATCCGGCGCGATCGGACGCAGCCCGCGCAACCGCCGCAAAATGGCGGTTGTGCCTGACGGCGGCAAGCCCGCCCTGACCCGATATCGGGTTCTGGCAGAAGCGAATGCTTGCAGCCTACTCGAAGTGCAAATCCTCACTGGCAGGACACACCAGATCCGGGTGCATCTGGCCAGCATCCACCACCCCGTATTAGGCGATGCACTCTATGGCGGACGCCCAGCACGAATGCCGTTTCTGCCAACGCGACAACTCCTGCATGCCTGGAAACTGAGTTTCCCGCACCCGAAAACAGGCAACATCATCCATTGCAAAGCACCACCACCGCAGGATTTCAGCGAAGCACTAGCCACTCTTGGATTAAAATACATTTTTTAACAACGAAAAAACACGAAAAAACACGAAAGTTTTTAAAGGAAATCACCCATGGATTATCTGACCATTCATCCAGACTGGAAAGAAGCCCTCGCCCAGGCCGGACTAGCGGACCTGGATGCCCTGCTGGCTTTTTCGGATGGCCAGTGCCTTTCCCGGCATTTGCGAGGAAAGACTTCGCGAACGACATTGCCTGGAGGGCAAACCATCTTTATCAAACAGGATCATTTCACCAAATGGAAGACGACCGCACGTAATCTAGTGCGTTTTCGGAAACCGCAGCCGAATACGGAAAAGGAGCGACAGCGCCTGGCTCTTGTCGCCAGTTACGGTATCACGGTGCCAGAAGTCATTGCCTGGGGGCAACGACGGCGTTTTGGGCTGCCACATCAAGCGGTCATGGTCATGCTGCCTATGGACGGAATCCCTCTGCCTGAATTCCTGGAACAGGAAAAAGACCCTGAAAAACGCAAATCGGTCATTGCACAGGCCGAAGAAACTCTGCATTTTCTGCAAGAAAATGCGCTCGATTGGCTCACAGATTGCAAGCCGGAACACTTCTTTGTCCTACGAAACGGAAAGATTGGCCTGATAGATCTGGAACGCCTGCACCAACGCAAAAAACCGCTTTCCGACAAAACCCGCAAGATGCAGTTGAACCGTTTCCGGTCGTTGCTGCCCACTTTGGAGAATATCGAATGACTCAAATGACACTTCTTTTCGATCTGGATGGCACGCTGGTGGATTCACTCCAGGATTTGACAAACGCAGTAAACCATGCTCGAAAGCATTTTTCCCTGGAACCGATAAGCACGGCGCAGACCAAAAGTTACATCGGGGATGGGCAAGTGAATCTTGTCAAACGAGCGTTTTTCGATGCCGATGAGGGACTGGATATCCAGCAACCCTTGAAAATTCTCCAGACCTATTACCAAGAACATCTTCTCGATTGCACAACGTTGTTTCCGGGAGTCAAAGAAACCCTGCAACAACTCGCGGCGAATTGCAAACTGGGCGTCGTTACCAACAAACCGCAGGCGGCCGCCGAACGAATCTGCCAAGGTCTGAACATCGCTGAATTCCTCTGCTGCATTATCGGTGGCGGAAGAACCGTCAACTTGAAACCGCATCCGGAACCCCTGTTGCTGGCTCTCGAACTATGTGACGGACGTCCGGAAAATGCCTGGATGATAGGAGACCACTACACGGACCTGGCCGTAGCAGCCGCTGCCGGATGCAAATCCTGCTTCTGCGAATTCGGCTACGGACAAACACGACAAGAAAAACCCGACTGCCGCATCCAACAATTTGCCGACCTCCCGAAAATCCTGTGGACATAGTGAACAGGGTGCAGGGCAATACTCGTTACTTAAGTTTTTTTAACCACGAAATACACGAAAAGGCTTGGCGTGGGCTGGCGCCCACAACCCATTTTTTAACCACGGAAAGCACGGAAAACTCGGAAAATTTGTAGGATTGCTGCTTCGACGGATGAGATTGCACGCGAATTTTTGATCTGACCTATTGGTTTCTCCGACGGATCGGTCAGATCGGCGATGTTGGGAATTAGCCCTGTAAGGTGCGACATAATCTCTGTCCATCGTCCATTGTCCATTGTCCATCGTCCATTGTCCATTGTCCATTCAGCAGTCCATTCTTGTCCATTCCGTCCATCGTGTCCATTCCTGTCCCTGTCCATCGTCCATAAAAAATCTTTCTGAAAAAACAAGAAGTTTGAGGATAGTAGTACGAAAATTTTTCTGAAAAACAAGAAGTTTGAGGAGTAGTACGAAGACTTTGGCAATGAACTCGGCAAGCTGTCGAATATCAAAACTTAAAAACTGAATGCCTTCCCATGATTATTTTTCTCCGGCATCCGTTTTTTTGACGGTGACTTCAATATCCGACAGCTTCATTGTTCCGTTCGGCCAGACTAGAAACGACACCCGGAAATGAGTCGCCGGATAAGAGAACGTTTCCAAAGGCGGCATGGTAAATTCTACGTGGTGTCTTCGTTCCTCTTCCGTGCCGGGTTTTCCGTGCGTTAAGGTCTTGATGAAATTAACTTGACCATGAAACAGGTTGATGGCACAGCCACCATCCCCCGTCCCGGAAGAGGTATATTCAAAGATAATTTTGTCTCCGGGATCGGCACGGAACAGCTTTTCAAAATGTATGTAGGCAAGACTTTTTTCAGGCGCCTCGATTTGTATCGCGCCATTATCGGCCGTCACTTTGCCTGGATAGGCCGGGTTGATCGCCCAGCCATGCGGCAGTTTTTCCCCATGTCCGTCAAGCAGAGCGCCGTTGATATCCAGCGTCCTAGTGTCGGGCTGGTAATCCAGCAGAACCAGAGACCCCATCCGGTAGATCCCTTCCGCATGATTGCGAGTGAATATGGGGCTGAAATATGCTGATGCGCCCGATTCATATTGCCGCGCCCGGATAAAGTTCACGTAGATGACGTTATCGTCGGATGGCAGATTTAATTCTTTCAGCGGCAGAGCCAGACGCACCCGCCAAGAATCGGCTTGCAGCAGATTGACTATCGGGATGGTGCAGTTCATTTCATCAAAACGAGTGACACCGTTGACAGTATAGCTGGTATAAACTTTGACCGCACCGTTCACATCGGCAAAAACCTGGCGATAAGAACCATCCTTGGTATCCGAAAGGAAGCATTCCAGCCCATTGCTCCAGAAATGGGATTCTTTATTGTTGAAGGCATCGGCTGTATTTTCCGCGTATTCCAAGTAAAGATGGGTGGAATCCACCAGAATCCGCAAATCACCGGCCTCGATTTCCTTTTTATATGCATCGGTCCAGTCATTAAAGCGGAATGCGGCAGTAAAATCTGCTTTGTCTAAATTGCCAGCGCATTCTTTTCCGCTGCGGGGCAGGAAGAACCGCGGCGGCGGAACTTTGCGGATCGAATCGCGTTTTTCAAAATCTACGCGTCCTTCTTCGGCCTGTTTCCAGACTCGGTCAATAAAATCCTCGATACGCGCCTTTTCTAGCGGTGTTGCAGCCAGCGCCAGAGCCTTGTCCAGTAAGTTGCGAACCAGTTTCATCCGTTCAGGGGTTCCCAGATGCCAGTTGTCTATTTCATTATGTATGCCATAGATATACGAACCCGGGAAATCTCTCGCCATTATCTGCGGGCGATAGGAATCCGGATTGTAGCCGATTTCTTCCAGCGTGTCATAAACGTCTTTCATCGCCGCGCCGGCGGCGCCATAGTACAGCTCAAAATATTCATCAATCAGTTCACGATAGCCCACGGAAGGGTCGTAGGCGAGCCGTGCCAGCAGATAACCTTCCAGTTCGTGCTGTTCGATGGCTGTCTCCGCGAAAAACCCACGGATGCCGTCATTGACGATCTCGGTAAAATATTTGCCGACGTGCTCAGGATAAAGCACAGGGAAAAATTTATGATATTTGTGAATACGCTCTGCTTCATCCATAGGATTCAACAGATAGAGCCAGACCGTCAGCGGACGATTGTCCTTTTCCAGGTTCAACCATTTTTTATAATTTGCATACTGCCGTTTATAGACCAGCGGATGAAACCATGATTGCAGAGACATGCACAACTGGATGGCTATGTTGGGATGCAGCTTCACGCGCGTCGGATAATCAACCGCAATCCCGTAAGAGAGAGTGGAAATATTCACATCCGGATCGATTTTTTGAGCTTCAGTGGCAATACGGTTGATCCAGTCGAAGTGGTAATCGGACAAGGTGTATTTTTCTAGTCTTTCCAGACATTGCGCGCATCGGCAAATATTGCTGCTGTCATCCGGCTGAATCGGATAGTAAAATGGCATTCCCGGCATTTTTTTGATTTTGCCAAACCAAAGAGCTCCCGGCACCGGCTCTCCCCGATACACTTTGCAGGCTTCTTCCGCAAAATACTTGACTGGTCCATCAGAGGAATAACAAAGTTGCGAGGGGACGTATTCTTCGGGATACTGATATTTCTGAATGGTGGAATTTTCCTTATACTGCTGATTTTGGGCAAAATATTCAGGGTGCTTGGCAATGAACACGCTGGCTAATTCCGGTGACTTTGCTTTTCCCCAGTAACGGTAATAGATCGAATAGATATTGTGATTAATCTGCCCGTAGATGGTATTCTCACGCCACCGGTGCCGCAGCAGAATGGAATCCCTCTGAGACACTTCTTTTTTGAGCTTGAGGCTAGACCGCCGGAAAGCCTCCATCTTCGGAGTCCGTCGCAGCTGGAATGGTGTCACGGCGAGTGTCTCCCGCGGCTGAAACGCAATTCCCTGATCCCCGAAAGAATAATAGCGCACACCGCATCCCTTTTCAAGAAAGTCATAAACCGCATACGCCGTTGATCGATAGTAATACATCAAGGGCGGATAGGTTTTGGGGTCGCTATAATCGACTTTGCCGAAGTCGGCATTGTCATTGCCTTCCAGATGGATGCCGTCAGCCTCGAAGGAAATGCTGTATTCCTCCCCGTGCCAATTCTTTTGTCTTCCCTGTGCTCCGACAAAAATCTTGCCCAGGCCGTTATTGCCGGCTGCGGATACAATGGGCAGCTCAGTATTTGTGATCAGCTTGACTGCATGTTGGAGTTCAAACGCCGCGAACTGCGCGGCACGGGTGGGCTGTTCCCCCAACACGATCTCAGAGACCGGCTGGGCATCCTTGACCAGCAGAAAATCTGCTGCCGGGACACAGGCAGACAATAGGAAAAGCGTGAAAAGGATAAAGCGCTTCTTCATGATGACACCCCCTCTTGATACTTAGACCGCGTCCATTTTATCCGCAGATTGTGCAAATGGACTCGGCGTGGGCTGACGCCCACAACCCATTTTTAACCACGAACCACACGAACAGACTTGGCGTGGGCTGCTGCCCACAACCCATTTTTTGTCCACGGAAAGCACGGAAAACTCGGAAAATTTTTTCTATGGGTTGCTGCTCTGACGGATGAGCCTGCTCTGCCAAAATTCCTGTGTGC
>JAPXLT010000285.1:0-5969 GCA_033809415.1 Lentisphaeria bacterium
TTTCTGTCCTGTGTCGGCACTTCCTTGGTCTGTCCTGTGTCGGCACTTCAGTGCCGAAAAAGAAAGGAGCTTCCCCATGCAGCATTCAATGAACAGGCGTTGCAATCACTGGGATTACTCGTCGCCGGCAATCTACATGATAACCCTTATCCAGGAAAACCGCCACCGCCCACTGTTAGGGAAGGTTGTCGTCGACAGACCCTCGAATCTCCCGGAAGAAATCTTGGCTCATTGCGAACCAACCTGCCTCGGCAAAATTGTCTGGAAAACCTGGAGTGACATGATGAACGATTTCCCGGGGATACGACCGCTGTATTTCCAATTGATGGAAGAGCATATTCATTTCATTTTGCACGTACAGCAAACTCTCGAACGCCCCCTGGGGAAATATATCGCTGCCTTCAAAGCCCGCTGCACCCAGCAATTCCGGCAACAGAGCAATTCCCCGACCGCTTCTCTTTTTGCCCAAGGCTTTCAAGACACCATTTTATTCCGCAAGGGACAGCTGAGCAGAATGTTTCACTATCTCAAGGATAATCCCCGGAGATTGGCAGTGAAAAGGCTGTTTCCGGATTTATTCCGCGTTTCACGCTATATCCCCTTTGACACAGGCTTTCTCAATGGCGTTGGAAACTGCTTTCTGCTTCAGGCACCTTGTTTTTATCAAGTTCAGGTCAGCCGCTCGACCGAGGTCTCATCTGCGGAATTTCAGCGCAAATATGACGAAATGTCAGAAGCGGTCTCCAGAGATGCGGTTGTTGTTTCGCCCTGCATCAGCCCAGGAGAAAAAGCATTGGCTAAAATTGCTTTTCAGCGCAAGACACCCCTGATTGCCTTGCGAAACAACGACTTCCCACCGCTTTACAAACCCAGCGGCGTGTATTTTGATGCTTGCGCAAATGGACGCCTGCTGTTATTGGCACCCCCTGGGTTGGGTTATCAGATGGGACATCGAAAACTTACACGGGCCGAAGCGTGCATCCTGAACTCCATCGCGCAAAAAATATGCGGAGAATTTGCTGCGGACATCACGTACCACGGCATCGTTTCCACCGAACTGGAAAAACTCGTGGCCGCCGCTCTGCAACCCCCAACCCGTTAACCTCCCCCCCCCGTTAACCTCCCCCCCCCGTCCTGTGCCGGCACTTCAGTGCCGGATCCACCCCTCGAGTGCCTCATGCCAGTCCGGCATTGGGGGCAGGTTACAGAGTTTCAGCATCCGCTTTTCCAGGCGTGAGTTGGCCGGTCGCGGGGCCGGTCGCGGAAATTCCGCTGTCGTGCATGGCTGCACCGCTTGCGCAATGCCTTTGAGCCTGAAGATTTCCCGTGCGAATTCGCACCAGGTTGCCTCCCCTTCGCAGGTCAGGTGGAATGTTCCGCACAATTCCCGGTGCCGAATAAGGTTTTTCAGCGCACTTGCGACTGCCAGCGTCGAGGTCGGATTCCCCTGCTGGTCATTGACGACTTTCAGCACCGGCCTGGTGCCATCGGCCAGCTTGAGCATCGTGTGTACGAAGCTGGGGCCGCCCGTACCATAGAGCCAGGAAATGCGTGCAATGACATGATCCGGACAATGTCGCCGGATCATTTCCTCGCCGGCGAATTTGCTTTGTCCATAGACTGTATTACCGCCATTTGCCACATCGAATTCATGGTATGGGCGTTGCAGAGTGCCATCAAAGACATAATCCGTGGAGATTGCAATCAGGCGCACCTTGTTCCGGAAACAAGCTGCTGCCACGTTACCCGATCCCAGAGCATTCAAGCGAAAGGCCGCTTCGACTTCCGTTTCGCACAAATCCACCGCCGTCATCGCAGCGCAATGCAGGACAACATCCGCCTTTGCAGCACGCAGCAGTCCGTCAAAGCCCGCCGCATCCGTGATATCCGCCTCCGGCAGGTCTGCGATGACCAGGTCATGCTCGCGCAGCTCCTGTTGCAGAGTCCGTCCCAGCATCCCTTTTCCGCCTGTAATAACAATCTTCATCTCAAGCCTCCAGCATAATTCCTGCAGCAACCAACGCAGTCCGATCCCAGAATTGAAAAACACTCGTGCTAATCCCCGAACACCCTCGGCCCGATAATCAGAAAGCCATCCAGCTCAGTCTGAATGATCTGCATGTCTCTCCCAAAATTCGTGTTTTTTCGTGGTTGATAAATCTCTACACTCTGTGCAGACCTTGTAACTTCAAATCGGGAAGTTTACACCAGACAACCTCGGTAGCAACAACAAAAATCAAATTTCACAATGTACTAGTCTCTGATCAGGTGAGTGTATGTTTTGGAAGTCTTTTTCGCTTCACAATCCCAGGCTTCTTTTCCAATTGATTCAAGGATGGTCGGCTTGTTGCGATATAGCGAACGCCCTATTCCGAGAGAATATGTAGGCCATTGAAACGACAATGCATCAAGAATGGTCGGGGCAAAATCAAAGGCTGCCGCGTGCCGCTTGGTGGACATTGCACCGTTTGATTTGGACTTGATAATACAGTCAAAAACCTGTCTGTCATCAGAATGAGGTAAATTGACTGACCCAAGCTTTCGCGTCATCATATTATGGTCGCCGAGAATAACAATGACAGTATTTTTACCGAATGTCTGCATCTGAACCCAGGCTATAAATTCAGCAATTAGTTTTGACTGCAGCCTAATAATATCTCTTGCATCCGAATACCGGTATTCTTTCCCAGGCTGTAACACATTTCCGACATGAGTATCGAGGGTCTGTAATGACAAGGCAAAGGGACGTTGGTTCAGAGCCATTTCCTGGATTTCTTTTTTTGCTTTGTCAAATAGATCGCTATCCCATAATCCCCAGTTTTGTCGCTCTGGGTACTCCGCCAATGATATTTCTTCAACACCAAGGCACCGGGCATTTGGAAGATGCGCGAAAAGTTCCCCCTGACCAGCAAACCGCAATTTTGTTCCCTGAAGGTGGAGAATTTGATAGCCCGAGGCATTGAGAACGTCAAAGATAGAAATGCAGTTCTTTTGTAAAATATTCTTTTGTACAGGGGAACCTCCACGATGCGGAAGAAACAGTAAAGGCAAGCCATATTGAATGGCATACATGGTGGCAATTGTATAGTGACAGCCATGAACCTGCCGAAGGTCTTCAATAAAATCCGCCTTTTCTTTTAGTTTTGTTAGTTCCGCCAGTAAATCCTGAGCAAATATTTGCGGATTAGAAAAAGTGGATTCCAAAGATTCGCTGACAATCAATATCAAATTTGGTTTTTCTGAGTCTTGGATAGGCTGTCCCTTATTGTCGACTTGATGAAAGTCAGTCAATTTCAAATTTACGTAATAATCGTCAATAACTTCTGAATGCTGAAACATTGACACAATACTGGATAATACCTTGAACCTCTTGCAGAAACGTGCGCAGGAAAACAAGAAAATTGCTGTTGCAAATATCAGTGCCAGGGTGGCGGGGTGGTCGGCAAAAAAACGGAGTGTCCTTGATACCATCCATGAAATATGCCGGAACGGCAAGGACAGAATGGCTAAACACAATGGCACTGTTAAGCCAAGCACAAGCATGTGTTTCTGACTAAGACTGTCGAAAAAAAACTGGTGGATTATTGTAGAATCTATAGTTCCGCTGGGCATCATAATATGAAATAGAATTTGGTCAAACATAATTTCCGGACCAAAAACCTTTATAATTCTCCCTGTTACAACAGCTAATAGACTTCCTATTGCTAATAAAAGGCTGGAAAATATGCAGATAATAAGCCTTGTCTTAAATTGTCCAGGCTTACTTTTTTGGGGAGTTTCTGTCATTTTTTATACGCCTTTGTCCTTAAATTATACTTTCGATTTTGCAGTGTGCCGTCGAAGCCCGTCGCATCCGGCAGGTCTGCGATGACCAGGTCATGCTTGTGCAGCTCCTGTTGCAGAGTCCGCCCCAGCATCCCTTTTCCGCCTGTAATAACAATCTTCATCTCAGGCCTACAGCAGTTCCGCATCCTTGAAAAGCGGATGCTTCTGATCTTTTTCCGACAAAATCCACTGCGCGGCGGGCACCCGCCAGTCGATGCCCAGAGCCGGATCATCCGGACGTATGCCGCGCTCCGCGCTAGGCATGTAGGTATTATCGCATTTATAGGCGAAGACCGCTTCTTCGCTCAGCACGACAAAGCCATGCGCAAAGCCGCGCTGAATCAGCATTTGGCGTTTGTTTTCACCCGAGAGTTCCACAGCAATATGTTTGCCAAAGGTCGGTGAACCCCTGCGGATATCCACAACCACATCGAGTACGCTGCCGCTGATCGCCCGCACCAGCTTCGCTTGAGTATAGGGCGCAGCCTGCCAGTGCAGCCCCCGCAAGACCCCATAGCGAGATTTCGACTCATTATCCTGCACAAAATCCAGCGTAATCCTTGCCGCAGCGAATGCGGCCCGGTTCCAGGATTCAAAAAAGTATCCGCGCTGATCCCCAAATACCTTCGGCTCGATAATCAACACGCCATCCAGCTCAGTACGAATTATCTGCATATATTTCTCCTAGAAATCTTTAATGGAAGAAAAACCATGTCTTATTCCTGTGCCCCCTCCGTCCTCCGTCCTGTGCCGGATTCCCCTCCGTCCTGTGCCGGCACTTCAGTGCCGGATATCACCCCCCCCCCCCCCGGAATTTTCCCAGCATCCTTTTTTTACAAAAGTGCGCTTGGTAGATATTCCAAGCATGCCCCTGATCCCGGCGAAGCTTTCCCCGGTCATGCAGATATACGCACAGCTGCCCGATAACCTCTTCCTGGTTTGCATCAGTCAGCACATTCCCCAGCGAGAATTCCCGTATCCATTGCGCAATATCGCCTTTTTCCGACCCCTGAAACAGCACCGGACGCCCAATTGCCAGTGCCGCGAAAAATTTTGATGGCACGACGAGTCCTTCCCAGCCTTCGCGCAGGCTGATCAGGTGAATATCTGCTGCGGCCAGGCGCTGTTCCAGCTGGCTTTCATCGGCAAATCCAGCCATGCGGATATTGGTATCTTCCGGCGACACCCCCGCCAACTGCTCGTGGTAGGTATTCCCATAGCCGGCAAAGCAAAAGGCGGCGTCAATCCCCCGACGCCGACATTCCCGCGCCAGCTCGATGAAAGGAATGATGTTATGCGCGTGACCGACAGTCCCCGAGTACAAGACTGCCAGCTTGGCTTCGCCAAAAAGCTCTTTTCGGACTGCACTGTCCGGCGCTGGCACCTCCGCCGGTTCCGACAGAGCCCATGGCGTGATCGTATGACCACACGCGCCTGGATTATACCGCTGCATGATTTGTCTCATGCGCGGTCCGATATCGATGATCTGGTCAACCGCACGATACGCCCACGGCACAAAAGGCTTTGTTAAGCTAGCCAGCCAACGCATCCAGCGCGGTGAATTGACCAGAATGACCTCCGGGTACACATCAAAGACCCAGTGCATGCGGCGGCAGTTGCGGTTCAGCCAACGCAAAAATGGAAACATGAAGTATGCAAATTGCGGATCCGTGCCGACGATCACACAATCATAGTTGCTGCGTTCTTTCCAGAAAGCCAGTATCCAGCGCAATTGCAGGATTGCCGAATTGATCAGGCGTCCCCAATTCGAATGCGCACCAATGCCAAAATGCCGGAAACGGCGAATTTTTACGTCATTCCAAGTCTCCTCACCTGGCAGGTCCTGAACCCCACCGTGGCGCAGATGCCTCGCCGTATAAACTGTGACCTGGTGACCATCCGACGACAACGCGCTCGCTAAATCCGAAAACAGCCGGGCACTCACAACCGTGTCCGGATGAAAATAATGATACATCAGCAATACACGCATAGCGTATATGAATCGTTAATCAGCAAAATATGAAGATGCACGTATGTAGTTTAGGTTTCAAGCGTCCCACAAGGCCGCAACATAAAACCTCAGCCCTTTCCGTCCTGTGCCGGCACTTCAGCCCCCCCGTCCTGTGCCGGCACTTCAGTGCCGG
>JAPXLT010000286.1:0-5964 GCA_033809415.1 Lentisphaeria bacterium
GGACACGGACTTTACACGGACTTTACACGGACGGGACACGGACTTTACACGGACGGGACACGGACTTTACACGGACGGGACACGGACTTTACACGGACTTTACACGGACTTTACACGGACTTTACACGGACGCCAGATCAGCCGAACCGATGATATTGGAATTAGCCCTGAAGGGGCGTGACATACCAGCCCAGGGCAACGCCCTGGGTCAGGGATCACATCATCGGCAAAGCCCTGTAAGGGCGCGACATAATCTCTGTCCATTGTCCATTCAGCAGTCCATTCTTGTCCATTCGGTCCATCGCGTCCATTCTTGTCCCTGTCCATCGTCCATAAAAAATCTTTTCCAAAAAAAGAAGATTTTGGGCGATAATAGTAGCACGAACATTTTTGTGTTTAATCTTGCTGAGCGGCTTCTTGTGCGGCTTTTTCCTGTTCGAGGATGGCATTTTGAATGCGTATTGAGTAGGAGGAGGCGACAGGGTCTTTATCCCAGTACAGCAGGATTCTACGTGCGGTTTTCTGCGCATTTTCTAACTGGTTTGCGGCAAATTGTTTTTCGAGTATCTGTTGCATGGCGCTTCGCCAGGCTTCCTGGACTCGTTCGGTTGCATTTTGACTGCCGATCAGCGAATCCAGTATTTCCGCGGCATTTTCCGGGTGTCCCAATTCCAGCAGTCGCAACCCGTAGCATTCCCTTGCAGCCGGCCAGTTGGGCGCTTTTTCCCAAGTGTTTTTGGCGAGTGCTAGTGCTTCAGCTTTTTCGCCCGAGAGTGTCAGCAATTCGGAGAGATTAAGGCAAGCCAGGTTGTATTTCGAATTGTCTTTGGGTATTTTCCTGTAGAGTTGGATGGCGGGCTGAATGCAATCCATCGTTCCCAGCATATAGGCTGCGTGATATTGCAGTTCCGGATTGTCAGTGGTGAGACCCTGCAAGTGTTTTTCAGCCTCGAGGTGATCGTTTTGCAGGAAGGCCATCATGGCCTTGAAAACTGGCAGATATTCACGGATTTTAGGGTCTGTGGCCGTCTGTTCGAGTCGGGCTATTTGTTCTTGCAGACCGGCAAAGCGTTTTTGGCTGTTGCAATAAATGAGGAAATTATTCAGCACATGCAGGTTGTCCGGCAATTTTTGCAGGAGGTCGGCAAAAATCGCATCCGCCTCGTTGAATTTTTGCAGGCCGGAGAATGCCATGATGGCAAGCATGTCCAAATCTGCATTGTCAGGCATTCTTTTCTGTAAAGTCTGGAGAATTTGGAGTGCCTTTTCACAGTTGTCAGTTCGCAGATACACTTCAACGTTCTTCTGTAGCAGGAATTCATCTTCCGGGAAGCGTCGAAGCGCCTGATTAATATCGCTGATATCCAGCGTTCCCTGTTGGGCTTTATCCGCAATGTCGATGCGGGTCAGCAACAGGTCTGGCTTGCGATCTTTCTGCATGATCCTGGCCAAGGCGCCCGCATTGGCCAGCTGGTCGTCTTGCAGAAGTTTGAGCAGATGCGGGAAAAGCGCCATGTCAGCACGTGCGCGAAATTCCTTGAGATTTGCATCAGCGACAAAGAAACGGGCTATTTTTTCGATCTCGAAATGATTGTTTTTCTGGATTTGCACCAGTAGGTTGAGCAGCTGCGCCATCGGTGACTGAAAACGCCCTTCTGTCTTCTCGAAAGAAAAGAGCAGTTTGTCCATATCGCCTTCCAGCATGGCCAGCAGCGCATCCAGATAATAGCCGCAGAAGAGCAGTTCCCTATTTCCCGTCTGGCATTTTTTGCTCAGCTTTTCCAATTCATCTGATTGATGGGTCAGGGTTAGTGCTTCCGCATAGCGGGTGATCAGTGCTGGAGTCCAGATTCCGTTTTCCGGATTTTTCTTATATGTTTCTGCGGCTTTTTCATAGTTTTGTGCGGTAAAATAGAGGTCAGCCAATGTGGGTATGCCGCATAGCGGGTCGATTTCTGCGGCCTGTTCGAGGTATTTGATCGCTTCTTCGGTTCGTTTGAAGTGGGTCAACTCGAAGAAGTGGAGATCGACGAGGCATTCAAATACGATAAAATCATCTCCGCATTCGAGCAGAGCGGTCAGTTCGGCGACGATTTTTTCTTTTGGTTTTTCCTTGTCGTATGGCAGATAGACTTGGAGCAGCCTGCCCAGCGGGGATTGCAGCACTTCTTCGGATTTCACGGTATCGAGCAGTTCCTGGGCACGTTTGTTTTCCCCGATGCTTAATGCTGCGTATGCACATTGCAATGTTTCGCTTTCATCGAGTAGATCTTTTCTCCGTCCAAAGGTGTTGTAGGCTTCCCGGAATGCCCGGTACCTGAAAAAGGCCTGCTGTGCATTTTTCAGGTATTCCGGTTTGAAAGCATTGAGGCTTGCGGCTCTGAGCCAGAGCGGAGCGGAGAAATTCCATTCCTTGTCGGCATCGAACCATTCTGCGAGGGTGACGATGGCCTGTTCGTTATTCCAGTCATTGCGGATGACATTCCGCATGTGCTCTTTGGCCTTTTCGATTTCTCCCAGTTGATACTCTCGGAGGGCCTGCTGGAAGTATTCCACGTCGCGATAGCTTCTAGTTACCAAAAACCAAGTGGTTGCCAAGAAGCATAGCAACAACAGTACCAGCAGAAAAAACAAGGTGATTTTTTTGTTTTTCCCAATGCGAGCCATGTTCGTTTCTCCTAGGGTTGCAGTGGCAATAAGCCCCTAAGCCTGTATGTGGACACTCTTCAAGAATGAGTTGCAATCAGAAATCGCAACCGGGACGGTCGCGCCACTTTTTAAACCTGCATCCTTCCCCCTGCACCCTGTCCCCTGCACCCTGTCCCCTGTCCCCTGCACCCTGTCCCCTGCACCCTTCCCCCTGCACCCTGCACCCTTCCCCCTGCACCCTGTCCCCTGCACCCTGCACCCTTTATTTAACGACGATGTTCACCAGGCGTCCAGGCACAGCAATGGTTTTGACGACTGTTTTGCCATCGATCTGTTTGGCGACATCTTCATTTTCCAGGGCAAGCCGGATCATTTCCTGTTGTTCTGCTTCGGCGGGGATTTGCATGCGCACGCGCGGTTTGCCGTTGATTTGCACAGCAATCTCGATTTCGGAAATTCTAAGTTTGCTTTCATCGTAGACGGGCCATGGTTCGTAGGCGAGCGTTTCGGGGTTGCCCAGGCGTTGCCAGAGTTCTTCAGCGATATGGGGTGCCATGGGGCTGAGCAGAAGCACGAAGGTTTTCATCGCCTCGATGTTGCGGTTTTTCAAGCGGCTGAATTCATTGGCAAAGATCATCAGCTGGCTGATGGCTGTGTTGTAGTCCAGCGCCTCGATGTCTTCAGTCACCTTTTTGATGGTCTGATGCAACAGTCGATCACTGGCCGCATCCAGGGGCGCGTCCGAGATTTCCGGCGCCAGTTCACCGTTGTCGGGGTTGATGATCATTCTCCAGACCCGGTACAGAAAACGTGAGACGCCCTCGACTCCATCTGTATTCCAAGGCTTCACTTCGCGCAGGGGCCCCATGAACATTTCATAGAGGCGGAAAGCATCGGCGCCGTAGCGGTGGATGATGTCATCGGGATTGACGACGTTTTTCAGGGATTTTGACATTTTGGCGGGGAGCATGGTGAGTTCTTCCCCGCTTTCCTTATGGAAGTATTTCCCGTCTCGGTTTTCGACGAGGTCGTTGGGGACGAGTGCTCCGCGCTGATCCTTATAGGAGATGCCCAGGATCATGCCCTGGTGGATCAGGCGTTTCCAAGGTTCCGGATGGCTGACATATCCCAGGTCATAAAGCACCTTGTGCCAGAAGCGCGAATAGAGCAGATGCAGCACGGCATGTTCGGCACCGCCGACGTACAAGTCCACCGGCATCCAGTATTTCTCTTTCTCGGGGTCCCATCCGGCGTTGTCGTTATGGGGATCGATATAGCGCAGGTAATACCAGCACGAGCCTGCCCATTGCGGCATGGTGTTGGTTTCGCGCAGGCAGAGGTCGCCGGTTTTCTTGTCCCGGTATTCGAGCCATTCCTTGGCGCGGGCGAGCGGAGGTTCTCCATCCGGGGTGGGTTTGTAGTCTTCCAGCTCCGGCAGCACGACCGGCAATTCGCTTTCCGGCACCAGGCTTACGGAACCATCGGGATGATGGACCAGCGGGAAGGGTTCCCCCCAGTAACGCTGCCGGGAAAAGAGCCAGTCACGCAATTTGAAGTTGACGGTCTCTTTGCCGATCCCCTTGCTTTCGAGCCAGTTGGAAATTTTAGTCTTGGCCTCGGGCACAGGCAGGTCATTGATGGAGACTTCGTCATTGGCCGAGTTGAACAGCACCCCATCGCCGGTCCAGCAGGCGCGCCCTTCGAGGACATCTTGCAGTTTCACTCCAGCTTCCTGGCAGTCCTCTTCCGATGGTTTTAGGATGCAGATGACTGGCAGTTTGAATTTATTGGCGAATTCGAAGTCCCGGGAGTCGTGTGCAGGTACGGCCATGATGGCACCGGTGCCATAGGTGCTCAAGACATAATCGGAAATCCAGATCGGAATAGGCTTGCCATTGACAGGATTAATCGCATAAGCGCCAATGAATTCACCGGTCTTGTCCTTGTTCAACTCGGTGCGGTCTAGTTCGGATTTATGGCTGGCGGCCTCCTGATAGGCTTTTACCGCCGCCTTTCTGTCAGGGGTGGTCAACTGATTGACCAGGTGGTGTTCCGGGGAAAGAACCATATAGGTCGCACCAAATAGGGTGTCCGGACGCGTCGTGTAAACGCGGATTTTTTCAGGGTGCCCCTGCACTTGGAAATCGACTTCTGCGCCGGTGGATTTGCCGATCCAGTTCTTCTGCATTTCCTTGGTGCCTTCCGGCCAGTCCAAGTCATCGAGTCCCTCGAGCAGTTGTTCGGCGTATTCGGTGATTTTCAACACCCATTGCCGGATGGGCTTGCGGATCACCGGGTAGTTGCCGACTTCCGAGCGTCCGTTGATGACTTCCTCGTTGGCCAGGACGGTCCCCAGTTCCGGGCACCAGTTGACCGGCTGTTCTGATTCATAGGCGAGGCCCTGCTCGAAGAGTTTGGCAAAAATCCATTGGGTCCACTTGTAGTATTTGGGGTCGGTCGTATTGATTTCGCGATCCCAGTCAAAGCTGAATCCGAAGGCTTCCAGCTGCTTGCGGAAGATTTCAATGTTTTTTCGGGTGGTTTCGGCGGGGTGTGTTCCGGTTTTGACAGCATACTGTTCTGCAGGTAGCCCGAAAGCATCCCAGCCCATGGCATGCAGGACATTGTAGCCACACATCCGCTTGTAGCGGCACCAGATGTCAGAGGCAGTATAGCCTTCCGGATGGCCAACATGCAAACCTGCCCCGGAGGGATAGGGGAACATGTCCAGAACATAAAGCTTTGGACGGGAATAATCACAGTCAATGGCTCTGAAAGTCTTGTGCTCTTTCCAGAATTTCTGCCACTTGGCTTCAATCAAACTCGGCTCATATTGCGTGCATTTCTCCGGCATCAGTACACATATCCTTACAACAAAAAAGAAAATTCATGACACAGAAAACAATAAACAAATAATGTAATCCTGAAATCCAGGAAAAGCAATCACAATTTTTAACAACGAAAAAATACGAAAAGACTTGGCGTGGACTGATCGCCCGCAACCCATTTTTTTTGTCCACGGAAAACTCGGAAAATTTGTAGGGTTGCTGCTTTGACGGATGAGCCTGCTTGCGGTTTAAAAAGTAGCGCAACCGTCCCGGTTGTGAAGGTGCCTTTCGTCTTTTCCTGCTGAATAACAGAGGCGTGGTACGTGGTGCGTGGTGCGTGGTGCGGGACGTCTGTGTTCTGTCCACAAAGTCCACAAAGTCCACAAAGTCCACAAAGTCCACAAAGTCCACAAAGTCCACAAAGTCCACAAAGTCCACAAAGTCCACAAAGTCCACAAAGTCCACAAAGTCCACAAAGTCCACAAAG
>JAPXLT010000287.1:0-5944 GCA_033809415.1 Lentisphaeria bacterium
GTGTGGACGGTGTGGACGGTGTGGACGGTGTGGACGGTGTGGACGGTGTGGACGGTGTGGACAGTGTGGACGGTGTGGACAGTGTGGACGGTGTGGACAGGGCAAGGACATCCTCCCGCACCCCACGACAGTCAGAATAATCACAACCGGAACGGTTGCGCCACTTTTTAAACCCTACAAATTTTCGTGTTTTTTCGTGTTTTTTCGTTGTTAAAAAATATTTGTTTTGAGTGCTCGGGTTAGTAGTTTGCTGATTAGTTGTGGGTAGGTGATGCCGGCTTTGAGCATCAGTTGCGGGTAGAGGCTGATGCTGGTGAATCCGGGGATGGTGTTGATTTCGTTGAGCACCCAGGTGCCATCTGGTTTCAGGAAGAAATCGACGCGTGCCATTCCCCGGCAGTCCAAGGCGATGAAAGCACGCCTGGCCAGCTCCTGGACGGTTTCGACCTGCTGGGACGGTAGCTCGGCAGGCACTTTCAGGGTAGCGCCATCCTTTGATAAATATTTTGCGGCATAGGAATAGAATTCATCATGCGGGATGACTTCGCCGGGAGGCGGGCAGAAAATATCTTCTCCGTCATCGAGGACTGCGCATTCGATTTCGCGTCCGGGAATCGCTTCCTCGATTAGCACTTTATCATCGTATTCGAAGGCGAGCGCGACTGCTTCCGGCAGCTGCTCGATAGTTTTGACCTTGCTGATGCCTACGGACGAGCCGGTGCAGGCAGGCTTGACGAACAGGGGCAGGCCAAAACGGTCGAGAGCTTCCTGCAAGCTTGCAGGATCGGCTTTTTTTCGCAGAGTGATTCCGCGTGCGGTGGTCAGTCCGGCGCAGTTGAGCAGGAGCTTGGTCACGGTTTTATCCATGCAGTTGGCTGAACTCATCTGGTCACAGCCGACATAGGGCAGTCCCAGCATCTGAAACAATCCCTGGATCGTGCCGTCTTCACCATTGGCACCATGCAAGACCGGAAAAGCGACGTCGATGGGAAATTCCTGCCCGGTGCCCAATTCCCATAAGCGGACATTGATCGAGTTGCGGCAGAGGAAGCAGACTCGGCCATCCTCAGCAAGATGGATTTTGCGGGGGTCCTGGCGATCGACCAAAAAGTCATCGTGGTCACCATAATGCTGCCAGACGCCCTGTTTGGTGATCCCAACCACATGAACATCATAGTGTTCCCGGTCAATAGCCTGATAAACGCTCGAAGCCGACAATAGCGAAATTTCATGTTCCGGGGATTGCCCGCCACAAAGCAGGCAGACAACAGGCTTGTTATTCACGGGAGAACTCCTTGAAACACGGACTGGGATGTCCGTAATGGGTTCTGTAGCGCCTCTCCGAGGCGCCCTGATTTTGGAGGCATCTCACCCCAGGCTGAAGCCTGGGGTTAAGCATGGTTAAGCGCCTACGGCGCAAAGTGTTATGCCGGAAAGAGACTGATCCGGCTGATCCGACTGATCTGACCGATCCGACCGATCCGCCGATCCGACCGATCCGACCGATCCGACCGATCCGCCGATCCGACCGATCCGACCGATCCGACCGATCAGTCGGAGAAACCAATAGGCCAGATCACAAATTCGCGTGCCATTCCATCCGTCGAAGCAGCGACCCTACAAAATTTTCGTGTTTTTTCGTTGTTAAAAAGTCTGTTCAATGGTCATCTGCGATGAGTTGGATGAGTTCCTGGACGCTGAAGGTGGTCAGTTTGTCATTTCCACTGAGGAGCTGATCAGCCAGGTCTCGTTTCCATTGATGCAGGTTTTGAATTTTTTCTTCGATGGTGTTTTTAGCGAGCAGGTGGTAGATGGTCACTGGTTTATTCTGACCCAGCCGGTGCGCCCGGTCGGAAGCCTGGTTTTCAACGGCTGGATTCCACCAGGAGTCCAGGTGGATGACATAGTCCGCCTGAGTCAGGTTCAAACCCAATCCGCCAGCTTTCAAACTGATCAGAAACACCGGGCATTTGCCGGCCTGAAAAGTCTTGACTGCGGCATTGCGTTCCTTGGTCGACAGGCTCCCATCCAGATACTGATACTCGATGCCACGTTCTTCCAGCGAAGTGCGCACGATGCTGAGAAATTTTACGAACTGACTGAAGACCAGAGTCTTGTGTCCACCTTCGAGGATTTCCGCGAGGAGTTCGAGGAAGGCATCGAGTTTCGAGCCCGGCAGATCAGTTCCTGGTGCGACCAGGCGTGGATGACAGGTGGCCAGGCGCAATTTGGTGATGCCGGCCAGCACCCGGATTCGCATGCGCCCTTCCGGGTCATCGCGTCGTTCCAGATCGGCAAGGATTCCCTGGCGCAGTTTGTCATAGAATTCCCGTTCCGGCTTGGATAGTTCGACACTGAAATCGACATTGGTTTTCGGCGGAAGTTCTTTGAGTACCTGGTCTTTTCGGCGACGCAGCAGGAATGGTTTGATTAGCTTGTTCAGGTGTTGCATGGCGTCCCGGTTGTCCTCGCGCTCGATCGGGATGCCGAAGCGGCGTTGAAAGAGGTCGCGTGGTCCTAACAGGCCGGGGTTGATGAAACGAAAGACCGCCCAGAGTTCATTCAAGTTGTTTTCCACCGGAGTTCCAGTGGTGACCAGGCGGAACTTAGCCTTGATGTTCATTGCCGCCTGAGAACGCTTGGCGTGATAATTCTTGATCGCTTGCGCTTCATCAAGAACCGCAACCCGCCAGCTGATTTTGCTGAATTGCTCATTTTCACTTTGCAAGAGGCCGTAGCTGCTGATGAGCACCTCATTTGGCCCCATGCTGGACAGGGTTTCCTGGCGGTCGTCATTGCCTAGTGTGACGACTCGAAGCGACGGCGCGAATTTGCTGAATTCGTACTGCCAGTTTGCACAGACGGAGGTAGGGGCGATGATCAGGCTGGGTCCCTCATGGGTTTTACTAAGAATGAAAGCGATGGCCTGGATCGTTTTGCCGAGGCCCATGTCGTCGGCAAGGCAGGCGCCGGCACCCATTGCATCCAGCCTCGATAGCCAGACGAAGCCTTCCCGCTGGTATTTGCGCAGTATTGTTTGCAAACCTTCCGGTACTTCCGGTTCGAGCTGCATGGCTTGCTCCATCCGGCGAATGTGTTCGTGCCATTCCGGAGATAGTTCGCAGGAACCCAGGCCGCCCAGCAACGAACCCAAGACCGGTTGCAGAAAATGATGCACCCGGTATCCTTCATTCTTATATTCCGCAATCCGGTTTAAATCATCGAGGCGTTGGCGGAAGCTCTCGCTGAGTGCGACCACCTGCCCGTCCTCGAGAACGATGAAACGTCCTTTTTCGTCATTGGCCTTATGAAGCAGTTCGCGCAGGGAAACGGTTTTATTCTCATCGATCTGAACCGAGCCATCCAGCGAAAACCAGTCTTTGTAGTTTTGCACTCGCAGCGACAGATTTCCCAGGCCGATGGTGCGGGTGTTCGAGAAGCGGTTGTTTTCCGGCCAATGAACCATGCAGAGGGAGAGGATTTCCCGCAGTTGCAGCGTGAACTCGTAGCAATCCATTGGGTTGGGCAGGAGCCAGCTCGAGTCTTCGAGTACTTCTGCTTTCAGCAGTGCCGGGCAGGCTGCCGCCACTTCTTCGGCTTTAGCAATCTCACTGGCGAAATTTCGGCATAACCGGCGAGGCTTTGTTTCCTGATGCGTGAGCATTTCCAACGGTCCCTGGCCGGGTTTATAAAAACCGTTGGACACCCCGAAGGGCCTCACAAACAACTCGATGCGCAAACCTTGATTTTCAGGAATCAGGCGCAATTCCGGGCGGTCTTCAGCAGGTTCGCAGCGTAAATCGATGGAACCCAGGGTGCAGTCTGACAGAATCTGGTAGCGTTTGCTGAGCCTGGTCAGCAGTTCCTGGACTTCGCTTTGCGCGTCGGCAGGCAGGCGCAATTCCTTGCCGATGAGCTGGCGCAATTGCAGGAATTCATTGTCAAAGAGGAAGACGCTGATGACATCGCCATGTTCGAGGCGCAGTACCATCAGTTCATTGTCGCGAGGCTGCGGACAAAGGTGAAATTCATAATAATTTTCGCGGCAGAGGAGCCGGATGTAGGGGGTGGCGGCGACGCATTGCAGTTCCCGCGTGCCCGGGCCGTCCAGCAGCAGCCTGGGATGCCCGACCAGTGCCAGGAAGACAGAACCCCAGGCGGGGATCAGATTGGCGGGGTCCTCTTCAATCTTGGCGAGCGCCTCACGCAGGATCGTGCAGGCAAATTTGTCCTGGGGGGAAAGCTGATATCCGGACATGAAGGAGTCCAAGTCTTGTTCGATACGGCAGTAGTTCTGGTTCCGGAAGGCGGTGAATTTGCGTCCTTTGCTCCACTTGCCGCTGCGGATTGCATGCTGTTCCATGGGACGCACAGTCAGTATTCCCTGATCGCTTTCATCGGTGGAGACTAGCCAGATTAGGCGCCGCACGGTGCGTTTCGGCAGGCCGGTCAAGAAGGGATCGAATTTGCTGAGGCGGCTGAGCCAGCTGTTCTGGATCTGGACGCAATCCAATAGAAAAGGCACCTCGCCAATCGGATCATCATGATAACGCCGGGAAACCGAGGCAACATCCTGGTCGCTGCGCCGCAGAAGTTCTTCGCATTCCCGGAAGAGCCATTGGTAGCCACCTTTGGCGGCTTTCCGAGCAATGACCTCGAGGCGTTTCCGTTCGTCCGCGCTCAATTCCGGGTTTGTCCAGTATTGGATGAGAATCCAGAAAAAATCCTGGAGCGGGGACATTTTTTCCGGCATGGGCATTTTTTCGGCATGTTCGTGGGTGCGGCGGAAATGGATCAGGGCATGCAATGCCTGGTAGAGGTGCCCCCAGCAGGGGACGTTGATTGCCAGTTCGGCATTGTTTTCTGCGGTGTTGAGTGCAGCAGGCGTACCAGTGCGCAGCAGTGAGAAGATGAAGAAGAGGCCGCCGACTGTCTGGAAATAGAAGTCATGGATTCCTTCAAATTGTCGTACTTCATAGAGGGAATCCAGAAAGAGGTTGACTGCCCTTTCGTCTTTTCCGAATATGGTTGCCAGCCATGCTTGACGCAACATGCGGGCATTGTTGTTGGGATTCTGCTTCATCAGCCGGGCGGCAGTATTCCAGTTGCCACAGAGAATTTCATAGTCGATCAGCGGATAGATTGCTGCCATGGGCAGGGATTCGCTGACCTCGAGCAGCTTTTTCTCAAAGGGGCGGACGTCGTATAGCTCCCGGATGATAATGGGGAGCAATTGCCAGGAGCATACTGCCAGCAAGGGATCGGAAAGCTTGAGCAGGCTGTCCCAGTCCTGCTTGTCAAGCAGGAACTCAAAGCCTGCCGCGTCATTGTATTCTTCGGGAAAATAATCCCGCATGCTGACCAGGCTGGCATTCAATAAACGGGCATCTTCAGAATAGAATGCATTGCGGATGTCACGTTTCAGGTAATTCAAGTCGGGCTGGCCGAGGTTGCCGATGGCGGGGAGCGCTCGGGCAATGCAGTCCGCTAAGCTGGCATAAGCTTTATTTGACATCAGGCGCCGGACTTTTTCATCGGTGACGTCCGGATAGCTCCACTTGTCATCCTGATAGACGAGGACGCCTTGCTTGCACAGATTGTTAGCCAGAGAACGAAGCGCTGGCATGGATAACCGAGCAAGATGGGGCATGAAACGGGAGGCCAAATAGAGGATCCGCTCGATTTCCTGTAAATCCGCAGGAGCCGAAAGAGCAATCAGGATAGCTGTCAGTTGTTCTGCCAGCTCTTCCTGTAACTTTTTATCGGGACTTTCTGACACGTATATGGGACTCCGGGAAAGGGTGCAGGGGGCAGGGTGCAGGGTGCAGGGTGCAGGGTGCAGGGGGCAGGGGGCAGGGTGCAGGGGGCGTGGTGCGGGGTGCGTGGTGCGGGGTGCGTGGTGCGTGGTGCGTGGTGCGTGGTGCGTGGTGCGTGGTGCGTGGGG
>JAPXLT010000288.1:0-5905 GCA_033809415.1 Lentisphaeria bacterium
TAAGTAACGAGTATTGCCCTGCACCACGCACCTTATTTTTCCGCGATGCTAAACCATTGCGCATTATTGCGGACATTTTCAATAAAGGGTGCATTATCGGACGCCTTCTTGAACTCGGCAGTGGCAAACTTCCATCGGTCATGCGTAGTATCAAGCGCAAATCGGAATGTCATGGAATAAACATGTCCATACCAGACCTTGGCTGATTGCACACCGTTCCAATCAGCCGTCAAGAAGCATGGTCCCTGTGCGTCTTTATTAGTGGATGGTTCAAGTCCAATATCGTATGCGATCCAATATTTGTCTTTTTCATTCAGCTGCGCCCAGACTGTTCCCTTTTCCGGGCACTCGATGATGCGCGATGCAGTGGCAATAGTTCGCTGATAATCATAATCTGACAAGACCAGCGATGGCCTGGCATTGACATGCACTTCAGCGCTTTCAAGCGGGAATTGGCTGCTGGCGTCCTTTACCCATTCCATAAATAGCAATGGTTTTTCGCCAGTGACATAAAAACGTTGGAACATACGGCATCCGTTAAAGTTATACAGCAGTTCGACGCCGGCGGCATCCTCATCGTTGAAGGGCTTGACATATTTGGGTTCCAGCAGCTGACTGCTTATGCCATTCACTGTAATGCTTGTATATCCCCTGCTTAGAAAACCACTGAAAAACCATGGTTCAGGCACACCCACCAGCACCTGGGGAGGTGACTTGGCGGTAACATTCACCCATTGCAGATAGATCATGTACGAAACCATGTCATTGGACAACTTATAATATTCACCCTTACCGTAGGTCTTGCCGGAATGGTGATAGCCGCGCGAGACCTTCTCCACCACCGGTCCGGCACCACACACTAATCCAATAGAAACAATCAATAAGAGCAGTTTTCTGATCACTGTCAGTCTCCATATCCAAGAAAGCGTAATTTGCCCCAAAGACTTGGATTATGATTACTCCCCATGGTAAGCGAGAAGCTTGAATACTCCTTTTTGCCTTTCGAGATGCATTTGTTGCTTACCAGATTCGCATCCCAAACCGTGTATGGTTGCGGGGCTTTGCACTCGAACAATCCTTCGAACGGAATAAACAATTCGAGATGCCATTCCTCCCCGGCAATTGTCACAGCCCGCTTCAGCCCCATACACCTCCAATGAAAATCCAATGGAGTAGGCACCGGTTTATCGACCTTGCGAGCCTGATGGATATTATTTCCGCTTGAGACGGCAAATTGATAATAAATTTCTTTATTGACACCTGGCGACAGGAAAAATTCAATATTATCGCTTTCATCCCAAAGGTCGCCCGGCTTCACTGCCACGCCGCCATGACCAGTAAATGCCAGGAAGATTCCAGTATCGTCCCATGCCAGCCTGCCCGTAGGCCTCGAGGTCAACTCGCTGCCATCACCATGTGCCTGTTGCATTTTCATCACTGCGGCCCGCTGCCATATAGGCTCGTCCAATTTTCCGTCAATGACAATCTTTTCATTTGGCTCGATACGTGTGACATGATGGATCGGGATGACCATGCTGTGGTATGAACGGGCTGACTTGAAGGCAGACGGCCAGGGCTTCGAGAAAAACTCGACACGCAAGCGCTCGATGCTTCCAGGGTCCGTTGCATCAAGGGCATCCTTCAGCAAAGCCTCGAGCCTGTCCACGGTCTTGCCATTGAAGGCCTCGTACAGCTTGGCGGTCGTTATGCCGACAAGGTCATCTGCTGAACCGGCGCCGATATATCCCTTTTCCCAGCGCTCCTTCAACAACGCATAAAACGCCTGAAGGGACTTTCCGGCCTCGACTCCATAGAGAAGCTGCCAATGCTCATCCATCGCCGCCTGGTTGTCAAAGGCGGGGTTCCAATAACTGCGGAAGACGAGATAATACGTATAGTAGAAATGGTAATTGAATCCGGCATCAAAGAACACGCCGCCGTCCTTGGAAAGATATGGTTCGAGGCAATTGATGAAGTCCCGCATATAATCCCCTTCCAACGCCTTCGTGAATGGAACGCTTGTCCCGTATGTATATGCGGAAACAGGACGGTTCCCCAAAGCCTTGTACCAGCCGCCGTATACTTTTTGCCAGTCTGCGCTGGATTTTGGCGACTTGGCGAGGACAATCGTCCCCGTGCACAGCAGCATGTCAATGTTATCAGGAATCTCTTCCGGCTTCGTCAAGACGGGGGGAAGACGATAATTATGGTATGCGCAAACGCCAAGTTTCTTGCCAGGCAGGCACTGCTTCATTTCATTGGCCATGGCAATGTAAAAGCGCATATACACATCGCTGAGAGCACCACTCCTGCTGTGTTTCCGCTCAGGCGGAATCAGATGCTGTACAGCGTCCGGCAAATCTCCCATATAATGGTCAGACTGCCCGAAAAATGCGTATTCGCTATTTGGCTGCCGACCGCTGAGGGACGTGGAGTCGGGACGATTCCGCCAGTGCATATTATCCTTGCCGTCAGAATCATAGAAGTTTTTAAAGTCCTGGACGATAAGGTGCGCCAACTCCAGATTTGTGATATCCAGGATTGCGCTTTTCGGACCGTCATGGACTACGCCATACTTGTCCTTGTAGAATATGATATCTTTTTTATCGGGGTGAGCTGCAAGCAACATGCTCGGCACCGGGGTATGGATCGGATCGTAGAACCGGGTTGCGATGGAGAAGCGCCAGGCCTTGTCAAAAATCCCCCCGTCATTCTTCACGCCTTCCCAAGGTGTTCCCTTCGCAAAGTGGCGGGCATATGCATAGTGGAAACGGTTATGGTACACCGGCGCATCCGTATAGCATACCGGGGAGATTTTCAGTTCGCTGACTTTAGGCGCATAGATGCCTATGCCTGGGTAATAATACCTCACGCCCAGCACGCGTTCAATGAAATCATATGCGCCATTGGCAGTTCCATTGAAACGATACCTGTACCAGTCAAACTTGTCATACCGTCCCGGATCAAGATATCCATCATCACCTGCAATGGCAATACCGCGCTCAAATGTCCTGACAATAAAGCCCTCTTTCGGAAATGCCTTGAAATCAATGCCCAGCTTCTCCGATATCCTGTTTTTGCCCAAAGAAATGACAACCGGCGCCGTTTCCGCTTCAGCGGAAGCGGCATCCACCACCTTTACGGCAGCACCCGTTATGCGTAAAAAGGCATCTTTGACCGCCTCCTCTGCAATCGTGACGGAACGCCTGGCGGCCATAGCCGACGATTCGCCGTCATTGTATGGGCGTACAATGATGACATTGGGCTTGCCGTCTTTGATCAGGAACAGTTCCTCATGCTCCTGAGCGGTCATAAAAGTGACAGGATTCAGTGCCTTGTTCTGATAAGACACGGCCATCAATGGCACCAGCCCCGCGAAAAACGCGGCAATAAACAAAACTCTCGTTTTCATTTTCGTATTGCCCAACTTTTTCTTTTTTGTGAAAGATTTTTTATGGACGATGGACAGGGACAGGAATGGACATCATGGACGGAATGGACAAGAATGGACTGCTGAATGGACAAGGGACAATGGACAGGAATGGACAAGTACAGCAGGTGACATTTTTTGTGCCTGTCCATTCGTCCATTAAACGTCAAGTCCATCGCGTCCATGATGTCCATTCCTGTCCCTGTCCATTAAAAACACTCATTTTGCCGTTTGAATGGGTTGTGAGCGCCAGCCCACGCCAAGTGGTTCGTGGCAAAAAGATATGCTTTCAATTATCTGCTTGTTCGAGGATACCCTGCATGAGTGCATACGCTTCGGCAACCTGCTTGTCGGTCAGTTTCTGGAGCAACTCGAGCGCGTCCTCCCGTTTATTATCCTTCAGCAGTTTCCTGGCCGTATCCAGTGTCGCTTCGTATTCCTTGCGGAAATTCTCCTCGATGGGAAGAAACTTCTCTTTCAGCGCCTTGTCATCTATTTTGCTTCGCTTAAGCTTATAGGCAAGCTTTCCGAAATCGCCATTTTCCAACACTGCCGGTATTTTTTTGATACCCATCGGGATGGGTATGGCCACCGCATAGCAAGTCGGCCCGGGAACAATATTCACAGTGCCCAGCACATCCGGGTATTCTGCGTCGGGGATATAGTCCGATGCGCATACGGTGCTGTTTCTGAATGGGCACATTTCAGGATATTTTTCATTGTCGTGGAAGCGGGAGACATCAACCGAATCCGCAATGCTGATTTTGCCATGCTCCTTCATCTTGTCAATGAACAGTCCTGTCGTGACATGAAGCCGCGTGGCGGACTTAATCGCACCGTCTACCGTGCCTTTTGAAATGCAAGCCATTTCAGGGAAAATAAAATGGTTTGTGTGCACGGCAACGCCCCGGGTTATGATCTGGTGCGCAATATGTTTGGGAGATATCTCGATGATGACTGCCTCCCTGGTGTCGCAGAGAATGTATGTATCTGTCTTGGGATTGCTGCCGTCCTGCGTCATTTTTGTCATCTTGGCCAAAGCTTCCTGGACGGTTGCACAAGAAGAAGCGACTTTCTGCATGGTGGTGCCTATGTTTTGGAGTTTGCTTTCATCCTCTGGATAATCCGTCGTCTTGGGCAAGGCTAAGTCTATCATCCCCAATCCCTTTTCATTGAATAGCATATAGGGACTGAAGGCAAGCATCTTGTATTGTCCACCAGGTGCTGTTTCATGTCGCAAGGTGACAGGGATTTCCTTTCCCTTTCCCCAATCCCGGGTCTTGTGGATGAATAGTTTTCCGTTGGCGCTCACGTCGGGCGCCGTGACCCATGCCGTACATGCCATAAGCTCAATCATGATGGTAGAAACAATGACGGTTATCAACTTTTGCATAAATATGAATGCCCCCTCTCGTTGATTCCCCTGCCCCAGCACTACGTGCCAAGCAATCAGAGAAAACAACAAACCTATAAAAAGTTTTTCGTGCCTTTTCGTGTGGTTCGTTGTTAAAAAATGGGTTGTAG
The DNA here is from genome assembly GCA_033809415.1 of Lentisphaeria bacterium. Lineage (GTDB taxonomy): Bacteria > Verrucomicrobiota > Lentisphaeria > Oligosphaerales > Oligosphaeraceae > JAQVUB01. Next base: position 4,955 of record JAPXLT010000288.1, read on the forward strand.
TCAGTCTTCCCTGTCCATGAACTTGAATTTACCCCATAAGGAATGGTTATGATTGTTGCCCATGGTAATCGAGAATGACGAGTATTCCGCGTTCTTCTTGGCGGCCATCAGTTTGTTGTTGATGATATTGCCAAACCAGCTGGTGTAGGGCTTTGGAGGCTCCGTGCGGTGCAATCCTTCAAATGGAATAAACATTTCCAGCGTCCAGCTATTGTCATCATAGGAGACCGCACGTTGCAGACCTTCGCAGCTCCAATGCGAGTCCAGCGCGGCTTCCATGGGCTTCTCCACCTTGTAGGCATCGCTGAAGTCATTCCCAGGCGAAACAGCAAACTGGTAATATGTCGCCTTTTCTGTGCCGGGGGACACGAAAAACTCGATGTTGTCGCTGTCAAACCAGACATCGCCCTTGTTGATGCGCGGCGCACCCTGGCAGGTAAATGCCAGATACAGGCCCTTTTCATCCCAGGCCAATTTAGCCGCCGGCTTCGAGGGCAGTTCGCCGCCTTCCCCTTTGGCCTGCTGCATGGGAATCGGCTTGACCTTCCCCCAGAAGGCCTCATCCAGCTTGCCATCAACGGCAATGCTGTCCTGACGCCCCACTCGCTTGACTTCGTAGGTAGGAATGACCATCGTGCAATATGCTTTCGAGGCGGTAAAATCCTTGGACCATGGCGCGGCAAAGAATTCCACCCTCTTGCGTTCGATGCTGCCAGGTTCGGTCGCCGCGATGGCTTCCGCCAGCAATGCTTCCAGCTTTTCCACAGTCTGGATATTGTATGCCTTGTAAAGCACTTCAGGAGTCACATTGCTATTGGCTCGGCTGTCCGTGCTATTGAACGAGGCCACAGCCACATCTTCCCAGCGTTCCACCAGCAAGCCGTAGAATGCTTTCAACGCAGCGCCTGCCTTGCTGCCGTACAATTTTTCCCAATGTTCATCCAAGGCGGC
>JAPXLT010000289.1:0-5888 GCA_033809415.1 Lentisphaeria bacterium
TGCTTAACCCCTGGCTTTAGCCTGGGGTGAGGAACCCACCCAAAGACAGTGCCTTGTAAAGGCACCACAATCAGACGGATCATCTTGACAAGTGATTGTATGCCAATGACTTATAGATTGCTTTTCTGAAAAATCTTGCACAAAAAAGAAGAAGTTGGGCGAAAGTTTCTGGGGGGGTGTTGTTCTTGCATAAAGGGTTTAATGTGTTATATTAATGTATTATTGTACCTGATTATTATTCCACTCGAAGGAGGTTACCATGGCAGTCAGCCGCGGTTGTGAGATGCCGGAACTGTTTCCCCGTGTGAAGCATTGTGAGTTAACTGGAGGGGTCAGCGAATTAGGCATTGATGTGCGCCTGGTAACGAACAATGTTCTGCCGATTCAGCGTAAAGCGGTACGGTCGGTCTTGACTGCGGCGGGTGTGCGGGTTGTTGCGAACAAGAAGAAATATGTTGTCAACGCGCAAGTCGAGGCGCCGGAAAAATTTGATTTATCGGCTGTTCCGGAGGATTGTCATTGTGATTATTATGAATTGACCGTCAGCGGCAGCGAAGTGCACATCCGTTCTCCGTATCAGGAGGGCATGGTTTGGGCATCCCAGACGCTGGCCTCATTGTTCCGCCTGATCCTCCAGGAGAAGACGGTTCCCAATCTCACGATCAAGGATTGGCCAATGATGCCAATGCGCGGAATTTTTGTGGAGAACAAATGGGGGCCGGATCGCATGTGCAATACGGACTGGTTCCAGGCGATAGACGCAGTTTCCTCCGTCAAGATGAATACTTTGGGGATTGGCTTGTATGGTTGCTGGGGCAGTTGCCGTTTCGAGGGTGCGGAGCGTCCCAGCGAGTTTCTGATGGTTCCGGACCCGGCGTTGGACCCGGAGGCTCCGGCGGATCAGGGGGTTCAAGAAGGTCAGGAGGATTTAAAATCGGAGCATCGTCTGCGCTGGTATGACCCCGTTGGCGACATGTGGCATGATGAGACCTACACCCCTTTCATGGCACAGCAGGATTTTCTGGCGGAAGTCATCACCTATGGGCGTGAGCGCGGCGTCAGCATCATCCCATTTTTCAACAGCCTTGGGCACAACACCCTGCTGCCCAGGCTACGCCCCGAAATCTCAGCGCTGGATGCCGCGGGCAAGTCGTCCGGCATGGGCTACTGCCTGAGTTCCCCGAAAACGAGGGAGTTCATCAGCGAACTGTATGGTGGAATCATTGATAAATATTTTCCCGACGGGCTGGAGTATTTTCATATCGAGCTCGACGAGGTCTATGAGGATTATCCGCATCCTGACAATGCGCAGAAGAAGGAGTCCCCCTGGTGCTGCTGCAAAGAATGCAAGAAGCATAAAAAAGAGGAGCTGTTTATCGAGTACGTGCTCTGGCTTGCGGAATTCCTGATCGGCAAGGGCGTCCAGAAGATCGTCTTATGGAATGATCAGCTGACCAGGCACAGTTCGATCCTGGACGGCAAATTCGTCAAGCGCCTCGAGAAAGCCGGTTTGAAGGATCGCATCATTTTGCACTGGTGGTGGTACAGCAATGACAAGTTGCATGACAGCGTGCACCCGAAACTGGGGCTGAAACTCGGTCTGGCTGGCTGGGTCGCCCCAATGACTTGCTACTACAACTGGAGCACTTACGATTTCCGCCGGCCAAACATCGAGAAGATGATGACCCTGGCGGAAGATGAAGGCGCACGCGGTGCAATATCCTATTCGGTGCATGACCCCTCGCATCTGGATCATGAGGCACTCCTGGGCGCCTATGCCTGGGAATCGACTGTCGCCGCAGGAAAGCCCGAAGCCGTGCAGAAACGCTGGGCATTTTATCATTTCGGCAGCGGATCGGAATGTTACATCAAGGCGGCGGACCTGCTGCATAAGGCCAGCATAGAACCCGCTTTCAAACTTTGCCTGCAATATCCTTACAGCTACGTCAATGATACGTTGAAAGTCTGGCCGCGTGCATATCCCGAGGAAGCCCTGGAAAACCTGGAAGCCCTCGAGGATGCAGGCGCCTCCTTGCAGAAGGCGGCATCCCTGGCCGGAGAAGCCGTCGGCAAATTCAGCAAGCTTCTCGAGTGCAGCAAACTCGATATCCAGGAAAAGAATGGCCTGATGAGCATGCTGGGCGATGCAGTGCGAATACAGATGCTGGCGGAGGTCTTCGGGTGGATGCTCCAACTGCGCAGCGAGCTGAAAGGCGGTGCGCCAAAGAAAAGCCAGCAAAGCGCCTGTGAAGAACAACAAGCCAAACTCAAGGAAAGAATGAAGGTCTTTGCGGAAAACAAAGCGATATGGGTTGTCCCGGCAGCATCGCAACCGCTCAGCGCACTGCTGCGCTTCCTCGAACAACTCGCAGATGATCTGAAAGCCTGCTGCAACCGGAAAAAAGGCGCAACCGTCCGCTGGAGCCTGCCGGATGACTGGAAAATTCCGCAGGAAAATTAATATAACGGCTTGACATTGTCATTTGCCTGTGTATCTTAATACTTAGGTGACCCTGATACAGACACTCTGGACATTTTTACAAAGAAATCTCAAGATTTCAATTTTTTTAATTGCAGAGCATACAGTCGGGTCACCTTTTTTATTTTAAACAACGAAAAACACAAAAAAGGCACGAAAAAATTTTCGTGCCACTATTGCCCAACTTCTTCTTTTTTGTGAATTTCTCCGTCTGATTGTGGTGCCTTTACAAGGCACTGTCTTTGGGGGGATTTCCCACCCCAGGCTAAAGCCAGGGGTTAAGCATGGTTAAACGCCTACGGCGCTATGCTTTATGCCGGAAAGAGACAGATCGACCGATCCGTCCGACCTGCCCCCTGCACATCACAACCGGGACGGTTGCGCTACTTTTTAAACCGCATGCCCTCCCGTCCGTCAAAGCAACAACCCTTAAAAAATTTTCGTAATACTATTGCCTAACTTCTTCTTTTTTGTGAAAGATTTTCAAAAAACCGATGCGCAAGTTACTGGCCTTGAGGGGCTTTCTCATTTTTGAGAATCTTTTTGAACTTTTTGATTTTTCGGTGATGGGAGAGGGAAGCCGACTTCATGCCGGCGAGCCGCCGGCGCTCCATATCGCCTCCGACTGAAAAAGTAAAGCCGATCTTGGCACATGGCAATCCGTCCGATTTGTTGTCCGTGTCCCGTCCGTGTCCCGTCCGTGTAAAGTCCGTGTGGGTTGCGGGCGATCAGTCCGCGCCAAGCCTTTTCGTGTTTTTCGTTGTTAAAGAGAATCACCCACCGAGTTTATCGATCATCTTGACCATTGGTGCGAAGAGTGCGATGACGATCCCTCCGACGATGACGGCGAGGAAGCAGATCATGATCGGTTCGATCAGGGATGTCATGCCTTCGACGGCTCGGTCGACTTCCTCCTCATAGACGCCGGCGACGCGGTTCAACATATCCGGCAATGCGCCAGTTTCTTCGCCGACTTCGACCATACTGCAAAGCATCAGCGGGAATACCTTTGATTTTTCCAAGGGCTGGGTCATGCCTTCTCCTTCCTTTACCGCATCATGCACATCCTGGATGGCGCGGGCGACCAACTCATTGCCGGATGTGTCCTTGACGATCTGCAACGCCTGCAAGACTGCCACGCCGGAACCCATCAAGGTGCCCAGCGTGCGGCAGAACCTCGCCGAGGAATTTTTGATTACCAAGGTGTTAAATGGCGGCGCCTTCATGGCAAAGTAGTCAAAGGCATAGGCTCCAGGCTTCGTCTTCAGGATCAGTTTGAAAATAAAAATACCGACAAACACGCCGATGGCAAAGCCGATGGCATTGTCTTTGAGGGCGTTGCTGGCACCAATAACAAACAGCGTAATCCCCGGCAATGTCTCGCCAGGCAGCATCTCCTCGAACATCTTGGCGAATTTCGGAATGACGAAGATCATCAGACCAGCGGTAATCGCAAGGGCGATGACCAACACAGAAATCGGGTAAACGAGGGCGGATTTCACCTTGCCGGCAATGCGCTGCGCTTTTTCCATAAATTCGGCCAGGCGAACCAGCACGATCTCCATGGCACCGGACGCTTCGCCGGCGCGCACCATGCTGACATATAATCTATTAAAGGTACGAGGGTTGGTCGCCAAAGCCTCCGAAAAGGTAGCGCCGCCTTCGACAGCATCGGCCAAATGGCCCATAACCGCAAACAAGGCCGGTTTTTGGCCTTTGGCCTGCCGCTGCAAAGTCCGCAGAGCACGCACCAGCGGCAGACCAGCCTCGAGCAGGGTAGCCAGCTGGCGGGTCGTCGTACAGAGGTCCTTGCTGCCAACCTTTGGCGCACCAAAGCGGAAGCCTGCGCCTCCTTTCGCCCCGGAAGCCTGCCCGGCACCGCCCTTTTTCTTGGCGCCTCCGGCTTCGACGACTCCGGTTGGAAAGAGGCCCTGCTGTTTCAGCAGATTCGTTGCCTCTTTATCATCGGCGGCCTCGATAACCCCTTTGCGCTCTTTACCATTCCCGTCAACAGCAGTGTATTGGAATCTTGCCATAGGTGAATCCTCCTGTTGTAAAAATCATCTGTTGAAGCAGACTTCGTTATTTATTTTTTCATCGCATCCTTGATGCTGGCAATGATCCCTTCGGCGTCACGGCACTTGGTGATCAGGTCGCCATAGGAAATCTTGCCATCATTATACAGTTGCAGCAGGTGCGCATCCAGCGTATTCATTCCCCATTTTGCGCCGGTCTGGATATCCGAAGTAATCCGGAAAGTCTTGCCATCCCGGATCAAGGCGGAGATGGAAGGGGTCTGCACCAAAATCTCGAAAGCCGCCACACGTCCTTTTTTATCGATGCGTTTCAGCAACACCTGTGAGATGACGCAGATCAGGGTGGCGGCCAGCTGAGTGCGCACCTGCGCCTGCGCCGTGGTCGGGAACGAGTCAACGATACGGTCAACCGTTTCAGCGGCGCCGGTCGTATGAAGGGTGCCGAAGACCAAGTGCCCGGTTTCGGCGGCGGTGATTGCCGCGCCGATCGTCTCGAGGTCGCGCATTTCACCGACCAGGATGGTGTCGGGGTCCTGACGCAAGGCCCGGCGGATGGCCTCCGAAAAGGATGGCACGTCGTTATGGACTTCGCGCTGGGTCACAACGCTGTTCTTATGTTGATGATAGAACTCGATGGGGTCTTCGATGGTGATGATATGGTCGCGCTTTTCCGTGTTGATAATATCGATCATCGAAGCCAGCGTCGTGGATTTTCCGCTTCCTGTCGGTCCAGTGACCAATACCAGGCCACGAGGACGGAAAAGGATATCCTTGACGGACGGGGGCAGGCCGATCTGCTCCATCGTCAGCAATGTATTCGGGATCGTACGCAATACCATGCCGACATTCCCCTTGGCCTTGAAAACACTCACCCGGAAACGGGCCTTGTCGCCAAAGGCAAAGCCGAAATCGACACCGCCATCCTGCTGCAGTTTCTGCTGGTTGGCTTCCGAAGTGATCGATTTCATCAGGTATTCGGTGTCCTCAGGTCCCATGGGATCGGTATCCAACGGCACCATTTCGCCGTGTTGGCGGATGACCGGCGGGGAAAAGCAGGGAATATGCAAGTCGCTGGCGCCTTCTTCCAGAACCAAGTCCAGTAGGTCACCCATTTCAAGTCTTGCCATCGTATCGTTCCTTTTTCGTTAATGTTGTTGCCTGAATTGAAAGTCGGAATAAGCGTAAGACGTCAGTGAACCCGAGCAAGCGAGGAATTCTTTTTTAAACAACGAAATACCCGAAAAGACTTGGCGCGGACTGATCGCCCGCAACCCACACGGACTTTACACGGACGGGACACGGACTTTACACGGACGACAGATCGGACGGATCGCCATGTGCCAAGGTCGGCTTTACTTTTTCAGTCGGAGGCG
>JAPXLT010000290.1:0-5884 GCA_033809415.1 Lentisphaeria bacterium
ATATAATATAGCTTGCCGGCCGGCCTTCCGTTCGTCTGCAACTTGATTTTCAACAGGTCTTTTTCGCTGTTCAGCAAGAGCTTGACCCAGGAATAATGAAAATCCGCCAAGGCATCCAGGGCGAAAGACAATTGATCCGAAGCAGCTGCGGTCGCCCGGATGCTCTTGCTGGGCAGCAGTTTGATCGAGCCGGTTTCCCCGGGCGTCGAGTACAGGAAGGCGTCCCGGAAACGCAGGCCTGAATCACTGAAGACGACGGGGATGGTTCCGCTGATGTGCCCGTCGCCCTGATCCTGCCCGGCGCCAAGCTGGTGCAATAGTGCTGAGAGTCGGAGGCGGTCGCAGTAAAAAACCAGGCTGGTGCGTTTGTTATCCGGATTGATGCGAGTGGAGTCGAGTTTCAATTTACCATCGCACCAGTTCATGGTCAGGTTTTCCAGGTGCCAGGAAGTCGGACTTTCCATGCGGAAGCGCACACGCCCGGAACGGATGGCGAATTTGCCGAATTCGAGATTCCGGAAGGCCAGCAGCTGATTACCGTCACTGGCGATTTTCGGCAAGTCCGGCAAGGAAAATTCAAGCCGGAGTCCATCCAGGGAGAATTTTTTTTCGGGGTTTTGCAGTTGTCCGTCGCTGATTTTTAGGAAGGCTTTTCCGTGCGGTTCAGCATTTTTCCGGAGCATGAGATTTCCTTCGGCAGCGAGTTTTCCTTGGCATTGGAAACCTTTCAGGTGTGGGATGAACTGCGCCGGGGGCAGGTTTTTAGGCAGAGCTTGTTCCGGCAATTCGAAGTGACATATGAAGAAAGGTTCCTGCGAAGTTGCAAAGGGGAAGACGTCTGCGGTTAAATTTGCTTGGAGTCCTCGCAGATCGCTGACTGCCTGAAAGGAAATCTGCTTTTTGTCAAGCCGGAAATTTCCCTCGAGGCTGCCCAGCTTTTCTCCCTTACCGCGCAGTGAGTTCACACGGAAAAAGCCGGCGGGGGCCTCCTGCTCTGGGAAAGGGCACAGCAGCGGGATGTCTGCCGCAAAGTCCACTTCGAGTTCCTGTTTTGGGAGTTTCGCACTGCCTTCCGGAATCTGGCAGTGTCCTTGCAGTTGCTTGTTCTGGAATGCGGCCTGGCATTGCAGTCCCGGTATCTTGCAATCCATACTACCATTCTTGGATAGTTGCAGATTGCTGATCGTTGCCTGCAAGTTAGCCGAAGAACCCTGTCCCTGCACAGCGACATTCAGGGCATCGATGGCAGCTTCGGCTCCGGCGGCAGAAAACTGGCCAGTGCCGATGCTGAACGCGATCTGATATTGCATGGCGGGAGCTAATTCTGCGGAAACACAGAGTTCCGGCGCCTCGAAATTCAGGCTGATGCCATCCAGCTCGATCTTGAGTTCAGGCAGTTGTTCGTCTTTCGGCTTATTGCTGGTCTCGAACAGGATTTTGCCGTCCTTGCGGAGCATGTTGAAGTTTGCCTTGATGATGCTTTGTTGCTGGATTGCTGCCTCGATTTGTCCGTTGACCGCATTCAAGTCATTTTGGGAGACATGTGCACTGAGCTGTTTGACGGTGACATCCGTTCCTGCCAGTTGGGCTTGCAATCCCCGCAACTCAGCAGTGATATGCTCCGTATCCGCATGCAGAGTTAGGTGCGGCTGACAGGCTACTTGCATCTTTCCCTGGCGATAATTTAGAGAGGACTCGATTTCCCCTTGCAGTGCAGTTAATTTCCGCCGATCGAGATCAAAGGCGAAGGTGGCTTGGCCGGTCAACTCTGCATCGAGTTCTGGCGGAAGGAGTTGTCGCAGGCTGTAAGGCAGGGCGTTTACACTGCCGGAAAATCTGCTGTTGGCGGTGACTGTGGCTCCTGCCAGGTTGCAGTTTCCGGAAGCCTGCAAAGTGTTGCGGGAATGAGTTAGCGACAGCACCCAATTCCAGTCTGGGCGTTCGGCTGCCTGACCGCCGGGACTGAGAAGCATTTCGATCGCCACAGGAATGGCTTCCTGCTCTGTAAGCAATAGCAGATCGCCCTTCAGGCTCAGATGCGAAACATGAAGCGGCAGATTTTCAGCCCGCTCGGAAATGCGCAGTTGCTGTGCAGAGGTGTCGGCATTTTTTGCTTGTTGGGGAAATAATTTTAGCAGTGGCAGCGGTGGATTGCCCGGCGTCAGGTCCAGTGCCAGCCTGATCCCATCCAGTTCGATCCGCTCGAGTTTCCTGCGCAACAGGCGAAAAGGGCGATACCGCAAGCTGCCGGAACTGATCCGCAATGCTTCGGTCTCCGGAGTATGTAGGGAAAATTCCGTCCGGTAGAGACCAATATATTTGACTTGCAGGATAAATGCGCCATCAGCCGAAAGGCGGTTCAAAATCTTGCCGACTTGGTGTTGCACTGCGCTTGGAAGATAAATCAGCGCTGCCAGCAACAATCCCAGAAAAAGACTCAAGCCGGCAAAGAAGAAAGCCCAGAAACGAGCTTTGCGAAAGGGCTTCCTGGATTTGTTGTCTGCTGATGCTGTGTCTTGCTGTGTCATGAAGGGGGCAGGGGGCAGGGGACAGGGGCAGGGGCAGGTTTAAAAAGTGGCGCAACCGTCCCGGTTGCGATGGCCAGAACTGTCGTGGGGCGCGTAGTGTGGTGGACGTCCGTCTTCTGTCCACTTCGTCCATAGTGTCCAGCCTGCACCCTCCTTCTGTCTCGCGCGCGCGATAAGGGTGGTTCGCCCCCTGGTTGGGTGGGGCTTGGAGGCTGTCTGAACCACGACGAAAAAATAGTGCTTCAAAAACGATTTTGCAAGCAGAATCATAAGAAGTCATACAGAAACATAGGGATTCCCAGAGAATCATAACGATTCCTAATCCTGGAAATCTGCCCGAGACCTATTTTTTTACAACGAACCACACGAAAATTTTCGTGCCTTTTCGTGTGGTTCGTTGTTAAAAGATGGGTTGTGGTGTTGGCAGCGGTATTTTCCGGGGGAGGTGCCGTATTCCGCCTTAAAGAGGCGGATGAAATAGCTTGCGGACTGGAAGCCGCACGCGCTTGCGATTTCATCAAGAGTCAATTCAAATTCGAGCATAATTGCTGCTTGCATCAGGCGTTGCTTGCGTACATATTCGTTGAGGGTGATGCCGGTTTTTTTACGGCATAACATACTGAGGTAATTGGGGTTCAGCTTGCTGATTTTGGCTAGCTTTTCCCTGGACAAATCCCCATTCAGATGATTTTTGACATAAGCTTCGATCTGGCGCCAAGTGAAAGTGGATTTGCTGCGCTCTTTCCCGGCGTCTGAATCTTCCAGCAATGTGCTCAGCAGGCTGAGCAATGCTTTGATCAGATGCGGCACTGTGCTTTTCATGACCGGATTGCGCTGGGAATAATCCAGTAGTTCCAGCAGCGTCTTGCCGCCGAATTGCAAGGAATAGGGTGTGTGCAGAAAACGGATGTTATTAGGACCGTTGTCCGCATTAAATTGATATTCCACCAGCCGGATATAGTCGGCAAAAAAGCAAATGGCGAGGGTTTGCGCTGGGGAAGGTCCCACTGAGAGCAGACCGGTGTTGGCACCATGGGCACCAAGGAGGACAGTGCCGGAAGGCAACGGCAGATTTTCGATTTTCCCTGCACGACCAATAGTAATCAAGGGAGTGCCAGATTCGATGAAAACGAGTTTTTGCGGATCGCGGAGGGGATCGTCATGCGCTGGTACAGGCTGAGAAAAGACGACTTCGCTCAGGTCGGCCTGAAGCCAGTGTGATATTTTTTTCAAAAAGAAATGATGCTCATTAGTCATATATGAAACTTCTTTCGTTAAGCTGACATTTCTACTATTAATACTATACTCTTGTTATTGAAAGAATGCTAAAAAGAGTCTATAATATAAAGAAGATAGCAGAGAAAACGGGGGCTATCGAGAAAATCCTCAATCTTCAAAATTCTGTTTTTTTTGTTATTTGTGTACACACTGCGACAGATTCCCGTAGTGAAAAAGAGAGGATCATGAATAACCGGACATTACGTTGTGTTCTTGTCGGTCTGGGGCGGATTGGCTGGCAGTTTCATTTGCCGAATCTGCTTCGTCAGCCTGGTTTTGAACTGGTAGCGGTTGTTGATCCGGATGCGGATCGCCGCAATGAGGCTGCCGGGACACATGGCATACTGCGTTGTCACGGAGCACTCGAGGAGGTGGACGTATCGGATATTGACTTGGCGGTCATCGCCTCGCCGACTCCCTTTCATGCCTCGCAAACACTCTGGTGCTTCGAGCGGGGAATTGATGTGTTCTGTGATAAACCCGCCGCCTTGAATTTGCAGGAAGCGCAGCAGATGCAGGCAGCAGCGGAAAAAAATGGCCGACGCCTGATGGTCTACCAGCCCCACCGCCTGAGCACGGATGCCTGTTGCGCGAAAAAGATCATGACATCCGGGGCATTGGGGGAGATCTTCATGATTGAACGCAATTCGGATTCCTTCAGTCGGCGCAATGACTGGCAGGCCTTGAAAAAAAATGGCGGTGGCATGCTGATGAATTACGGCAGCCACTTTCTTGATCAGTATTTTTATTTGACGGGGGACACCTGCGCATCGGTTAAATGTGAGTTGCAAACCGTTCTCAGTCTCGGTGATGCAGATGATGTCGTGCAGGTGCTGTTGCGAGGCAGGTTGGGCGGACTGTTCAAACTCAGCATCAATATGGCTACGACCTACAGCCAGCCCAGCTTGATCCTGTATGGTCGCCAAGGTACAGCTTGGAGTCAAGATGACGGCAGCTGGCGCCTGCGCTATTACCAGCCGGATGCCATCCACGGACAGCAGCTCTTTGCCGGTTTTGCAGCACCGCAGCGTCGGTATCCTGGAGGTGTTCCGGACTTGCAGGAGGAAGTCGTCTTGCCGACGCCGGAGGATCACGACCGCTATTACCAGCTTTGCTATGAGTATTTTGGACTTGGCAAAGAAGCTTTTGTGCCCTTTTCACAGACTCTTGAAGTGATGCGGACGATCGAATTGTGCAGAGAAAATTCCTGCAATGTGGCTATCGAACAAAGGAGTTGATCATGACAAACAAGAGAGACGGTTTTACTTTAATTGAATTGCTGGTCGTCATCGCCATTATTGCGATTTTGGCCTCAATGCTTTTGCCGGCCTTGCAGAAAGCCCGTCAGAAAGCTATGAACATCAAGTGCATGGGTAATTTGCGGCAAATCAGCTTGGGCTACCAGATATATATTGAAGACAACGGCGGGAATCTTCCTCCGCAATTAATGCCGAAGGGGACAACCGTTGCAGAGGGGTATTACGGCTCTATAACCTGGGCGAAACTGATCGCGGAAGCGGCAGGGGAAACGACCTTGGCCACCAGCAATTATTTTCAGAAGAACGGCATCTTTGCTTGCCCGGCCTTTGGTCCGAAAATCCCCTATTACGGTACCTATCCGGTCAGTTCCCTCTATGAGTCTACGCGTACGGATTACGGCATTTTTCGCTATGGTGCCGGCAATGAGATGTTTGACAATCCGGCCTTTGGCGGTGCCGGTACTTTGCAAGCAGTCAAGCGTCCCAGTTGGCTGATCGTTGCTTTGGATTCCCGCACCTTGGATTTTGCTCCAGGCAATGGCGGCAAGAGCGGAGTCACTCTGGTTGCTAGCGCTTCCAACCGCCTGATTGATTATGTCCGTCATGGGGGAAGGGCGAATTGTTTCTGGGTAGACGGTCATGTCTCCTCGATTCCAAAACAGCTGGAAAACTTCTATTATAACAATTCGGTGTACTATTACCCATGGGGAATCCGGGAGACTACCACTGGTTACAAGGGAGGGTATTAGTTAGGGTGCAGGTGGCAGGGTGCAGGGTGCAGGGTGCAGGGGGCAGGGTGCAGGGTGCAGGGGGCAGGGT